>VGDO01000061.1 GCA_016869645.1 Alphaproteobacteria bacterium
GCCACCGCCACCGCCACCGCCACCGCCTCCTCCTCCGCCAGCGCCGCCGCCACCGGCGCCGCCGCCACCACCGCCACCGCGCCGCGTCGAGGCTCCGAAGCCCGAGCCTAAGCCGACGAAAAAGCCAGAGCCGCCGGCCGATCCGCTCGATTCGGTGTTGAAGAACGTTGCCAAGTTGAAGCAGCAGCAGCCGAAGCAAGATCAGCAGCCGCCGGCGCGGCAACAGGCTGCGCCGCCGCCGGCGCCTCAGCCGCAACAACAGCAGCAGCAGGCGTCACGCCTGCCGCACAATCCCAATCAGGCGCTGTCGATGAGCGAGCTCGATGCCATCCGCCAGCAGATCTCGAGCTGCTGGAACGTGCCGGTCGGCGCAAGGGACGCCGCCAATCTCATCGTCGAGATCCAAGTCGCGATGAACCCCGACGCGACCGTGCGCGAGGCGCGCGTCACCGACCAGGCGCGCATGGCAGACCCGTTCTATCGCGCCGCCGCCGAGAGTGCGGTGCGCGCCGTTCTCAACCCGCGCTGCAACCCGCTCAGGCTGCCGCTCGAAAAGTACGATCTCTGGAAGACCTTCATCCTGACCTTCAACCCCAAGGACATGCTGGGCTGATCACATGACCATGACAAATGCCGACCGCGCCGATTCCAGCGGAACTCGCCTCGTGCGCTTTGTGGCTACCGCGCTTGCGGCTTTCGCACTGGCAACCAGTGCAGCGCGCGCCGAGCTGCGCATCGACATCAACAAGGGCAAAGTCGAGCCACTGCCGATCGCGATCACGGATTTCTTCCCGGCGACGCCCGGCGAGGCCGGCCTTGGCCAGGAGATTGCACAGGTCGTCGCGGCGGACCTCGAACGCTCCGGTCTGTTCCGCCCGCTCGACAAGCGTGCCTTCATTCAGACGCCCGAGCAGCTGCGCAACATTCCGCGGTTTGCCGACTGGCGCGCGATCAATGCGCAGGGCCTGGTGACCGGTCAGATCGAGAAGCAGGCGGACGGCAGCGTGCGCGCCGAGTTCCGTCTGTGGGACGTGCTCGCCGGCGAGCAGATGCACGGATTGCGCCTGGCCACGCCGGCCTCGAACTGGCGCCTGCTCGCACACCGCATCGCCGACGAGATCTACAAGCGCATCACCGGCGAGGAGGGCTATTTCCAGACCCGCATCGTCTATATCGGCGAGTCGGGACCGCAGAACCGCCGCGTCAAGCGGCTGGCGATCATGGACCAGGACGGCGCCAATCATAAGTTCCTGACCGACGGGCGCGTGCTGGTGCTGACGCCGCGCTTCTCGCCGACGACGCAGGAAATCACCTACATGGCCTATTTCAACGACCGGCCGCGCGTCTACCTGTTCAACATCGACACGGGCCAGCAGGAGGTCTTGGGCGACTTTCCAGGCATGACGTTCGCGCCGCGCTTCTCGCCGGAAGGCAATCGCGTGATCATGTCGCTCGCGCAGAACGGCAATTCCGACATCTACACGATGGATCTGCGCACGCGGAAGGTGACGCGCCTGACCGACCATCCATCGATCGACACCTCGCCGTGCTTTGCCCCGGATGGCAAGAAGATCGTGTTCAACTCGGACCGCGGCGGCACGCAGCAGCTCTACGTCATGGAAGCGGATGGCAGCAACGTGCAGCGCATCAGCTTCGGCGACGGCCGCTACGCGACGCCGGTCTGGTCGCCGCGCGGCGATCTGGTCGCCTTCACGAAGTTCCACCAGAACCGCTTCTTCATCGGGGTCATGCGACCCAATGGCAGCGGCGAGCGGCTGTTGACCGAAAGCTATCTCGACGAGGCGCCGACCTGGGCGCCCAACGGCCGCGTGCTGATGTTCTTCCGGCAGACGCCGGGCGACGCGCAGGGCAGGGGAGCGACCAGCCGACTATTCTCGATCGACCTCACCGGATTCAACCTCCGGGAGGTAGTGACCCCGACTGATGCATCCGATCCGGCGTGGTCGCCCACCACGTTGCAATAGGACGAAAGCGATGCGAAGTCGTTGTTTGACGCTGGATTCGGCTTCGGTTCCGCTTGATTCCCCCGGGGGTGGCCATTATATTCCCGGTCACTCAAGCCGTTGGCGTTGGCCCGAAACGGCGGCCGCCGCGTCGCAAGATTTGTCAGGTAGACCATTCAAATCGTTGACGGAAGTCGTCAGCGGCTTGGTCATCAACCAGTCACCAAAAACTCCCCGGAAGGAGCTACAAGAAATGCGCGTCAAGATTCTGTGCCTGGCTGCGGCTGCGCTGCTGCTCGCCGCCTGCGAAACCACGCCCACCGGGACGGGCAGCACGGGCGGAACCGGAGCAGGTACCGGCACTGGTACGGCTACGCAGACCCGGACCGGCCCAGTCCCGGGCTCGCAGGAAGACCTCGTCGTCAACGTCGGCGATCGCGTCTTCTTCGACTTCGACAAGTACGACGTCAAGCCGGCCGGTCAGCAGGTTCTGCAGAAGCAGGCCGCTTGGCTGAAGACCTACCCTAACGTCACGCTCACGGTCGAAGGCCATTGCGATGAGCGCGGCACGCGCGAATACAACCTGGCGCTCGGCGAGCGCCGCGCGACCGCGGTGAAGAACTATCTCGTTGCCCTCGGCATCAACGCCAATCGCGTACGCACCATCAGCTACGGCAAGGAGCGTCCGGCCGTGCTTGGTTCGAACGAGGCTGCGTGGTCGCAAAACCGCCGCGGCGTGTCGGTCGTCAACTGACGCACTGAGCGAGTCGGGTTCGAGGCATTCGCGACTGACGTCGGTCGGGCGGTTTCGGCCGCCCGCCGCGTCGGTGCGCAGCGTCGACAAAGGCCGCCAGCCCGTGGGCTTGGCGGCCTTTGCCATTGCTGCACCACATCGGCCCCGGATCCTCCCGGTCAGCCCCGCTTTTGCCGTATTCTCGGCCCAGGCTTGGCGTGGATGACCCAAATGCGCGGTTTGGGGAAGGCTTTGCGTGCCTTGTTCGATGGCCCATAATGATCGATGGCAGCTGCAGGCGGCCAACAGCGCCGGCCTGCAACAGGTCGAGCCATCGCGTCGCGGACGGCGATGGAACGGCCTGGCGGGTGCGCCTTTTTGGGTGCCCGGATTCTCGTGCGCCGTCGGTCGCGTGCTCGCCGGCATGGCTCGATTGAGATGACGAGGAGTGCAGTCGTGGACTCGCGCGCATCATGCTTTGTTACTCGGGTGTGGCGGTTGGCGTTGCTCGGGCTGGCCGGCGCCTTCCTCTGTTTGGAGGCGGCTCACGCCCAATCGGTCGACACTTCCCATCTTATCGACCGCCTGGAGCGCATGGAGCGCGAACTGATCACGTTGCAGCGTCAGGTTTATCGCGGCGGCGCGCCGACGGCGGCGCCGATGGCGCCGGGTGCGATCGGCTCGGGCCAGGTCGACACCAACTTCGCTGCACAGACCGAGGTCCGCTTTTCCCAGTTCGAAGGCGAGCTCCGCGCTCTGACCGGCAAGGTCGAGGAGATCGGCCACGGTCTCGATCAGCTGCGCTCCCGGCTGGACAAGCTCGTAAGCGATGTCGATTTCCGCCTGCGGGCGCTCGAGCAGGGCGGCGGCTCGGCCGCTGCCCAGGGTTCGGCCCAGGCGCAGGCCCAGGCGCAGAGCCAGACGCCGCCTCAAGGCCAGGCGCAACGGCCCGCGCTGTCGCCGGCTCGCCCGGGCGGCGGGGCCGGGCAGAATCCGAACCAGCCGGCCTCGGCCGAAGGCGTCCTCGGCACGCTGCGTCCCGGCCAGGTGCCGACCGATCCACCGCCCACACCGCCTCCGGCGCAGCAGCAGGCGTCGTTGCCGCCGGGTTCGCCCGACGAGCAGTACAAGTACGCCTTCGACATTCTCGCGCGCCAGCGCGACTACGAAGGCGCGGAGCGCGCGTTCCGCGCTTTCCTCAAGGCCCATCCGACCCATGCGCTCGCCGGCAACGCGCAGTATTGGCTCGGCGAGACCCACTATGCGCGCAAGGAGTTCGAGAAGGCGGCGGTCGAATTTGCCGAAGGATACAAGAAGTTTCCCAAGGACGCGAAGGCGCCGGATAGCGTGCTCAAGCTGGGGATGGCGCTTGCCGCGCTCAATCAGGGCTCCGAGGCGTGCAAGGCACTCCAGGGCTTCGATCAGCGCTTTCCCGGCGATGGTCAGACCTTGCAAAACCTGCGGGACCGCGCTGCGCGCGAGCGTCAGCGCCTGAACTGCAGGTAGACCGATCCCATGCCGGCCATCGCCGGCGTGCGGCCCACGCGCCCCCGCCATGGACCGTCCGGGCCTGCCGGTCGCGGCCAACCGGCACGCGCGGCAATCACCTCCGAGGAATTCGACGATCTGATGGCCCGCGTCGGGCCGTTCGAGCCGCGGCCGGAGCTCGCCGTCGCCGTGTCCGGCGGCGCCGACAGCATGGCGCTCGCCATTTTGGCCGAGCGCTGGGTCCGTGATCGACGCGGCCGGCTGCGCGCGCTGATCGTCGATCACGGCCTTCGAGTCGAGTCCGCCGCTGAGGCGCACACCGTGGCCCGCTGGCTCGAGGCGCGCGCCATCGACGCGACCATCCTGGTCTGGCCGGGCGACAAACCGCGCACGGGAATCCAGGCACGTGCCCGGGCGGCACGCTATGGCCTGATGGTCGAGTGGTGTCGCGATCACGGTGTGCTCCATCTGCTGCTCGCGCATCACCAGGGGGATCAGGCCGAAACCGTGTTGATCCGGCGCGCGCGCGGCAGCGGCGCCGATGGGCTGGGCGCCATGGCGTCGATCGTCGAGCTGGCTGACCTGCATCTGCTTCGGCCCCTGCTCGGCGTGCCCAAGGCGCGCCTCGCGGCGACGCTCGAGGCCGCCGGTCAGCCGCATGTCGACGATCCCAGCAACCGCGATCCGCTGCATACCCGCGTGCGCGTCCGCGCGCTGCTTCCGGCGCTCGAGGAGCTGGGCCTGGGCGCCGACGTGCTGGCCGGTTCGGCCGGCGATGCGGGCGGCGAGCGCGTGCGCCGCGAGCAGGCGACGGCGCGGCTCTTGGCGCGCGCCGTCATGGCCTATCCAGGCGGCTACCTCGCAGTCGACGTGGCTGCGCTCGCGGCTGCATCGCCGGCGCTGGCGCGGCGCGTTGTCGTGCGCTGCCTGCTCGCCGTCGGCGGCGGGCATCATCCGCCGCGGCGCGAGCGTCTCGATCGCCTGCACGAGGCGATTGCCGCGGGCGCCGCCGCGCGTCGGTTCGCCGCCCGGACGATCGGCGGCTGCCGCGTGCAGCTGTGGCCCGGCGGCGCCCGTGCCGGCGCACGCCTGCTGATCTGCCGGGAGGCCGGCGCCATGGCGCCTGACGTGCCGATCCGGCCGGGCGAAACCGTGACGTGGGACGGTCGCTTCCGGCTGCGCCTATCCGCCGCGGTTCCGGCCGGCATCTACCGCGTCGGCGCCCTCGGCATGGCCGGATGGCGCCGTCTGGTGGCCGACCGATCGGGCCTGCGCAGACATGCCATCCCTGCGGCAGTTCGTCCAACGTTACCAAGCCTTTGGGATAAGGGACTTGACGCGGTTCTTGCTGTCCCCCACTTCGAGGGGAGTGAGCAGCGTTCAGCCGCTTCCGCGGCGCTTCTGGTGGCGCAATTTGCCCCGGCGCATGCCCTAGGGCCGGCCGAGTTTTCGGTTGCGTGTTCGGCAGTTAGCGGTGTCTGATGGGAGTTGCGGTGAGGTCGGCCCCGGAAGCTTCGGGCGGCCTCCGGGCGGCTCGCGGAAGGAAGGCGGAACTAAGTGAATAACTTCGGCAAGAACCTGGCGCTCTGGATCATCATCGGCGTCCTGCTCGTGGCGCTGTTCAATCTGTTCCAGGGTTCGTCCACGCGCAGCCCGCAGATGAGCCGCGCGTTCTCGGATTTCCTCGCCGAGGTCGAGCGCGGACAGGTCAGCGAAGTGACCATCCAGGGCCACAATATCAGCGGCCATTTCACCGACGGCCGCGCCTTCACGACCTACGCGCCCAACGATCCGAACCTGGTCGACCGTCTGCAGAGCAAGGGCGTGCGCATCTCGGCGGCGCCGCCCGACGAGGGCATGTCCGGCCTGCTCGGCATACTCATTTCCTGGTTCCCGATGCTGCTGTTCATCGGCGTGTGGATTTTCTTCATGCGCCAGATGCAGTCGGGCGGCGGCAAGGCCATGGGCTTCGGCAAGAGCCGCGCGCGGCTGCTGACCGAGAAGGTCGGCCGCGTCACCTTCGACGACGTCGCCGGCATCGACGAGGCGAAGGGCGAGCTGGAAGAGATCGTCGACTTCCTCAAGGATCCGCAGAAATTCCAGCGCCTCGGCGGCAAGATCCCCAAGGGCGTGCTGCTGGTCGGCCCGCCCGGCACCGGCAAGACGCTGCTCGCGCGCGCCATCGCCGGCGAGGCAAACGTGCCGTTCTTCACCATCTCGGGCTCCGACTTCGTCGAGATGTTCGTCGGCGTTGGCGCCAGCCGCGTGCGCGACATGTTCGAGCAGGGCAAGAAGAACGCGCCCTGCATCATCTTCATCGACGAAATCGACGCGGTCGGACGTCACCGCGGCGCCGGCCTCGGCGGCGGCAATGACGAGCGCGAACAGACGCTCAACCAGCTGCTCGTCGAGATGGACGGCTTCGAATCGAACGAAGGCGTGATCCTGATCGCCGCGACCAACCGGCCCGACGTGCTCGATCCGGCCTTGCTGCGTCCCGGCCGTTTCGATCGCCAGGTGACCGTGTCCAACCCGGATATCCTCGGACGCGAGAAGATCCTCAAGGTCCATATGCGCAAGGTGCCGCTCGGCCCCGACGTCGAGGCGCGCACCATCGCGCGCGGCACGCCCGGCTTCTCGGGCGCCGATCTCGCCAATCTCGTCAACGAGGCGGCGCTGATGGCCGCGCGCAAGGGCAAGCGCGTCGTCGGCATGGTCGAGTTCGAGCTCGCCAAGGACAAGGTGCTGATGGGCACCGAGCGCCGCTCCATGGTCATGAGCGACGAGGAGAAGCGGCTGACCGCCTATCACGAGGCCGGCCACGCCATCGTCAGCCTCAACGTGCCGGGCCACGACCCGCTGCACAAGGTGACGATCATTCCGCGCGGCCGCGCGCTCGGCGTCACCATGAACCTGCCCGAGCGCGACCGCTACAGCATGTCGAAGAAGGAGCTCGAGGCGAAGCTCGCCAGCATGTTCGGCGGCCGCGTCGCCGAGGAGCTGATCTTCGGCCTCGAGAACGTCACGACGGGTGCCGCCAACGACATCCACCAGGCGACCAACATGGCGCGCCGGATGGTGACCGAGTGGGGCATGAGCGACAAGCTGGGGCCGCTGCGCTACAGCGAGAACGAGGAGGAGGTCTTCCTCGGCCACTCCGTGACCCAACGCAAGAACGTCTCTGACGCCACCGCGCGCGTGATCGACGAGGAGATCCGCAACCTCGTCGAGAACGGCGAGCGCCGGGCGCGCGAAATCCTGTCCGCCAAGATCGACGATCTGCACACGCTCGCCAAGGGGCTGCTCGAGCACGAGACGCTGGGCGGCGACGAGGTCAAGGCGCTGCTCAAGGGCGAGCCGATCATCCGCGACAGCGGCGACGACAACGCGCCCAAGCCGAGCGGCGGACGGCGCAGTTCGGTGCCGACCACCGATGGCGGCGGGCGCACCGGCAGCGGACTGGAGCCGGAGCCGCAGCCCGGCGCCTAGGTTCCGGCTTTACGATCGGGTCGAATTGACTGCGATCACGCACGAGGCCGCGCTTCCGCGCGGCCTTCTTGCTTCCGGAACCGCGCTGAACCTCTACCTGCGGCCGCTGGGATTGACCCGACTGGCGACCGATCGGGCGGCCATTCCGCTGGCGGGCGGTCCGCACGGCTTTGCCCGGGCCGAAGTGATTGTGCGTCGGCCCGGTCGGATCGTTGCCGCGATCGCCGCAGTCGGCGAGATCCGAACCTGGGCCGCGGCCGAAGGCGCCGCGATCGCGGAACGCATCGAAAGCGCGCTCGCTAGGCTGAGCCGGCGCCGGCCGGCCTTTGCCGGCTTGGCGCTCGATCGGCCGCACCTGATGGGCATCGTCAACGTGACGCCCGACAGCTTCTCTGATGGCGGTCGGTTTCTCGATCCGGCCCGCGCCATCGAGCACGGTAAGGCGCTGGCGGCGGCCGGCGCCGACATGCTCGACGTCGGCGGCGAGTCGACACGGCCCGGCGGCCTGCCGGTCACGATCGAGGCGGAGCGGGAGCGCGTCGTGCCTGTCATCGCCGGCCTCAAGGATTGCGGCGTTCCGTTGTCGATCGACACGCGCAATTCCGCCGTGATGGAGGCGGCGCTCGACGCAGGCGCCACCATCGTCAACGACGTCAGCGCGCTGACGCATGATCCCGCCTCGGTGCCTCTCGTGGTCCGACGGCGCGCGCCCGTCGTGCTCATGCACAAGCGCGGCGAGCCGGCGACCATGCAGCAGGACCCGGTCTACGACTGCGCGCCGCTCGATGTCTATGACTACCTGGAGGCCCGGTTGTCGGCGGTGGGCGCCGCCGGGATGGCGCCTGACAATGTCGTGCTCGATCCCGGCTTCGGTTTCGGCAAGACGGTGACGCATAACATGGAGATCATGGCGCGCCTTTCGATGTTCCATGGCCTCGGCGCACCGCTCTTGCTCGGCGCCAGCCGCAAGAGCACGATCGCCAAACTCAGCCGTGGCGAATCGGCCGATCAGCGGCTGCCCGGTTCGCTGGCGCTCGGCCTGGTCGGCCTCGGTCAGGGCGTCCAGCTGCTGCGCGTGCACGACGTGGCGGAAACCGCGCAGGCGCTGGCAATCTGGCGCGCGGCCGAAGCCTGGTCGTGACGGCCCATCAGCCCTGGCTTTGCCGCAAACCGGTCTGCGCTTAAGATGACGGCCATGACACGCAAGCTGTTCGGCACCGACGGCATACGCGGCACCGCCAACCGCGAACCCATGACCGCGGAAATCGCCCTCAAGGTGGCGCAGGCGGCTGGGCGTCAGTTTATGACTGGCGATCACCGGCACACCGTCGTCATCGGCAAGGACACGCGCCTGTCGGGCTACATGGTCGAGCCGGCGCTGACCGCGGGCTTCGTCTCGATCGGCATGGACGTGGTCATCATCGGTCCGATCCCGACGCCGGCGATCGCCATGCTGACGCGCTCGCTCAGGTGCGACCTCGGCGTCATGATCTCGGCCTCGCACAATCCCTACGAGGACAACGGCATCAAGCTGTTCGGCCCGGACGGCTACAAGCTGTCCGATCAGGTCGAAGCCGAGATCGAGGCACGCATGGCAGGCGCGATCGAGCCGGCGCAACCGGCGAAGCTCGGCCGCGCGCGCCGGCTGGAAGATGCGCGCGGCCGCTACATCGAGTTCGCCAAGAACACCTTTCCGCGGCATCTCCGCCTCGACGGGCTCAGGATCGTCGTCGATTGCGCCCAAGGCGCCGCCTACAAGACGGCGCCCGACGTGCTGTGGGAGCTGGGGGCCGAGGTCATTCCGCTCGGCGTCAAGCCTGACGGCTTCAACATCAACGCCAAGTGCGGAGCGGTGCATCCGCAGGGCATGTGCGAGCACGTCGTCGCCACGGGCGCCCATTTGGGCTTGGCGCTCGACGGCGACGCCGACCGGCTGATCATCGCCGACGAGCACGGCCGGATCGTCGACGGCGACCAGGTCATCGCGCTGATCGCACAGTCCTGGCACAGGGCCGGCCGTCTCTCGGGCGGCGGTGCCGTGGCGACGGTCATGTCGAACCTCGGGCTCGAACGCCATCTCCAAGGCCTGGGCCTTCGTCTCGAGCGCACGCCGGTCGGCGACCGCTATGTCGTCGAGCAGATGCGCGCGCAGGGCTACAACCTGGGCGGAGAGCAGTCGGGCCACATCGTTCTGTCGGACTACTCGACGACCGGGGACGGGTTGATCGCGGCGCTTCAGGTGCTCGCCGTCCTGGTCGAGGCGCGTCGCCCGATGAGCGAGATCGGCCGGGTGTTCCGGCCGTTGCCCCAGCGGCTGACCAGCGTGCGCTTCGCCAATGGCGCTCCGCTCGATGACGACGCCGTCAAGCGCGCCATCGACAAGGGCAAGGCGCGCTTGGGCGAGGCGGGCCGGCTGCTCATCCGCAAGTCGGGCACCGAGCCGGTCATCCGCGTCATGGCCGAGGGCGACGACGAAGGCATGGTCGGCGCCGTCGTCGACGATATCGCCAACGCGATCCGGCGCGTCGCGGGCTAGCCCGCGCGGTGGAGCGCGCTCGTCTCGTCGTTCTCGATCCCGGCTTCCGCGCGACGCACGGGCATCACTTCATTCTTAACGACATGATCGCGGGCGAGTGCCGCCGCCGCGATATGGGGCTGGAGCTGTGCGCCGCGCAGGATGCGAGCAAGGCGGTGCTCGACCATTTCGCGGCGCGCCCTGTGTTCCGGCACGGTCCCTACACCAACTTTTCGCGCCAATCCGACTACGACATCCTGCGCACGATCTCGATCGCCAGTGTCGCTTTCGAGCAGGACTTGAACGCAGCAGGCCTGCGGCTGACGCCGGGGGATCGGCTGCTCGTTCACACGCTGACGCTGCGCCAGCTCTTCGGTCTCTATGGCTGGTTCAGCCAGCTGCCGGCGCCCCGGCCGCCTCTCGCCGTCGTGTTCCGTTTTCCGCCCTGGTATTTCGTCGAGGCCTACGAGCGCGAGCTCGCCATGGACCTGCAAGCCTACGCCTTCCAGCTCTGGCGTAAGCTGCCGGCAGGCGAGGTGGCCTTCGGCGCCGACAGCCGCGAGCTCGTCGAGCTGATGTCGAAATCCTGGCAGGCGCCGGTCGCGGAGTGCCCCATTCCCCTGGCGCCGCCGGAGCTTTCGCCAGAGACGAGACCGGCCCCCGCGCAGGGAGGGCTGCACATCGTCTATGCGGGCGAGGCGCGTCCAGACAAGGGCTTTCACTTGCTGTCAGGTGCGCTCGCGCGCGGCCTTGCGCGGCATCCCGGGCTGCGCTTCACGATCCAATCGGTCAACTCGGGAGCGAAGCAGCAGGCCTGGCTCAAGGAGCAGTTTGCCGCCGTGGCGGCGCGCACCACATTCGCATTCCGCGCTCTCGGCCAGGTCGACTATCACCGTCTGATCCGGTCGGCCGATGCCGTGCTGGTCGCCTACGATCCGCGCCAATACACCTATCGGACCTCGCACGTCTTCGTCGACGCCCTCGCGCAGGGCAAGCCGGTCGTGTACACCGCGCGATCATGGATGGACGGCGAGGCGCGCATCCTCTCCGCCGCCGGCGGACCGATCGGCCCGCGCATGACGGATTTCACCGAGGATGCGCTGGTCGAAGCGCTCGACGAACTGGTTGCCCGTTACGACAGCTATGCCGCGGCGGCCGCGGCCGCGGCTCCGGGCTGGCGCGCGCGTCACAATATCGGCGCCTTCTTCGACGCGCTGGCGCGGCTATGGGGCGATGGCGACGGACGAGCCTGAAACTGCTAGGCCGCGATCGCGGCGATCCTGAGCTTTTCCTCGAGGGTGGCTTTCACGCGAGGCCATTCGCTGTCGATGATGCTGAAATAGACGCTGTGGCGCACGCGCCCGTCCCAGCAGATCATGTGGTTGCGGAACGTGCCCTCCTCGCGCGCGCCGATGCGCAGCAGAGCAGTGCGCGATTTGTGGTTCTGCGAGTCCGTCTTAAATTCGACGCGGAGGCAGCTCAGCTCCTCGAAGGCATGGCGCAGCATCAGGTATTTCGCCTCGGTGTTCGCCCTTGTGCGCTGGTAGGCCGGCGAAAGCCAGGTCCAGCCGATCTCGAGGCGCCGGTCGGGCCGGGAGATGTTGGCATAGCGGGTCGAGCCGACCGCGCGGCCGCTCTTGCGGTCGATGGTCGCGAACGGCACGGCCGTGCCGTCGTCCTGCATGTTGAGCCCGGCGCGGATGAAGGCCGCCATCTGCTCGGGCGTCTCGTGGGTCGTCGTGTACCAGCGCCAGATCTCGGGATCGCTGCCGGCCTCGGACAGGTCGGCGAGATGCGCCGGCGTGAGCGGCTCCAGCCGGATCGAGCGGCCTTCGAGTGCGACGGGTTTCGGGTCCATGCGGGCCTCCCCTGGCCAGGCTGCTAGACGATCGAGAGATAGGGATCGACGATGCGCGCCGGTGCCGGACGCTGCGCTGCCAATCGGGCGAGGATGTTCAGGCCCTTGGCGAGCAGCTCGCGGGATTTGACGCCGCCGACGCTGATGCGCACGGCGGCAGGGACGGCGACCCGGCCGCCGCTGCGATCGGTCGTTGCGAAGGCGTCGGCCGGAGAGATGGCGACACCCTGCCGGCGCGCGGCTTCGGCGAACTCCTGGCTGCGCCAGGGCTCGGGCAGGCTGAGCCAGATGTGGAACGAGGTCGGCTTGGTCTCGAGGTGCACGCCCTGCAGGAGGCGATGCGCCATCTCCTGACGCGCGGCGGCCTCGCGTCGCTTGGCCTGCGCCAGCCGCTCGGCCGTACCATCCATGATCGCGCGGCTGACGACCTCGGCCATGACGGGCGAGGCCATCCACGAAGTCGCGCGCATCGTTGCGAGCATGCCGCCGATCAGCCGCTCGGGCACCAGCGCATGGCCGATGCGCAGGCCGGGCGCCAGGCTCTTCGACGTGCTGGTCAGATGGATGGTCTGGTCCGGCGCGAAGTTGGCGATCGCCGGCGGCGCATCGGACACCAGGAAGCCATAGGCATCGTCCTCGATGACGACAATGTCGTGGGCCGAGGCGATCGCGGCGATCTGCCGCCGCCGCGCCTCCGACATGATCCGGGTCGTGGGATTATGCAGCGTCGGCACGAGGTAGAGCGCCTTGACGCGGCCGAAGCGGAGCGCGGCCTCGAGCGCGTCGGGACGCAAGCCGTCCTCGTCGATCGGCACGCCGATCACGCGCAGCTTCAGCAGGCGGCCGAGCGCGGTCAGTCCCGGATAGGTCAGCGCCTCGGTCAGGATGACGTCGCCTGGCTCGGCGATGCTGCCGAGCGCCATGCTGATGCCGTACTGCCCGCCGCCCGTCACGACGATGCGCTCGGCGGGGGCATGCAGCCCGGCGCGCGCCACCCAGCGTGAGCCAGCCATGCGATGCGCCGCCATGCCGGCATGGGGCTGGTAGTCGAGCAGATTCGAGAACGTGGGCGCTGCCGCCACCTCGGCCAGCAGCTTGGCGATGACCGGGCCTTCCTCGCCGCTTGCCGGGAAGTTTCGGCTGAGCTCGATGACGTCGCCCTCGAAGCCCGCAGCTTCGATCGCCGGATAGGGGAAAGCAGCGAGGTGGCCGGCGGTCACATCCTGGTCGCCGCGCACGAAGGTGCCGCGGCCGACCGTGCCGGCAACCAGGCCGCTGCGCTCGGCTTCGGCATAGGCGCGCGTGACCGTGCCGACCGTGACGCCCAACCGGTAGGCGAGGTCGCGATGGGTCGGCAGCCGCACCCCGGCGCCCAGCCGCCCTTCGGCGATGTCCGAGCGCAGCGCCTCGGCGATCGCCCGGTAGCGCGGACCATTTCGCTTGCTGAGGTCAGGCAACCAAGTTGTCATGGTGACAATGTATATTTTGACGGAAATGGGAAGTCAATATAGTAACAATGCGTCACTGATCGTCTCGAAATCCCAAGAAACAGGAGTTTTGTATGCATACAAATCAGAGCTTGTCCCATTCCCTCCGGTCTGCCAGCGCGCCGCAACCGCGGCTGCCGCGCGCCATTATCGAGACCGCGGAATCACTCTGCCGTTCGCTCGTCGATGTCCTGCTCAATTGGCAGGAGCGTGCGGTCGGCCGCCGGCAACTTGCCGAAATGGACGATCGCATGCTGCGTGACATCGGCCTGACCAGGGACGACATCGCGATGGAATGCGAGAAACCGTTCTGGAGACCATGACCGCATCGAACTTGTCAGTGCCGAGGCGGCGAACGCATAGTGCAGCCATGGTCACCCTCGACCAGCTGCAAGGCGCCGCCGACCTCGTGCACAAGGTCATGACGCCGACCGCTCAGATCTGCTGGCCTCTCCTGTCCGAGCGCTGCGGAGCCGAAGTCTGGGTCAAGCACGAGAACCACACGCCGATCGGCGCCTTCAAGGTGCGCGGCGGTCTGGTCTACATGGCTGATTTGCGCCGCCGCCGGCCCGACATTGCCGGGGTGATCACCGCGACGCGCGGCAACCACGGCCAGAGCGTCGGCTTCGCCGCGCGCCGCATGGGCATCAAGGCCGTGATCGTCGTGCCGCACGGCAACAGTCAGGAAAAAAATCGTGCCATGCGCGCGCTCGGCGCCGAGCTGGTCGAGCATGGCAACGACTTCCAGGCGGCCTACGAGCATGCCGCCATACTCGCCGACGAGCGCGGGTTGCACATGTTGCGTTCCTTCGACCCGCACCTCGTGGCCGGCGTCGGCAGCTATGCCCTCGAGCTGTTCGGCGCGGTTGGCGACATCGACACGGTGTACGTGCCGATCGGCCTCGGCTCGGGCATTTGCGGCACGATTTCGGCACGCGACGCGCTGGGGCTGAAGACCAGGATCGTCGGCGTCGTCGCCGAGAACGCCGCCGCCTATGCGCTCTCCTTCGCCGCCGGCCGTCCGGTGTCGACCAACAGTGCCGACACCATGGCCGATGGCGTCGCCTGCCGCGTGCCCGACAGTGATGCGCTGGCCGTCATCCAGCGCGGCGCCGACCGCGTGGTCACCGTCAGCGAGGACGAGATCATGGCGGCGATGCGCCACTATTTCACCGACACGCACAACCTGGCCGAGGGCGCCGGCGCCGCACCGCTCGCGGCACTGATCAAGGAAAGCCGGCACATGGCCGGCAAGCGCGTGGCCCTCGTGCTGTCCGGTGGCAATATCGACCGGCCGCTCTACGCGGATATACTAGGCCGGGCCTGAGGCATCGACACCCCGGCGTGGCCGCGTGATCAATCCAGTTCTCTATGCGACGACCGCGCTGCTGTGGGGCACGACCTGGCTACCCATCACGCTGCACTTCGGCGTCGTTGCGCCGCCCGTGTCGCTCGCCTATCGGCTGTGGATCGCGGCCGGCGTCCTGATGCTGTGGTGCGTCGTCCGAGGCGACAATCTCAGCTACCCGAAACACGCGCATTTTCGCTTTGCGCAGCTCGGCCTGTTCCTCTTCTCGCTCAACTACCTGCTGCTCTATCTGGGTCAGGTCGAGCTGACCTCCGGTCTGATCGCGGTCATCTTCTCGATGCTGAGCGTGCTCAACACGATCAACTCCGCGCTCTTCCTCGGCCGGGCGATCGAGGCGCGCATGGTCGGCGCGGCATTGCTCGGCGTGTCGGGTTTGGCCCTGGTTTTCGCCGACGATCTCAGGCACCTCGGCTGGAGTCAGCTCGCCAGCGTCGGCCTGGCGCTCGCCGGGACCTATTCCGCCTCGGTCGGCAACATCATGTCGGCGCGCAGCCAAACCCTGGGATTGCCGGTCTTGCAGGCCAACGCCTGGGGGATGGCCTATGGCGCCATCTTCATGACGCTGTTCTCGGCCGCGACGGGGCTCAGCTTCAATTTCGAAATGACGCTGCGCTATGTTGGCGCGCTGCTCTATCTCGCCGTGTTCGGCTCGATCATCGGCTTCGGATGCTATCTGACGCTGATCGGCCGCATCGGCGCGGCGCGCGCCGGCTATGTCAGCGTCATGTTCCCGCTCGTGGCGTTGACGCTCTCCACCTGGTTCGAGGACTATCGCTGGACGCCGACCGCGGTGCTGGGCACAGTCCTGGTCCTGGCCGGCAATCTCATCGTCCTGATGCCGCGGCGGACGCGCGAGGTACCGGCGGCAAGCGCCTCTGGAGGAGGAACATGACGGAAGAAGTCTTTCGTGCGGATGCCTACGCCAAGAGCTGCGAGGCCGTCGTGACGGCCGTCGGGCCCGACGGCATCCAGCTCGACCGCACGGTCTTCTACCCCATGGGCGGCGGCCAGCCGGGCGATACGGGCAGTCTCAAGCTCGGCGACGGCCGGTCGGTGCGCATCACCGACACGCGCAAAGGGCAGGGGCCGGGGCAGATCGTGCACGTGCCCGAGGCCGGCGCCGCGCTGCCGGCGGTCGGCGACAAGGTCACCGCCGAGATCGACTGGGACCGCCGCTACCGGCACATGCGCGTCCACACCTGTCTTCATCTCTTGTCGGCAGTCGTGGTCGGCGGCGTGACCGGCGGCCAGATCGGCGACGGCAAGGGGCGGCTCGACTTCGATCTGCCCGACACACAACTCGACAAGGACAAGCTGCAGACCGATATCAACCGCCTCGTCGGGGAGAACCACAGCGTCGGCCAGCGCTGGATCACCGACGACGAGCTCGCCGCCCAGCCCGAGCTCGTCCGCACCATGTCGGTCAAGCCGCCGAGCGGACAGGGCAAGGTCCGTCTGCTCGAGATTCCCGGCGTCGACCTGCAGCCCTGCGGCGGCACGCATGTCGCCGCCACCGGCGAGATCGGCGCGGTGCTGGTGACTAAGATCGAGAACAAGGGCCGGCACAACCGTCGCATCAACATCGCGCTCGCCTGATCGCCGGACTCGCCATGGCGATGGCGTGATGATCGGCATCGGGCGCGCTGCGCACGGTTTGCCGAGCATCTCCCGAACCGGACCTGCCGGCTTGGCTTCCGCTGGCACGAACGGTACAACAGGCCCACGAAGAACCTCATAAGGGAGGAAGCCATCATGCTGAAGACCACTCGTCGCGTGTTCGTTGCCGGTGCGGGCGCGGGAGCCCTTTCGCTCGGCGCCTGGCCTGGACTTGCCCAGCCCAAAGCCATGATCTTGGGCACCGCGTCGGTTGGCGGCACCTATTTCATCTATGGCGGCGTCGTCGCCACCCTCCTGACCGAAAAGCTCGGCATCAACGTCTCGACCCAGCAGACCCAAGGTCCGAACCAGAACATCATCCTGGTCGACGACAAGAAGGTCGAGCTCGGCATGACAACCATGGGCATTGCCCTGCAGGCCTGGAACGGGCAGGGCGATTGGACCAAGGGCAAGAAGTTCACCAACATCCGGGCGCTGTTCCCGATGTACGACACGCCCTTCCATTTCATCACGACGGAAAAGACCGGCATCAAGTCGGTCGCCGAGCTCAACAACCGAACGGTGGGCGTCGGGCCACGCGCCGGCACGCCCGGCACCTATTTCCCGCTCATGTTCCAGGCGCTCGGGCTCAAGGTGACCGTGCGCAACGGCAGCGGCAACGACATGGCGAGCCAGCTCGGCGACGGGCTGATCGACGCCTTCCCATTCGCCGCCGGCGTGCCGATCGCCGCCTATTCGGAGATCGAAGCGCAGCGGCCGGTCCGCTTCTTCACCTTCACCGCCGACGAGATCGCCAAGCTGAAGACGGTGATGCCGGAGCTGTCGGACTCGGTGATCCCCAAGACCACCTACAAGTCCATGACCGAGGACCACAAGACGGTCGGCGTCTACAACTTCGGCATCGCCCATACGGATCTGGCTGACGACATCGCCTACGGCGTGACCAAGGCGATCCTCGAGAACAACGACGCCATGGTCAAAGGCCATGCCGCCGCGGTGGAGACGGTGGCCAAGAACTGGGAACGCAACACCTTCCTGCCGTTCCACAAGGGCGCGGTGCGCTACTACAAGGAAAAGGGCTTTAACATCCCCAGCCAGTTGGCCGGTTGATCGACTGAGCCGACGGGCGGCAGCGGACGCCCGCTGCGCCCGGTCGGCGCGAGGCGGTTGCGGGGGACACCGGGATGGCGAACAGGGACGGGGCCGTGCCGACGATCGCGGAGATCGAGCATGGCGGCGACCAGCGTCGCCTACGCGGTTGGCAGGCGCGGCTGTTCTTCGTCCTGTGCGTCTGCTTCACGGCATTTCATCTGGCCGTGCTCAACATCTACCCGATCGATTCCATCCTGTTTCGCGCCATCCATTTGGGCTGGGGCGCCACGCTGGGTTTTGGGCTCGTCTGCGTCGTACCGCGGCGCGGCGTTGATCGGGTTCCGGTCTATGATTGGGCTCTGATCCTTGCCTCGATCGGCTGCGCGGCCTACATCGCGATCAATCTCGACGAACTGCAGTTCCGCGCCGGTGCGCTCTACGAGCCGGGCGACGTCGTAACCGGCCTGGTCGGCACGCTGCTCGTCCTCGAATTCGCGCGGCGCACGGCGGGGACTGCGCTTGCGCTGGTTAGTCTTGTCTTCCTGCTCTACGCGTTCGTCGGGCCTTGGCTGCCGGGCGTGCTCTACCACAGGGGCTACGATTTCGGCTTCGTCTTCTCCTATATCTACAGCGACCAGGGCATCTTCGGCGCGACGCTCGAAGTGTCGTCGACCTTCATCGTGCTCTTCGTCGCATTCGGCGCGTTCCTGGAACGCTCCAAGGCCGGCGACTGGTTCAACGATCTTTCCGTCGCCATGGTCGGCTGGGCGCGGGGCGGCCCGGCCAAGGCGACCGTCGTCTCCGGCATCCTGTTCGGCACGATCTCGGGTTCGTCGGTCGCCAATGTGGTGGCGTCGGGCTCGATCACGATCCCGATGATGCGGCGCACCGGCTACGACCGCGCGACGGCCGGCGCGGTCGAGGCGACGTCGTCGACCGGCGGGCAGATCACGCCGCCGGTGATGGGTGCCGGCGCCTTCCTCATGGCGGAGATTACCGGCATTCCCTATGCCAGCATCGCCTATGCGGCGATCTTTCCTTGCCTGCTGTTCTATCTCGCCTGTTACATCCACTGCGATCTGCACGCCGTGCGTTCCGGCATCCGCGGGCTGCCGCGCAGCGAGCTGCCCCCGCTGGCACCGCTGTTGAAAAAGGCCTATCTGGCCGCGCCGCTGGTCGTCCTGGTCTGGGCCTTCGTGGAAGGCTATTCGGGCTTCCGCGCCGGCAGCCTGGGCATCCTCACCGCGATCGTATGCAGCTGGCTGTCGCACGAGAGCCGCATGGGCCCGCTGGCCGTGGCAGAGGCGCTCGAGAAAGGCGCGCGCGACACGATCCAGCTGGTCGCCGTGTGCGCGGCAGCCGGCATCGTTGTCGGCGTCATTGCGCTGACCGGCGTCGGCGGACGCTTCGCCCACGTCGTGCTCCAGGTCGCGGGCCAGCACAAGGCGCTGGCCTTGATCTTCACCATGCTGATCGTCGTTCTGCTCGGCATGGGCATGCCGACGACGGCCGCCTACGCCGTCGCGGCCTCGGTCGTGGCGCCCGGTCTCGTCCGACTAGGCATCGAACCGATCGTCGCACACATGTTCATCTTCTACTTCGCGGTGCTGTCGGCGATCACGCCGCCGGTCGCCGTTGCGTCCTTCGCGGCAGCGGCCATAGCGCAGGCCGATCCATGGCGAACCTCGTGGATCGCCATCAAGCTCGGTCTCGCCACGTTCATCGTGCCCTTCATGTTCTTCTATAGCTCAGCTTTGCTGGGGCAGGGCGCGTGGACGGAGGTCGTGCAGGTCACGGCGACCGCCGCGTTGGGTATCTGGATGCTGGCGGCCGCGACCGAAGGCTGGCTCAACGGGCCCACGCCCCCAGCGGTGCGCGCGATCTGCTTCATCGCCGCGCTCTGCCTGATAGTGCCCGAAGCGGCGACCGACCTGATCGGCCTCGGCCTGGGCGCGGCTGCATTCATCTTCCAGCGGATTCGACACGGATCGGACCCCGGTGCGAAAGTGCCGCTTGCGGCCATCGGAACGGTCTGACAGAAAGGGCATTCAAGGGCCATGGCAAAGCACAGGATCGCCGTCATACCCGGCGACGGTATCGGTAACGAGGTCATGCCCGAGGGCATCCGCGTGTTGGAGGCGGCGGGCCGCCGTTTCAGCATCGATCTCGAGTTCAAGCATTTTGACTGGAGCTGCGAGCGCTACGCCAAGACTGGGCGCATGATGCCCGAGGACGGGCTCGACCAGCTCAAGGCGTTCGACTCGGTCTATCTTGGCGCGGTCGGCTTCCCCGGCGTGCCCGATCATGTCTCGCTGTGGGGCTTGCTGATCCCGATCCGGCGCGGCTTCCGTCAGTACATCAACCTCAGACCCGTGCGCATGATGAAGGGCATGCCGTGCCCGCTGGCCGGCCGCAAGCCTGAGGACATCGACTTCTGGGTCGTGCGCGAGAACAACGAGGGCGAGTATTCCGAGATCGGCGGCCGGCTGCACCAGGGCACCGAGTACGAGATGGCCGTGCAGCAATCGGTCTTCACGCGGCATGGCACAGATCGCGTGCTGCGCTTCGCCTTCGAGCTCGCCATGAAGCGCCGCCGCCATGTCACATCGGCGACCAAGTCGAACGGCATCATCCACACGATGCCCTACTGGGACGAACGCTTCCGTGCCATGGGCAAGAACTACCCGCAAGTCAAGATCGATCAGTATCACATCGATATCTTGACCGCGAATTTCGTGCTGCATCCCGACTGGTTCGACGTCGTGGTCGGCTCGAATCTGTTCGGCGACATCCTGTCCGATCTGGGGCCTGCGGTCGCCGGCTCCATCGGCATCGCGCCCTCAGCCAATCTCAATCCCGAGCGCGAGTTCCCTTCGATGTTCGAGCCGGTCCACGGCTCCGCGCCCGACATCGCGGGCAAGGGCATCGCCAATCCGATCGGCATGATCTGGTCCGGCGCCATGATGATCGAGCATCTGGGCCATGCCGACGCGGCTGCCGCCATCGTCAGCGCCATCGAGCGCGCCCTCTCCGAGGGCGGTCCGCGCACGCGCGACATTGGCGGTCAGGCCTCGACCGCCGATCTCGGCAAGGCCGTCGCGGCCATGATCTAGGCGAGGCGGGACGATGTATCTCGACGATTTGAAGATCGGCGACAAGCGGCGGAGCTGCGGCGTGACGCTCACCGAAGGGGCGATCATGGACTTTGCCCTGCGATACGATCCTCAGCCCTTCCACATCGATGCGGTCGCGGCGCAACATGGCCCCTTTGCCGGCATGATCGCCAGCGGGTTCCAGACTCTGGCGCTGACCTTTCGACTGATGCACATGACCGGCATGTTCGACGGCGGCGGGATCGGCGGCCACGGCATCGACGAGCTGCGCTGGACGCGGCCGGTGCGGCCGGGCGACACGCTCACGGTGGAGACGGAAGTCAAAGACATCAAGATTTCTCGCTCGAAGCCCGACCGGGCCACCGTGTCGGTCGCCTACAGCACCTACAATCAACACGACCAGGTGGTGATGACGGCGATGTTCCTGCACATTTTCCGCCGGCGCGACGCCCGCGGCATGTGAGACATGTCGGCGCCGGAAGCCGGCAAGCCTGACCTGGACAAGCGCCCGACGGCGGCGCACGACGATGCCGCTGCGGCAGACGAGGAACGTCAGAAGCGGCTTCTACGGCGCGCGGCGCAACGCAGCGCGCGCATGCTGGCCGAGGTCGGCCTCGACGAGTTCGTGGCGTATCTCCGCAGCCCGTGGCGTATCGTCTGGACGAATATCGTAGCCGGCGCCGCCCGCGGACTTGGCTTTGCCATCGGTGCCGGCCTCGTGCTGAGCCTGCTGGGCTACGTGCTCGTGAATCTGCTCGGCCAGATTCCCATCGTCGGCGACATGTTCCTCCGGCTCAACGATCTGCTGATCCAGCTGCAACGCGGTGCCGGCAGCACGGCCGGGCCGCCTTGAGGCACGCGTGAGCCCGGCGCGCCGCTTCTGGCTGATCTTCGCCGCAGTCGCCAGCCTGTGGATCCTTGGTGGCGGCGTCTACGGCGCGGTCACCTGGCCGGCAGCCGTCGCGCGGGTCAACGCCGAGTTCGAGGCGAGCAGGCGCGACTGCGTCTCGCGCTACCCCGTTCCCGCGCGCCGCAAACGGTGCATCGACCTGCATGAGATCGTGCGCAACGGCAACTGGAACCAGGCGTTGTTCGAGCGGGCGCTGATTGCCGCTGGTCCGCCGGCCTTCGCCCTGGTGGTGGTGCTCCTGGTGCGGATCTACCGCCGGCTCAGGTGAACGCGATGAGACCACGCGGCATTCTTCCGATTGACGCGCGCCGCACATCTCACTAGTTTCCGCGCCGGGCCACGTCTCCCCACCGAGGCGCATCTATTCTGGAAGGGATAGCCATGACGAAGCCGCAGGTGCTTCAGTCGCAGCCAGTGCATTTGGCTCGACGTCCTAACTTCAAGCCATCGAATCCTAATTTCTCGAGCGGGCCATGCGCCAAGCGCCCGGGCTGGTCGCCCGACGTGCTGGCCGCCGCCCTGCTCGGCCGCTCGCACCGCTCCAAGGCGGGTAAGGCGCGCATAGCCGAAGTCGTCGACCGCACGCGCGCCGTGTTGGGCGTGCCCGACGACCATCGCATTGCCATCGTGCCAGCGTCCGATACGGGCGCATTCGAGATGGCGCTGTGGACATTGCTCGGGCCGCGCGGCGTCGATCTGCTCGCCTGGGAGAGCTTCGGCCACACCTGGATCACCGACGTGGTCAAGCAGCTCAAGCTGAAGGATGTGCGCGAGCACACGGCGCCCTATGGGCAGCTGCCCGATCTCAGCCAAGTCAGCCCCGCGCGCGACGTGGTGTTCACCTGGAACGGCACGACCTCGGGCGTGCGCGTTCCCGACGGCAATTGGATCAGCGCCGATCGCAAGGGCCTGACGCTCTGCGATGCAACCTCGGCCGCCTTCGCCATGGACCTGCCATGGGACAAGCTCGATGCGACGACCTATTCCTGGCAGAAGGTGCTGGGGGGCGAGGCGCAGCACGGCATCCTCATCCTCAGTCCGCGCGCGGTCGAGCGGCTCGAATCCTACACGCCACCCTGGCCGTTGCCGAAGCTGTTCCGGCTGACCAAGGGCGGCAGGCTGCAGGAACCGATCTTCCAGGGCGAGACCATCAACACGCCGTCGATGCTGTGCGTCGAGGACGCGCTCGACGGGCTGAAATGGGCCGAGCAGATCGGCGGCCGCTCGGTGCTCGCGCGGCGCACCCAGGCCAATGCGGCGGTAATCGCGGCCTGGGTGGCCAACTCGTCCTGGGCTGACTTTCTCGCCGAGGATCCGCGTACGCGCTCGACGACATCGGTCTGTCTCAAGATCGTCGATCCCTGGTTCCGTGCGCTCGACCCGGCCGAGCAGTTCGAAACCGGCCGTGCGATGGCGGGGATGCTCGAGCGCGACGGTGTCGCCTACGACATCGCCGCCCATCGCGATGCGCCGCCGGGTCTGCGCATCTGGTGCGGCGCCACGGTCGAGACCGCCGACGTCGAAGCGCTGCTGCCCTGGCTCGACTGGGCCTGGGATCAGACAAGAGCCGAGCGATCAGCGCGGTAGACGCGTTCATCGTCCTACATGGCGAGTCGCATTCATGACCAGCACCATCCCTAAAGTCCTCATTGCGGACAAGCTGAGCCCGCGCGCCGTCGACATCTTCAAGCGGCGCGGCATCGCCGTCGACATCAAGACCGATCTCAAACCGGCCGAGCTGCGCGCCATCGTCGCCGGCTATGACGGCCTCGCCGTGCGCTCCGCCACCAAGGTCACGGCCGAGGTTCTGGCTTCCGCGACCGGGCTCAAGGTCGTCGGCCGGGCCGGCATCGGCGTCGACACGATCGACGTCACGGCCGCGACCCAGCGCGGCGTCGTCGTGATGAACACGCCCTACGGCAACTCGATCACCACGGCCGAGCATGCGATTGCGCTGATGTTCGCGCTCGCACGCGAGCTGCCGCAGGCCGATCGCTCCACCCAGGCCGGAAAATGGGAGAAGGCGCGCTTCATGGGCGTCGAGCTCACGGGCAAGACGTTGGGCATCGTCGGCTGCGGCAACATCGGCTCGATCGTCGCGGCGCGCGCGCTCGGCCTCAAGATGAAGGTTGCCGCCTACGATCCTTTCCTCTCCGAGGAACGCGCGCGCCATCTCGGCATCGAGAAGGTCGAGCTCGATCAGCTCTATGCGCGCGCGGACTTCATCTCGCTTCATACGCCGCTGACCGACAGCACGCGCAACATGATCGACAAGACGGCACTCGCCAAGATGAAGAAGGGCGTGCGCATCATCAACTGCGCGCGCGGCGGTCTGATCGTCGAGGCCGACCTCAAGGCAGCGATCCTCGCCGGCCACGTCGCCGGTGCCGCGCTCGACGTCTTCCCCATCGAACCCGCGACCGACAGCATCTTTTTCGGCATGAGCCAAGTGATCTGCACGCCCCACCTGGGCGCGGCCACCACCGAGGCGCAGGAAAACGTGGCGCTGCAGATCGCCGAGCAGATGTCGGATTTCCTGTTGACCGGCGCCGTCGTCAACGCGGTCAACATGCCCGCGGTGTCGGCCGAGGACGCGCCCAAGCTCAAGCCCTACATGAAGCTCGCCGAGTTGCTCGGCTCGTTCGCCGGGCAGATCACCGAGGGCGGCCTCGAGGCCGTCACCATCGAGTTCGAAGGGCAGGCGGCCCAGCTCAACACCAAGCCCGTCGTCGCCGCCGCGCTCGCCGGCCTGTTCCGGCCGCTCCTCGACTCCGTCAACATGGTCAATGCGCCCTACCTGGCCCGCCAGCGCGACATCGCCGTCAGCGAGGTGCGGCATGAGCGCGACAGCGACTATCAGACGATCGTCCGGCTGACGGTCAAGACAGGCCGGCATAGCCGGGTCCTGGCGGGCACGCTTTTCGGCGGCACACGGCCGCGGCTTGTCGGGATCCAGGACATCCAGATCGAGGCCGAGCTCGGCCCCTACATGCTCTTCGTGCGCAACCGCGACAAGCCCGGCTTCATCGGCAACCTAGGCACGACACTGGGCGGCGCCGGCGTCAACATCGCGACCTTCCACCTCGGACGCAGCGCGCCCGGCGCCGACGCGCTGTGCCTCGTCGAGGTCGACGAGCCGATCAGCGATTTCGTGCTCGACCAGGTCTGCGCGCTGCCCAATGTCGTGCAGGTCAAGGCCTTGCGGTTCTAATCCCGCCCCAAGGCAGCGTTCACGTCGTGCTGCGCAATAGCACCAGCACGACGTAGGCGGCACAAAGCAAGCCAAGGATCACGGCGGCCCGAATCAAGCCATCCTGCTGCAGGGATTTCAGCAGGGGCGTCACGTCCTGGTAGATTTCGAACACGCTATCGATGCGGCCGGCGAAATCCTCGATCGGTACGTAGCTCGACAGCACATTGCGATCCTCGATCACGTCGTCGAAGGCGCTGAACTGGTTGCGATACGTCAATTCGGTTGCGACTCTGCCCGAGAGCGCTTGCCGGAACCCGGCATTGCCGCTCTTGTCCTCGCCGATCTGCGCGCGCTCGGTCGAGAAAACGGTCATGCCGCGACCGTCATAGATCTTGACCTTGACGATCGGCAGGCCGAGGAGGTGCGACTGTAGCGTCGAGCGGAAGGCGGCAACGCGCGGATCGTTCTGCAAGGCGCGCGGCTCGACGGTTTGCGCATCGGTCAGCAATTGGCGAACGTCGCGCCGAAGCGTGCTGGCAAGCGTCCGACAGAGCGCCGTATTCTGCTGCTCGGCGATCTGAAGCGCCTGGGATCGTGCTGCGCGATCCAGGAACCAGTGTAGGACGATGCCAATCGCCAGGAACAATACCGCGGCGAAAAACGCGAACCTGGTCCGATTGGTCATTGCCCCCCCGAGCCTGTGAATTCCCGGATGCAAATCTGCGTGCAATTTGCATGCTTGGCAAGAAACGTGCAGGCACAAGCGGCGGTTGCACACGCCAGTTCGCCATCATTGCCCATCGGGCGCCGCTTTATCGCGCGTTTGACGGCGCGGGAGCGAAGGCCATAATGGCCTCCCTTCGCGTTCACGACCCTCCTGAAGCCATGCGCATCTTCACCGCCTGTCTCGGCACCGAGACCAATACCTTCGCGCCCATGCCGACCGGAAGGCGCCTCTTCGAGGAAACCTGCTTCATCGAGGGCGGCACGAAAGGCAAGCCGCCCTCGCTGTTCGCGCAGCCCATGGTGGTGGCGCGCGAGGAGGCGGAGAAGCGCGGCTGGCAGGCCGTCGAGGGTCTCTGCGCCTTCGCCACGCCGGCCGGCATCACCGTGCGCAAGGTCTACGAGGAGCTGCGAGATCGGATCTTGGGCGAGCTCAAGGCGGCGATGCCCGTGAACATGGTCATGATGAGCCTGCACGGCGCCATGGTCGCCGACGGCTATGACGATTGCGAGGGTGATCTGCTGACGCGAATCCGCGCGATGGTCGGGCCAAAGGTGGCGGTCGGCGCCGAGCTCGACCTTCATTGCCACCTGACGAACGCCATGGTCGCGGCTTGCGACGTCATTGTCACCTTCAAGGAATACCCGCACACCGACGTCAAGGAGCGCGCCCACGAGCTGTTCTGCATCCTCGCCGACCGGGTCGAGGGCAAGGTCAAGCCGCGCATGGCGCTGTTCGACTGCCGCATGCTCGGCATCTATCATCCGACGCGCGAGCCGATCAAGTCCTTCGTCGAGGAGATCAAGGCGCTCGAGGGCAAGAACGGTGTGCTGTCCGTTTCGTTCGGCCACGGCTTTCCCTGGGGTGACGTGCCGGATGCAAGCAGCCGCATCCTGGTTGTCACCGACAATCGGCCGGAGGATGCGAAGGCTTTGGCCGAGCGCCTCGGTCGCAAGCTCTACGCCATGCGCGAGACGACTCAGCCGCCCTATCTCAGCATCGGCCAGGCGCTCGACCGCGCGATCGCGTCCAACGTGGCGCCCATCGTGCTGGCCGATTGCTCGGACAACTCGGGCGGCGGTGCGGCCAGCGATTCGACCTATTTCCTCGCCGAGATTCTCAGGCGCGGCGGCCCGCCGACCGCGATCGGCTGGTTCTGGGATCCGGGCGCCGTCGATCTCGCCTTCGAAGCGGGCGAGGGGGCGAAGCTGAGGCTCCGGCTCGGCGGCAAAGTGTCGGCCTTGAGCGGCCAGCCCCTCGACCTCGACGTCACGGTCGTCGGCCTCAAGCGCGCCATGACCCAGCCTTTCGGCGGCGGCATCGGTCACCTGGGCGATGCGGCGGCGCTGCGCACGGGCGAGGTCGACATCGTGGTCAACCGCAAGCGCACGCAAGTGTTCAGTCCGAATCCGTTCGAGGCGTTCGGAATCGATCTTGCGCGCAAGAAGCTGGTTGTGGTCAAGTCCATGCAGCACTTTCACGCCGGCTACGCGCCGATCGCGAAAGACATCCTCTACGTCGCCACGCCAGGAACCGTCTCACCCGATTTCCACTCCCTGCCCTACCGAAAGCTTGCCCGGCCGATCTGGCCGCTCGACCCGGCCCCGCTGGGATGAACGACCCGGACTGACCGACCAGGGGCTCACCTTCCCGGTAAGGCTGTGACTGGGGTCACAGCCTTACCGATCGCAAACCGCTACAGTGACGCCAAGCTGACCCCCGCAGCCCGGCCATGGAGCTGCCCATGAATGGTCGTCTTGGTTTCTTGTTTTCTATCTCATTGTTGATACTGGGAATTTTCCCGGTCTCTGCGCAAACCACAGGACCTGACCTCGCGATCGGCACGGCCGAATGCGCACCGCCGGGCCGTGAGCCCGACCAGTGGCTGATCGGACGATGGAAAAGCACGGTCACGGCCCAGGCCGTCGAGTTCCGCCGGGAAGGTGCCGCGATCGGCTGGACCTATACGCGCACGAGCGCGACCGGTGCCAAGCCCAGCAAGAGCACGGTGACTGCGGTCACGGCAAGCGGCGGCGTCGCCATGATGTCGGTCTGCATGCTCGAGTTGCACGGCATGTTCGTGACCAGCGAGGACCCGGCCGAACTCGGTCGCATCATGCGCTTCAGCCTGGTGCGCATACCGAGCGGCAACCTCGTCGGCATCGTCAGAGGCCTCACTGGCGCACCGGTTCAGATCGCGCTGCAGCGCGAGTGATCCTCAGCCGAACGCGGCCTTCCGCTGCTTCTCGTCGGGCTGACGCCGAACGGATGTGACCGGAATCACAAGTCGTCCGACGGGCAGGGCCATAGAATAGACGGCATGCTCCAACACGGGAGTTGCGCCATGCCGCGACGTTTCACTCATTGCCTCGCTGGGTCGATCCTCCTACTCGCGACCTGTGCCGCGCTGTCACAGGGCAGCGCCCAGACTCAAAGCCGCACGCAAGCTCAGGCCGTGCCGGGCGCAGCGGATTGCGCACCGCCGGGTCTCGAGCTCGACCAGTGGTTGATCGGCACATGGCGCAGCGCGGCGACGTCCCAGACCCTGGAGTTCAGACGCGATGGCCCGGCGATCGCGTGGACCTACACGCGCGAGCGCATGGCCAGTTCCAACCCCATGTGGGGCGAAAAGGCGGCCATTGTCGCTGGCGGTCACGTTGCCGTCCTATCGTCCTGTGCCTTCGAGCTGCGCGGCATGTATTTGAAAAGCGAGAACCCGCGGCAACACGGCCGCGCCATGCGCTTCGATCTGGCCCGGGTTCCGAGCGGCCGCCTGATCGGAAGCATCATCGGCATGGCCGGGACGCCGGTCCAGATCGCGCTTCAGCGGGCCGACTGAACCATCCCCTCATTCACCATTCGCCACTGATGTGAGCGCGCGTTGACCGAGCCTGCCGTCGATCGTATCATGACCATGGTCCTTGACCATGGTGATACCTGATGGCTGAAGAACGGATCCCGGCTGGGCGTTTCAAAGCCCAATGCCTCAAGCTGATGGATGAAGTCGCCACCCGCCGACACTCGCTCGTCGTGACCAAGCGCGGCAAGCCGGTGGTTCGTATCGTCCCAGTCGAGGCGGGGCAACAGCGGCTACGTGGCGCACTCAAGGGCCTCGCGAAGATTACCGGCGACATCGTCGCACCAACTGGCGAGCGGTGGGACGCCGATCGGTGAGTGCCGGGCTGGTTCTCGATACTCACGTCCTCGTTTGGCTGGTCGAGGACGACGCCCGCCTGTCCCGCGCAGGCGCGACGCGAATCGAAGCAGCCGCGCGCCTGGGAGAACTATACGTACCGGCAATCTGCGTTTGGGAGCTTGGCCTGCTGGAATCGAAGGGGCGAATCAGCTTCGCCATCGGCGTTGACGAATGGGTTGCTCGTGCATTGGTGCTACCCGGTGTTCGTCTAGCCTGAACTTTGCCCCATTTTCGAGCTAAGCAATTGAAAGTGCGGGGATTTTGGCTTTGACGGTAGTCATGTAATTTGTTTGAGGGGCTCGACAGGCTGGTTGTGCCGTGATTCAAGCTGCACATGTACGTCGCGATCGTTCCGAACCGCGGATCACCGCCAGCCATTCTGCTGCGGGAGAGCTACCGTGACGGGACCAAGGTCAAGAACCGCACGC
>VGDO01000062.1 GCA_016869645.1 Alphaproteobacteria bacterium
CTGCGCTGACGAGCTGCAGATCCACGTGTCCACGCTGCGCTACCGTCTCGACCGGCTCAAGGAACTGTTCCAGATCGACTGGGAGGAGCCGGAAGCGAGGTTCGGGCTCGAGCTTGCACTCAGGCTTCGGTCGTACATCAAGTCGTCGTAGGGGCGGTCCGAGCGTCGGCCCAAGTTGGAGCCCGTCGTTGCATGATCGAGCAATAAACGGCTTACACCCCCGACTCTGAGTCAATATTGCAACACTTCCCGCTAACAGGCGGAATCTTGGGCGATTTTCTGTAGATCCCTATTGACGCTCGGGAATCCTCTGTGATTCCATCGGGGTCCATGGCGCTGATGAAGGAAATACGTCGCCGACTTCCCTATGCGGCCGGTCAGGTCCTGGGATGTTTGGTCGTCGCGTATTTCGCCTATCACCTGGTCGAAGGCGACCGCGGACTGCTCGCCATGCGCTACCTGAAGCAGGAAATCGTCCAAACCAGGACCATGCTGCAAGGTCTTGAGGCGGAACGCGGTGCGCTGGAAGCGCGGGTGGCGCTCCTGCGCCCGAGCGGGCTCGATCCCGATATGCTCGATGAGCGTGCCCGCCTCATGTTGAACCTGGCTGCGCCAGGTGAGATCGTGATCCCGCTCAACCAGGGTTTCATGGCATCCCCGCCCGCACGCAGCGAACCGATGGCGGCGACCCAGGCGTCTGCGCCGCGGCGCATTCCGGCGCGACTTAACTAAAATCGAGTTAACGTCCCAAAAAAGCATATCTGACAAGAGGTTGCACCCCCTTGTCAGATTCCGGCCCATCGCGTACCTGTAGCCCGAAAGGGAAGGTCGCTGCCTGTCCCAAGGCTCGTGCTTTCCCAGCCTGCGCGCAAAGCCCGCGAGCGTCGGAGGAAATCAATGGCAATAGCCAAGCGCAAAGCGCCGGCTGCGGCGTCCGCCGCGGACGAACTCGTCAGATACTATCGCGACATGCTGCTGATCCGGCGCTTCGAAGAGAAGGCCGGACAGATGTACGGCATGGGGCTGATCGGCGGCTTCTGCCATCTTTATATCGGCCAGGAAGCGGTCGTCGTCGGCATGCAGGCGGCGATCCGGCCGACCGACGCCGTCATCACCAGTTACCGCGATCACGGACACATGCTCGCCTGCGGCATGGAATCCCGCGGTGTCATGGCCGAGCTCACGGGGCGCGCCGGCGGCTACTCCAAGGGCAAGGGCGGCTCGATGCACATGTTCAGCCGCGAGAAGAATTTCTTCGGCGGCCACGGCATCGTCGGCGCCCAGGTGCCGCTCGGCACGGGCATCGCCTTTTCCTACAAGTACCGCGGCAATGACGGCGTGTGCCTGACTTATCTCGGCGACGGCGCGGTCAACCAGGGCCAGGTCTACGAAAGCTTCAACATGGCGGCACTCTGGAAGCTGCCCTGCATCTACGTCATCGAGAACAACAAATATGGCATGGGCACGGCCGTGCAGCGCGCTTCGGCCGGCACCGAGCTGTTCCGGCGCGGCCAGGCCTATGGCATTCCGGGCGTGGCGGTCGACGGCATGAACGTCATCACGGTGCGCGAGGCAGCCGACAAGGCGGTCGCACACTGCCGCGCCGGCAAGGGGCCCTACATTCTCGAAATGAACACCTATCGCTATCGCGGCCACTCCATGTCCGATCCGGCCAAGTATCGGACCAAGGAAGAGGTCGAGCGCATGCGCAGCCAGCACGATCCGATCGACCAGCTGCGCAAGCGCTTGCTCGACGACAAGCTGGTCGACGAGGACGATCTCAGGCAAATCGACCGTGAGATCAAGGACATTGTGAGCGACGCGGCCGACTTCGCGCAGACCAGTCCGGAGCCCGATGCGTCGGAGCTCACCACCGACGTGCTCGTCGAAGCCTGAGCGGGAGCCACGGACATGCCAGTTCAAGTCCTGATGCCGGCGCTCTCGCCGACCATGACCGAAGGCAAGCTCGCCAAATGGCTGAAGCAGCCGGGCGACCAGGTGAAAGCGGGCCAGGTGCTGGCCGAGATCGAGACCGACAAGGCGACCATGGAGGTCGAGGCGGTCGACGAGGGCACGCTCGGCAAGATCCTGGTTCCCGAAGGCACCGAGGGCGTCAAGGTCAACACGCCGATTGCCGTCCTGCTCGAGGAAGGGGAGGACAAGTCGGCGCTCGACAAGGCAGCGCCTGCGCCGAAAGCGGCGCCGGCGCCTGCTGCGGAAAAGCCCACAGCATCGGCGCAGGCGAAGCCGGCCGCGGCGCCAGCCGCCGCGAAACCGGCTCCGGCAACACCGGCCGACGAGGCCTATGCCGGCGCCAAGACCGTGACCTTGACCGTGCGCGAAGCGCTGCGCGACGCCATGGCCGAGGAGATGCGGCGCGACGACGCCGTGTTCCTGATGGGCGAGGAAGTCGCCGAGTACCAGGGCGCCTACAAGGTCAGCCAGGGCTTGCTCCAGGAGTTCGGCGCGCGCCGCGTGATCGACACCCCGATCACCGAGAATGGCTTTGCCGGCCTCGCGACCGGCGCCGCCTTCGTCCAGCTGAAGCCGATCGTCGAATTCATGACGTTCAACTTCGCCATGCAGGCGATCGACCACATCATCAACTCGGCGGCCAAGACGCTCTACATGTCGGGCGGCCAGATGGGGGCGGCCGTCGTGTTCCGCGGCCCCAACGGTGCTGCATCCCGCGTCGGCGCGCAGCATTCGCAGTGCTATGCGAGCTGGTATGCCCACTGCCCGGGCCTGAAGGTGGTATCGCCCTGGAGTGCTGCCGACGCCAAGGGGTTGCTCAAGGCATCGATCCGGGATCCGAACCCGGTCATCTTCTTGGAGAACGAGATCCTCTACGGCCAGAGCTTCGAGGTGCCCGATCATCCCGATTTCGTGCTTCCGATCGGCCGCGCCAAGGTCGAGCGCGAAGGCACGGATGTCACCATCACGGCGTTCTCGATCATGGTCGGCAAGGCGCTCCAGGCGGCCGAGGCGCTCGCCGCCGAAGGCATCAGCGCCGAGGTGATCAATCTGCGCACGATCCGGCCGCTCGACACCGCGACCATCGTGCAGTCGGTGCAGAAGACCAACCGGCTCGTCTCCGTCGAGGAGGGTTGGCCCTTTGCCGGCATCGGCTCGGAGCTGTGCGCGCTGATGATGGAGCAGGCCTTCGATCATCTCGACGCGCCGGTCGCGCGCGTCGCCGGCGTCGACGTGCCGCTGCCCTATGCCGCCAATCTCGAGAAGCTGGCGTTGCCGCAGGCCGAGCACATCGTCGCGGCCGCCAAGCAAGTCTGCTACCGGGCCTGAGGGGGACGACGCACATGCCAGTCAAAATCCTCATGCCCGCGCTGTCGCCGACCATGACCGAGGGCACGCTCGCCAAGTGGCACAAGAAAGAGGGCGACCAGGTCAAGGCCGGCCAGGTCATCGCCGAGATCGAGACCGACAAGGCGACCATGGAGGTCGAGGCGGTCGACGAAGGCACGATGGGCAAGATCGTCGTGCCGGCCGGAACGGCCAATGTGAAGGTCAATTCGCTGATCGCGCTGCTGCTCGAAGAGGGCGAGGACAAGTCCGCGCTCGACAAGGCGGCCAGCGTCGCTTCTGCGCCGGCGCCAGCGCCGAAGCCGGCCGCGCCCGCCGCACCAGCCGCTCCCAAGCCGGCGGCGCAAGCTGCTGCGGCTGCGCCCGCTCCCGCAAAACCGGCGGCGCCTGTGTCGTCTGGCGGCGATCGCGTCATCGCGAGTCCGCTCGCGCGCCGCATGGCCGAGCAGTCCGGATTGAACCTTGGGTCAATCACCGGCAGCGGGCCGGGCGGCCGCATCGTGAAGCACGATATCGAGGCGGCGCTGTCGGCACCGGGACGTCCCGCTGCTGCTGCGGCTCCGGCAGCGGCGGCATCCGCGCCGCGCGCCGAAGCCCAGCGTGCAGAAGCCCTGGGCATGCCGGCCTATACCGAAATTCCCAACAACAATATCCGCAAGGTCGTGGCGCGTCGCCTTACCGAGGCGAAGCAGCAGGCGCCGCACTTCTACTTGACCATCGACTGCGAGATCGACGCGCTGTTGAAGCTGCGCGAGCAGCTCAACGCCAAGAGCCCGAAAGAGGGTGACGGCGCCTACAAGCTGTCGGTCAATGACATGGTGATCAAGCTGGCGGCGGCCGCGCTGCGCAAGGTGCCGGCGGCGAACGCCAGCTACACCGAGGCCGCGATCCGGCGCTATCACGACGTCGACATCTCGGTCGCGGTCGCCATTCCCGACGGGCTGATCACGCCGATCATCAAGCGCGCCGATCAGAAGGGCCTGATCCAGATCTCGAACGAGATGAAGGACCTCGCCTCGCGCGCTCGTGCAAACAAGCTCAAGCCCGAGGAGTTTCAGGGCGGCACCTTCTCGATCTCCAATTTGGGCATGTACGGCATCCGCGAGTTCGCGGCCGTGATCAACCCGCCACAGGGCGCCATCCTCGCCGTCGGCGCGGGCGAGCAGCGCCCGGTCGTCCGCCAAGGCGCGCTTGCCATCGCCACTGTGATGACGGTCACGCTCTCGGTCGATCACCGCGTGGTCGACGGCGCAGTCGGCGCGGAGTACCTGCAGGCCTTCAAGAAGCTGGTCGAGGATCCGATCAGCATGCTGCTGTAGGAGGCCGGTCATGGCCGATACGGCCTTCGACCTCATCGTCGTCGGCGGCGGACCGGGCGGCTATGTCGCGGCGATCCGCGCGGCGCAGCTCAAGCTCAAGACGGCGCTGGTCGAGCGCGAGCATCTGGGCGGCATCTGTCTCAACTGGGGCTGCATTCCGACCAAGGCGCTGCTGCGCTCGGCCGAGATCGGGCATCTGATCAAGCACGCTGACGCCTATGGCTTCTCGGTGCAGGGCGTCAGCTTCGACGTCGCCAAGATCGTCCAGCGCTCGCGCAAAGTGGCGGCGCAGCTCTCGGGCGGCGTGAAGCATCTGCTGAAAAAGAACAAGGTCGAGGTGTTCGACGGGCAGGGCAAGCTCGCGGGGCTCGCCGGCGGCTTGCGCAAGCTGTCGGTTACCAAGGACAACAAGCAGGTCGCCGAACTGACCGCCAAGCACGTCATCCTCGCGACCGGCGCCCGCGCGCGCACGCTGCCGGGACTCGAGCCCGACGGCAAGCTGGTCTGGACCTACAAAGAAGCTATGGTGCCGCCGGCCATGCCGAAATCGCTGCTGGTCGTCGGCTCGGGCGCCATCGGCATCGAGTTCGCGAGCTTTTTCCGCACGCTCGGCGCCGAGGTGACGGTGGTCGAGATCCTCGATCGTATTCTTCCGGTCGAGGATGAGGAGATCTCGGCCTTCGCGAAGAAGAGCTTCGAGAAGCAGGGCATGAAGATCATCACCTCCGCCCAGGTGAAGTCGCTCAAGAAGGGTGCCGACAACGTCACCGCGACCATCGAGGCGGGCGGCAAGTCGAGCGAGCTGACGGTCGACCGCGTGATCCTGGCACTCGGCATCGTCGGCAATGTCGAGAACATCGGCCTCGAAGGCACCAAGGTGAAGGTCGAGAAGACCCACGTCGTCACGGACCAGTGGCTCGCCACCGGCGAAGCAGGCGTCTATGCAATCGGCGATCTGGTCGGGCCGCCCTGGCTCGCGCACAAGGCGAGCCACGAGGGCGTGCTGTGCGTCGAGCGCATCGCCGGCGTCAAAGGCCTGCATCCGATGGACGTCACCAACATACCCGGCTGCACCTATTGCATGCCACAGGTCGCCTCGGTCGGGCTGACCGAGAAGGCGGCGAAGGAGAAGGGGCACCAGGTCCGCGTCGGCCGCTTCCCCTTCATCGGCAACGGCAAGGCCATCGCGCTCGGCGAGCCCGAGGGCATGATCAAGACCGTGTTCGACGCCAAGACCGGCGAGCTCTTGGGCGCGCACATGATCGGCGCCGAGGTGACCGAGCTGATCCAGGGCTACACCGTCGCCAAGACGCTCGAGACCACCGAGGCCGAGCTGATGCACACGGTCTTCCCGCACCCGACGCTGTCGGAGATGATGCACGAATCCGTGCTCGATGCGTATGGCAGGGCGATACACTTCTAATGTTTTACCCTCTCCTTAGGGGAGAGGGTACGAGCGCAGCGAGCGGGTGAGCGGGAAGCGCCTGAAGAAGCGGGTGCCGCTACCAAGTGGTCTCGAAGTCGGTTCGAGGACTTGATGTCGATCAGGCGAGCACGCTCGCTGCGGCGAACGATGACAGAAGCAGAGAAGCAGCTCTGGCGCAGGCTTCGCTCTGAACGCCTTGAAGGTTTCAAGTTTCGCCGTCAGCACCCACTTGGGCGATATGTGCTAGATTTCTTCTGCGAGAAGGCCAAGCTGGTGATCGAGATCGACGGTAGCCAGCATGCAGACATGGTCGATGTTGACTTGGTCAGAACTCGTTGGCTTGAGAGCAGAGGTTGTCGCGTGCTGCGATTTTGGAACAATGACGTGCTGCAGAAAACTGACGCCGTCTTGGAAGCAATCCTCGCGGCATTAAGCGCTGCCCCTCACCCGGCGCGGCTCCGCCGCGCCACCCTCTCCCCCAAGGAGAGGGTTAGTGGTGGTGGTGGCGCGCCATGACCACCACCGTCCGCCATCCCGAGAAGGCGCACAAGCCTGACAATCCAGTCCGGCTGGCGAAGCCGGAGTGGATTCGCGTCAAGGCGCCGGTGTCGGCCGAGTACAACGAGACGCGGCGCCTGATGCGCGCGCTCAAGCTCAACACGGTGTGCGAGGAGGCGGCCTGCCCCAACATCGGCGAGTGCTGGAAGCAGAAGCACGCGACGATCATGATCCTGGGTGCGGTGTGCACGCGCGCCTGCACCTTCTGCAACGTCGCGACCGGCAGGCCCGACCAGCTCGATCCGCACGAGCCCGAGCGGGTCGCGGAGGCGCTCGGCAAGCTCGGCCTGTCCCATGTCGTCGTCACCTCGGTCGACCGCGACGATCTCGACGATGGCGGTGCGGAGCATTTCGCGCGCACCATCCGCGCCATCCGCGCGGCAGCTCCCGGCACCACCATCGAGGTGCTGACGCCGGACTTCCTGCGCAAGGAGGGGGCGCTCGAGGTCGTCGTCGCGGCCCGCCCCGACGTCTACAACCACAATCTCGAGACCGTGCCGCGCCTCTATGGCGAGGTGCGGCCGGGGGCGCGCTACTTCCACTCCGTGCGCCTGCTCGACCGCGTCAAGGAGCTGGCGCCCGACATGTTCACCAAGTCGGGCATCATGGTCGGCCTCGGCGAGACGCGCGAGGAGGTCGCCCAGGTGATGGACGATCTGCGGTCGGCGGGCGTCGATTTCATCACCATCGGCCAATACCTGCAGCCGACGCCCAAGCACCACGTGGTCGACCGCTTCGTGCCCCCCGACGAGTTCGCGGCCTATGCCGCCATGGCGCGCTCCAAGGGCTTCCTGATGGTGTCCGCCTCGCCGCTGACGCGCTCCTCGCACCACGCCGGCGAGGACTTCGCCCGCCTGCGCGAGGCGCGCCGCATTCAGCTCGCCGCGGTCGGGTAGTTCCGGTTGCCGACCCACGCCGAACAGAGGCATCTGCCCTACACGCCCGAGCAGCTTTACGGCCTGGTTGCCGATGTCGAGCGGTATCCGGAGTTCCTGCCCTGGTGCGTCGCGGCGCGCATCAAGCGGCGCGACGGCAACACGATCTACGCCGACCTCGTGATCGGCTTCAAGATGGTGCGCGAGCGCTTCACCTCGCGCGTCACCCTCGATCCGGCGGCGCGGCGCGTCGATGTGTCCTATGCCGAAGGCCCGTTCAAGTATCTCAACAATCACTGGGTCTTCGAGCCCAGGCCGATGCCCGATGGCTCGCCCGGCTGCATGATCGACTTCTTCGTCGATTTCGAGTTCAAGAGCCGGGTGCTGCAGAAGCTGATCGAGCTGCTGTTCAACGAAGCCGTCCGGCTCATGGTGTCGGCCTTCGAGGCGCGTGCCCGCGCCCTCTACGGGCCGAAGAGCTAGCCCCTTCGCCCTTCCTGCTGGGCATAGCGCTTTTGCAGCCACGACCAGTAGCCCTGCGGCGCCAGCAGCAGGTCGAGCTCCTTCGATGGATGATTGTAGGCGGCGACATCGCGCAGCAACGCCGCGAAGGCGTCCCAGGCGAGGCGGGGCGGTGCCACCTTGAGGCTTTCGCCTGCGAGGAACAGGTGGACATCGTATTTGAAGGTGTCGAGAAACGCGCGGAGCCAGATCAAATCGGCATCGTGCTGAAGCCAGAGCGCCGGCGCGATCTCCACGATGATGGAGGGCTGCTTGCCCGCCGGGAGTCCGACCAGATGGCCGCGCAGGCCGTCGAGCACCGCGCGTTCGGCACCCTGCACGTCGATCTTGATGCAGCGTACCGCGCCGACCTCGCGCAGCTCTTCGGTCAGGTTCGTGGCCGGCACCATGACGGCACGATCGGGCGATGACGCAATGGCCAGGCTGTGATGTCCCGGATCGCGCGGATCGCGGAACAGTTTGACGCGACCCTTGCGCTCGGCGACGGCCATGCACTTGCCGCTGACTGCAGCGTCGATGTCCCTGAGGTTGTGCTGGAGCAGGGCGAAATTGTCGCGATCGGGCTCGTAGGCGAGCACGCGTCCGGTCGGTCCGACCAGAGTGCCGGCCAACGCCGAGAAATAGCCGATATGGGCGCCGACATCGACGAACACGTCACCTTTCTCCAGGAAATGAGTGAGAAAAAGAGAGATGGCCTGGTGCCAGACATGGAAACGCAGCAGAGCGGCCGACAGCGCATCGCGCTCGGCGTAAACGGTGAGCGCGAAGTCGCGCCCGCCCAGCCGAGCGGTCGCCTGGGCGAAAGCGGGATCCGCAGGATCGATCGGCGGGGAGGGCTGGAGCGGCGCGGCCGGCATCGGCGCCTACGCTAGCATCGTCGGATGCATGAGGAAATTGGCCTCCACCGTGCCGGACCCCAGTTGCACGGCAACTGTGGTTGAGGCACAAGAATTCAGGCGCCGCACCATGCGGCCAGGGAGGGAACATGATGCGATCGGCGGTTGCTGCATTCGGCTTGGCGGTCATGGCGTTCGGCGTCGGCTCTCGCGAGGCGTCGGCGCAGGGCAGCCTGGTGGTCTATTGCAGCGTTCTCGTGGAATGGTGCCAGCTCGCGTCCAATGAGTTCGAGCGGAAGACCGGCACCAAGGTGACGATCGCCGCCAAGGGATCGGGCGAGACCTTCGCCCAGATCCGCGCCGAAGCGGCCAACCCGCGCGGCGACGTCTGGTGGGGCGGGACCGGCGATCCGCATCTGCAGGCGGCCGAACTCGGCTTCACCGAGCCCTATCGCTCGCCCTTGCTGGGCGAGCTTCATCCCTGGGCCGTGAGCCAGGCCGAGCAGTCGGGCCATCGCACGGTCGGCATCTATGCCGGTGCGCTCGGCTTCGCCTTCAACACCGAGCAGCTCGCGCGCAAGAAGCTGGAGGCGCCGCGCTGCTGGAAGGATCTGCTGGCAGCCAACCTCAAGGACGAGGTTCAGATCTCCAATCCGGCGTCCTCGGGCACGGCCTACACCGCCGTCGCCACGCTGGTCCAGGTCATGGGCGAAGAGCCGGCCTTCGCCTATCTCAAGCAGCTCCATCGCAACGTCAACCAGTACACGCGCTCCGGCCCTGCGCCGGCGCGCGCCGCGGCGCGCGGCGAGACGACCATCGGCATCATGTTCATGCACGACGCGGTCGCCGAGGCGATCGCGGGCTTCCCGGTCAAGACGGCGGCACCCTGCGAGGGCACGGGCTACGAGATCGGCTCGATGAGCATCATCAAGGGCGCGCGCAATCCCGAGAATGCACGCAAATGGTACGATTGGGCTCTGACTGGCGAGGCGCAGGCGCTCGGCGCGCGCGCCAAGTCCTACCAGGTGCCGTCGAACCGCAGCGCGCCCATCCCGCCCGATGCACCGAAGCTCGCGGATATCAAGCTGATCAACTACGACTTTGCCAAGTATGGCCAGGCCGCGGAGCGCAAGCGCCTGATCGAGCGCTGGGAAAAGGAGGTCGGCGCGCTGCCGAAGTAACTTCGGTCAACCGAGGCTTGCGCGGAGCAGCGCAAAGGCTTCGGCGACCGAGGCGCGCCTTATTTGCGCGCGGTCGCCTGCAAAGACGTGCATCGCGTGGAGTGTCGCGCCGCCGCGCCGGGCGGCCGCAATGTGCACCAGCCCGACCGGTTTGCTCTGTGTCGCTCCGCCTGGCCCTGCAATGCCGGTGACGGCGAGCGCGATCGTGGCCCGGCTGTGCGCCAACGCACCTTCCGCCATGGCGCGCGCGACCGGCTCGCTCACCGCGCCATGCGCTTCGATGACGGCGGCGGGCACGCCGACCAGCTCGGTCTTCGCCTCGTTCGAGTAGGTCACGAAGCCACGCTCGACCACGTCGGACGAACCGGCGTTCTCGGTCAGGCAGGCGGCGATCAAGCCCCCGGTGCACGATTCCGCGGTCGCGACCTTGATGCCGCGGGCACGGCACAAGTCGAGCAGTTGCGCGGCCTGCCCGCGCAATTCGTCGTCGATCATGGCGCGAGCCAGCGTTGGACTGCCCATAGCCCCGCCATGGCGTAGGGCGCTGCAAGCGCATCGTCGAGCATGACGCCGAGCGCGCCATCGACCCGCCGGTCGGCCCAGCTTGCCGGCCACGGCTTGGCGATGTCGGCGATCCGAAAGAGGACGAAGCCCGCTGCATAGAGAAGGGGATCGGGCGGAACGACCGCGAGCACAAGCCATTGTGCGGCAACTTCGTCGATCACGATCGCCTGCGGGTCCTTGGCTATCTGATCGCTGCCTTGCGCACGCAGATAGCAGGCGGTGGCCCAGCAACCCGCAGCAAAGATCAGAGCGGCGGCGGCAACCAACAACCATGGACCGCCCATCACGGCGAAGATCCATGCAATGGGCAGGGCGGCGAGCGATCCCCAGGTGCCGGGTGCCCGCGGCAGCAGCCCCGCGCCGAACCATGTCGCCAGCCAGAATGCGGGATGGTGCCAGGCGAGCGCAGGCTGCGGCACGATCGTGGCCATCGCGCCGATCAGCCCGGCAGCCGCACGGTCGCCGCCGCTTGCACGGCAATGCCCTCGCGCCGCCCGGTGAAGCCGAGACCTTCGGTGGTCGTCGCCTTGACGCTGACGCGGCTCGCGTCGCTGTCGGCGAGGATGGGGGCCAGCAATCCCGCGATGCGCTCGACCATGCGCTGACGATGCGGCGCGATCTTGGGCCGCTCGCAGATGATCGTCAGGTCGGCATGGACGAGCACGCCGCCGCGCGCCGCCACGAGTTGCGCCGCGTGCTCGAGGAACTGCGCGGAATCGGCGCCGCGCCAGCGCGCGTCGGTCGGCGGAAAGTGCTGCCCGATATCGCCGGCTCCGATCGTGCCGAGCAGCGCATCGGTCAGCGCGTGGAGCGCGACATCGGCGTCGGAATGGCCGATCAGCGCCTGGTCGTGGGCGATCGCAATGCCGCCCAGCATCACGCGCTCGCCGGGCCCGAAGCGATGCACGTCGAAGCCCGTGGCGGTGCGCACGTCCCAGCCGCCAGGCGCGTCGCGCGCGCGCATCAGGCGCTCGGCGCGCGCCAGATCGTCCGCCGTCGTGATCTTGAAATTGTCCTCGTCGCCCGTCACCAGTTCGACCGCCAGCCCATGGCGCTCGGCGACCGCGGCATCGTCGGTCATCCGCTCGCCCGCGAGCGCCTGGTGCGCGGCCCGGATGGCGGCGTAGTCGAAGCCCTGGGGCGTTTGCGCCCGCCACAGCTCGGCGCGCGGCACGGTCGCCGTGATGCGGCCCGCGGCGCCGCGCTTCAGCGTGTCGGCGACCGGCACCGCGGCGATCGCACCCGGTGCGCGATTGAGCGCCTCGATCGTGCGGTCGATCACCTCGCGGGAGACCAGAGGTCGCGCCGCATCATGGATCAGCACGCGCGCGGGATTGTGACGCGCCAGCCCTTCGAGGCCGAGCCGCACGGAGTCCTGCCGCTCGCTGCCGCCGTGCACGGGTGGCAGCAACGCCAGACCGTCGATGGCCGCTTCGTAGAGCGCACGATCGTCCGGATGGATGACGACGCACACGGCGCCGATCGCGGGATGAGCCCGGAAAGCCTGCGCGCTGTGATAGAGCACGCTGCGCCCCGCCAGCAACCGATATTGCTTTGGCATCTCGCCGCCGGCGCGTACGCCGCGCCCGGCGGCAACGATCAAGGCGGTCGTCATGGGCGAGGGTGCTGGCATGCGGCCAGACTAGTCAGGGCAATGCGCTTTGCCAAGGAACGCCGGGAACGCCGGAAGCTTTGTCATTTCCGTCCTTCTGTCAGACGGTTCGCGGTGGTGCTAGCATGACATCATGTCCAACAGCATCCTGTTCAGTCTGAGCGCATTGCTGGCGCTCGTGCCGGCCGCGCTGCTGCCGTGGCGCGGCGGCGGCGTCGAGCGCGACTGGCCATACTGGATCTTGCTCGCGGTTGCCGTCGTCGGGCCGTCGGGGTGGGCGCTCGCGCTGCTGAGCGCCGAATGGACGACCAATCTCTCGACGGCGCTCTGGGTCAGCATCGCGGCCAGCCTCGTGCTCTTTGCCGGCGTCGCGCTGCTGTCGGCGACGGCTTGGCGTCTCGGCACGCTGCTTCTGCCCTATCTGGTGGTGCTCGGCGCAATCGCGACGATCTGGCAGCACGCGCCCGGTCGCCCCTTGAGCGGCGCCGCGCCTGCCGCGTGGCTCGACGGCCACATTCTCGTCTCGGTGGCGACCTATGCCGTGCTCACTCTGGCAGCGGTGGCAGCGCTCGCCGTGTTCATTCAGGAACGCGCGCTCAAGCTCAAGCAGCCGGGGCGGCTGACCGCGATGCTTCCGGCCATCGCCGAGAGCGAGGCTCTGCAAGTGCGCCTGCTGATCGCGGGCGAGGTGGTGCTCGCGCTCGGTCTCGCGACCGGAGTTGCGCTGCAATATTTCAAGACCGGCCGCTTCCTGGTGCTCGACCACAAGACGCTGCTCTCGGTGCTCGCCTTCGTGCTGATCGGCGCGCTGCTCTGGGCGCATGCGCGCACGGGCCTGCGCGGACGCCGCGCGGCGCGACTCGCGCTGCTGGCTTACCTGCTTCTCACGCTCGCTTACCCGGGCGTGAAATTCGTCACCGACGTGCTGATGGGACGATAGTTTGATTCGTACCGCGATGTTGCACCGCAACATTCGCTTGTCTTGAGTCCGGCATCGCGCTACAGTCTGCCTACCTTTTAACCATCCGTTGCGTGTGCCTAAATGTTAGGCATTGATGTCGGCTCCATTCACATCGCCGATCCGGTGATTTTGGCGCCCATGTCGGGCGTCACCGACATGCCGTTCCGCCGCCTGGTCAAGCGTGCGGGCGCCGGCCTCGTCGTCTCGGAGATGATCGCCTCGGAAGCGATGATCCGGCAGTCGCGCAAGTCGTTGCTCATGGCCAGCCACACGCCGGAAGAGTTTCCCATGTCGGTGCAGCTGGCCGGCTGCGAGCCCGGCCCGATGGCCGAAGCGGCGCGCCTCAATGCCGATCGCGGTGCCGCGATCATCGACATCAACATGGGCTGCCCGGTCAAGAAGGTGGTCAATGGCGAAGCCGGCTCCGCGCTGATGCGCGACCTCGACCACGCGTGCCGGCTGATCGAGGCGACGGTCAACGCTGTCACGCTGCCGGTCACGCTGAAGATGCGCACGGGCTGGGACGACAGGACGCGCAACGCGCCGGAGCTGGCGCGGCGCGCCGAGGCGCTCGGCATCAAGATGATCACGGTGCACGGCCGCACGCGCTGCCAGTTCTACGAGGGCAGGGCGGACTGGCGCTTCATCCGCCAGGTCAAGGAAGCCGTAAAGGTGCCGGTGATCGCCAATGGCGATGTGACCACGCTCGATGATGCGCGCACCATCCTCGACGAGTCGGGCGCCGACGGCGTCATGGTCGGGCGCGGCGCCTGCGGCCGTCCCTGGTTCCTCGCGCAAGTGGCGCGCTTCCTGCGCACCGGCGAGCGGCTGCCGGATCCGCCGCTGACGCAGCAGCGCGACATTCTGATCGAGCATCTGCAGGCCATGTTCGTCCACTACGGCGTCACCACCGGCCTGCGCGTCGCGCGCAAGCATGTCGGCTGGTACAGCAAAGGCCTGCCCGACTCGGCGGAGTTTCGCGCGCGGGTCATGCGGATGGACGATGCCGATGCGGTGCTGGACTCGATCGCGGCGTTCTACACGCCGCTGACCGAAGCACTCGCAGCGTGAACGGGGCAGACTGATGGTCGAAGCCGTGGCCAAGCTGCTGCGCCGGGCCGACACCATGCCGGTGGATCTGGGCGCCGCACTCAACGCGCTGCCGACGCCGGTGCTGGTCGTCGAGGCCGACCGGCGCATATCCTATGTCAACCAGGCTGCCGAGCAGTTTCTCGAATCGGGCGCGAGCTTTCTCACCAAGCTGCGCCTCGACGAGCTGGTGCGCGCCGACCATCCGATCTTTGCGCTGATCGATCAGGTCAGGGCCGCAGGCAGCTCGGTCTCGGAGTACGGCGTGACGATCGAGGCGCCGCGCATCGGCCAGCATCAGGTCACGGTCGAAGCCTCGACCATGCCGGAACGTCCGGGCGCCACCGTCGTCATGCTGCACCGGCGTTCGATCGCGCAGAAGATCGACCGGCAGCTCACGCACCGCAACGCCGCCCGCTCGGTCACGGCCATGGCCGCCATGCTGGCGCACGAGGTGAAGAACCCGCTGTCGGGCATCCGCGGCGCCGCCCAGCTGCTCGAGCAGGGGGGCAAGCCCGAGGACCGCGAGCTGACCCGCCTCATCATCGACGAAACCGACCGCATCTGCGCGCTGGTCGACCGCATGGAGGTGTTCTCCGACCAGCGGCCGATCGAGCGCCAGCCGGTCAACATCCACGAGGTGCTCGAGCGCGTGCGCCGCGTGGCGCAGAACGGCTTCGCGCGCCACATCCGTTTCGTCGAACGCTACGATCCCTCGCTGCCGCCGGCGCTCGGCAACCGCGACCGGCTGATCCAGGTGTTCCTCAATCTGGTCAAGAACGCCGCCGAGGCGGCGCCTCAGGCGGGCGGCGAGATCGTGCTGGCGACCGCCTATCAGCATGGCATCCGCCTGGCGGTGCCGGGCAGCGATGCGCGCACGCATCTGCCGCTCGTGGTCAGCGTGCAAGACAACGGCGAGGGCATCCCCGAGGATCTGCGCGCCCATCTCTTCGATCCGTTCGTCACGACAAAGGTCAACGGCACCGGGCTCGGCCTCGCCCTGGTGGCCAAGATCGTTGGCGACCATGGCAGCGTGATCGAGTTCGACAGCCAGCCCCGGCGCACCGTGTTCCGGGTCATGCTGCCTGTCCATTCCGGTTCAGAGGCCTGACGATGACCATGCAGCAGCTGTCACAGCGCACCATTCTCGTGGCGGACGACGACCGCGCGATCCGCACCGTGCTGACCCAGGCGCTGGCGCGTCTCGGTCACGAGGTGCGCACGACCGGCAACGCCGCAACCTTGTGGCGCTGGGTCGAGGACGGCGACGGCGATCTCGTGATCACCGACGTCGTCATGCCGGACGAGAACGGCCTCGATCTCATTCCGCGCATCCGCAAGGTCCGGCCCGATCTGCGCGTTATCGTCATGAGCGCGCAGAACACGCTGCTGACTGCGGTCAAGGCCGCCGAGCGCGGCGCCTTCGAATATCTGCCCAAGCCGTTCGACCTGAAGGAGCTGGTCAACGTCGTCGAGCGCGCGCTGACCATCGCGGGCGGCGTGATTGTCGACGGCGCGGCCGGCGAGGCGGAGGAGCAGCTGCCGCTGATCGGCCGCTCGCCCGCCATGCAGGAAATCTACCGCGTGCTGGCGCGGCTGATGGGCACCGACCTGACCGTGCTCATCACGGGCGAGTCGGGCACGGGCAAGGAACTGGTGGCGCGCGCGCTGCATGACTACGGCAAGCAGCGGAGCGGGCCCTTTGTCGCGATCAATATGGCCGCGATCCCGCGCGAGCTGATCGAGAGCGAGCTGTTCGGCCACGAGAAGGGCGCCTTCACCGGCGCCACCATGCGCAGCTCGGGACGGTTCGAGCAGGCCCAGGGCGGTACGCTGTTCCTCGACGAGATCGGCGACATGCCGATCGAGGCGCAGACGCGGCTGCTGCGCGTGCTGCAGGAGGGCGAGTACACGACCGTCGGTGGTCGCACTCCGATCCACACCGATGTGCGCATCATCGCGGCGACGCATCGCGATCTGCGCCAGCTCGTGCGCCAGGGGTTGTTCCGCGAGGATCTGTTTTACCGGCTGGCGGTCGTGCCGATCCGCCTGCCGCCGCTCCGCGAGCGCACCGAGGACGTGCCGGCGCTGGCGCGTCACTTCCTGCACCAGGCCGCGACTCAGGGGCTGCCGGTCAAGACGCTCGACGGCGCCGCACTCGACCGGCTCAAGGCATATCGGTGGCCCGGCAACGTGCGCGAGCTGGAGAACCTGGTGCGCCGCCTGGCCGCGCTCTACACCCAGGAGGTGATCGGGCGCGACGTGATCGAGGCGGAGCTGGCCGATCTCACGCCGCCCGCCGATGCGCAGGCGGCGCCCGAGAGCGAGGGGCTGAGCGCCGCGGTGGAGCGCCACATTCGCGACTATTTCGCCGCTCACAAGGACGGGCTACCGGCGACCGGCGTCTACGACCGGATCTTGCGCGAGGTCGAGCGGCCGCTGATTTCGCTGACGCTGTTGGCGACGCGCGGCAATCAGATCAAGGCCGCCCAAGTGCTCGGCCTGAACCGCAACACGCTGCGCAAAAAGATCCGCGAATTGGACATTCAGGTCGTTCGCGGACTAAAATAACCGACTGCGCGCCGCGCGAGAGACGCGCGAACGAACTGCGGATTGCGGGTGCCGCTGTTGTCCATTTGGGCTGACTCAGTCGAACGTCTGAAGCGGAACGTGGCCGGCTCGCCCGCCACTGTCCTGCGTCAGATCGGCGCGTGGGCCGAGCGCGTCGGGCTCGCGCGCAAGCTCGCGGTCCTCCTGGCTGCGGCGGCTTTGCTTTCCGGCATCGCGACCTATGCCGCCATCAGCGGCCCGACCACGTTCGGCGCCGACCCGCATGTCGTCGTCATTCTGCTCAACGTCGATCTCGTCCTGCTGCTGGTGCTGACCGCCCTGATCGCGCGTCACATTGTCGCGGTGTGGGCGCGCCGCCGGCGCGGCCTGGCTGGCGCCCAGCTCCACATCCGGCTCGTCGTGCTGTTCAGCGCGGTGGCCGTGACTCCGGCCATCATCGTCGCGGTTTTTTCGGCCTTGTTCCTCAACTTCGGTGTGCAGAACTGGTTCAGCGAGCGCGTGTCGACCGCGCTCGACGAATCGCTGCGCGTCGCGCAGGCCTATCTGCGCGAGCATCAGCAGACCATCCGCGCCGATGTCCTGGCCATGGCCAACGACATCAACCGGCAGGCGCCGGCGGTGGCGCAGAATCCCAACCTGCTTCAGACCGTGGTCGGCACCCAGGCGGTGCTGCGCAGCCTGACCGAAGCCGTCGTGTTCGACGATACCGGCCGCATCTGGGGACGCGCCGGGCTGAGCTTCGCGCTCGAGCTCGAGCCGCTTCCGGAACGCGCGCTCGAGCAGGCGCGCGACGGCGACGTTGCGGTCATGACCAGCGAGAACGACGACCGCGTCCGTGCCCTGGTGCAGCTTGATCGCTTCATCGGCCTGTTCCTCTATGTCGGCCGCTATGTCGAGCCGCGCGTCGTCGGCCACATGACGCGCACGCAGGACGCCGTCAACGCCTATCGCCGCCTGGAGGGCGAGAGCTCGAGCCTGCAGATCAGGTTCGCGCTGCTGTTCGTCGTCGTGGCGCTGCTGCTGCTGCTGGCCGCTGTGTGGATCGGCCTCGCGATGGCCACAAGGCTCGCGCGGCCGATCAGTGGCCTGATTGCCGCCTCCGAACGAATCAGGGCCGGTGACCTGTCGGCCCGCGTGCCGGAGGGCGCTACCGGCGACGAGCTCGAATCGCTGAGCCGCGCGTTCAATCGCATGACCTCGCAGATCGAGGGCCAGCGCGGCGAGCTGGTCGAGGCGAATCGGCAGCTCGACATCCGCCGCCATTTCACGGAGGCAGTGCTCGCCGGCGTGTCTGCCGGGGTGATCGGCCTCGACGCGCATGGCCGCATCAACCTGCCGAACCGGTCGGCCGCAAACCTGCTGTCGCTCGAGCTCGACCGGCATATCGGCCAGAAGCTGGCCGACATCGTGCCCGAGATGGCCGAACTCATCGAGCGGGCGGCCAAACGACCCGAGCGGCTGGTGCAGTCGCAAGTCGTGGTGGAGAGCAATCGCCGGCGCCGCACGCTGCTCGTGCGCATCGCCGCCGACATCGAGGCGGACGAGCTGCGCGGCTATGTCGTCACCTTCGACGACGTGACCGAGCTGTTGAACGCGCAGCGCAAGGCGGCCTGGGCCGATGTCGCGCGCCGGATCGCACACGAGATCAAGAATCCGCTGACTCCCATTCAGCTCTCGGCGGAGCGCCTCAAGCGCCGCTATCTGCGCGAGATCGCCTCCGATCCCGACACGTTCGTCGCCTGCACGGACACGATCGTGCGCCAGGTCGCCGATATCGGCCGCATGGTCGACGAATTCTCGGCATTCGCGCGCATGCCGGCGCCGGTGATGAAGCCCGAGAACCTGCTGGAGCTGTGCCGCGAGGCGCTTGTCCTGCAGCGCCAGGCACATCCCGACATCCGTTACTCGACGGATCTGCCCGCAACACCCGTCCTGCTCCGCTGCGATGCCCGCCAGCTGCGCCAGGCGGTGACCAACCTGTTGAAGAACGCGCTCGAGGCGATCGAGGCAAGGTTGCTGCCCGAGGACGGCCACGCGCTGCCGCCGGGCACGATCGGCCTCAGGGTTGTCGTCGAAGCGGAGCAGATCATCGTCGAGGTCAGCGACAACGGACGCGGCTTCCCGCTCGACGAACAGCGCGAACGCTTAACGGAACCTTACGTGACCACGCGCACGAAGGGGACCGGGCTGGGGCTTGCCATTGTCAAAAAAATCATGGAAGACCATGGTGGCGATGTCGTATTGGAAGACCGGGAAGGCGGGGGCGCCTGCGTGCGCCTCGTCTTCAGCACGGGGCAAGGGCTGTGCGACAGCCCGCCGGCGGAAAGTCAGGACGCGGTGAAAGAGCAACCGAGTGACGACGCCAAGTCGAAGGCGAGCGAGCTAACGATGGCTCACGGTTCCTGACAATGGCACCCGACATCCTCATCGTCGACGACGAAGCAGACATACGCGCGCTGATCGCCGGCATTCTCGACGATGAAGGCTTCCGCACGCGCTGGGCCGCGACCGCCGAGGAAGCGCTTGCTAGCCTGAAGCGCCGGCGGCCGTCTCTCATCATCCTCGACATCTGGCTGCAGGGCAGTCAGATGGACGGCATTCAGGTCCTCGAACTGGTGCGCCGCGATCATCCGCAGGTGCCGGTGATCATGATCAGCGGCCACGGCACGATCGAGACCGCGGTCTCCGCCATCAAGAAGGGCGCCTACGACTTCATCGAGAAGCCGTTCAAGTCGGACCGCCTCATCCTGCTCGTCGAGCGCGCCATCGAAGCGGCGCGGCTCAAGCGCGAGAACGAGGAGCTGCGCCTGCGCGCCGGCGGACCGACCGACCTGCTCGGCAATTCCGCCCCGGTTCAGCAGGTTCGCCAGGCCATCGAGCGCGTGGCGCCGACCGGCAGCCGCGTGCTGATCACCGGCCCGGCCGGCGCCGGCAAGGAAGTGGTGGCGCGCCTGTTGCACGCCCGCTCGAAGCGCTCGGGCGGACCCTTCGTCGTGCTCAATTGCGCGACCATGCATCCCGGGCGGCTCGAGGTTGAGCTGTTCGGCACCGACCCGGCCCATGACGGCGTCGAGGGATCTGGCAAGATCGGCACCTTCGAGCAGGCCCACGGCGGCACGCTGCTGCTCGACGAGGTGGCCGACATGCCGCTCGAGACCCAGGGCAAGATCGTCCGCGTGCTCCAGGATCTGACCTTCGAGCGCGTCGGCAGCAACGCGCGCGTCGAGGTCGACGTTCGCGTCATCGCCTCCTCGAACCGCGATCTGCTGGCCGAGATGGCGGCGGGCCGCTTCCGCGAGGACCTCTACTATCGCCTCAACGTCGTGCCGATCCACGTGCCGCCGCTCCGCGAACGGCGCGAGGACATTCCCTACCTGCTGCGCCACTTCCTGCAGTGTTCTGCGGAGACGGCCGGTTCCCAGCGGCGCGAGCTCGGCGACGATGCGGTTGCAGCGCTCCAGGCCTACGACTGGCCGGGCAATGTGCGCCAGCTGCGCAACGTCGTGGAGTGGCTGCTGATCATGGCGCCGGGCGATGTGCGCGAGCGTATCAGGGCCGACATGCTGCCGCCGGAGATCGGCGCGATCACGCCGGCCGTGCTGAAATGGGAGAAGGGCGGCGAGATCATGTCGCTGGCGCTCCGCGAGGCGCGCGAGGTGTTCGAGCGCGAGTATCTGCTGGCGCAAGTCAACCGGTTCGGCGGCAACATCTCGCGCACGGCGAGCTTCGTCGGCATGGAACGTTCGGCGCTGCACCGCAAGCTCAAGTCGTTGGGCGTCAACAGCAACGGCGAGCGCGTGACCGGCCCGACGCCGGCGCTGACGTCGGTGCCGCTCGGCGGGCAGATGGCAGCCGGACAGCTTCCGGGTCCGGCGGCCGCCGGGCAGCCGGCGCCGCTTGCCCATGCGCAGGGCGCGCACACCCCGGTTCAGCAGGCAAACCCGGCGCAGACGCTGCCACGCAAATTCAGTGCCTGAGCACGCGGGGAACGTTGCCCCGCGCTCCGCTCATCAAGGTCAGGCGGAACGTTCATGAAGGTCATCGTCTGCGGCGCGGGACAGGTGGGCTACAACATCGCCCGCTACCTCGCGACCGAGCAGAATGACGTCACCGTCATCGACCAGTCGGCCGAATTGATCCGCAAGATCTCCGATTCGCTCGAGGTGCGCGCGCTGGTCGGCCACGCCTCCCATCCGAGCGTCCTCGAAGACGCCGGCGCCCCCGACGCCGATGTGCTGATCGCCGTGACCTACGCCGACGAGGTCAACATGGTGGCGTGCACGGTCGCCCACGCGCTCTTCAACGTGCCGACCAAGATCGCGCGCATCCGCCAGCAAAACTACCTGCAGCCGATCTGGGCCGATCTGTTCAGCCGCGAGCATATGCCGATCGACGTCATCATCTCGCCGGAGATCGAGGTGGCGCGTGCCGTGGCGCGGCGCCTGCAGGTGCCCGGCGCGTTCGACGTCATGCCGATGTGCGATGGCCTCGTCAGGGTGGTCGGCGTGCGCTGCACGAACGACTGTCCCGTGGTTCACACGCCGCTGCGACAGCTGACCGGCCTGTTCCCGGACCTGCACATCGTCGTCGTCGGCATCGTGCGCGACGAGCGCCCGATCGTACCCGACAGCGACGATGCCATGCTGCCCGGCGACGAGGTCTATTTCGTGTGCGAGACCGGCCACCTCAAGCGCGCGCTCGCAGCGTTCGGTCACGAGGAGCCCGAGGCACGCCGCATCGTCATCGCCGGCGGGGGCAACATCGGGCTGTTCCTCGCCCAGGAGGTCGAGGCGCATCACGCCGGGGTTGCCGCGAAGCTCATCGAGCTCAACGTCGAGCGCGCCAAGCGCATCCAGCAGCTGCTCGGACGCACCGTCGTGCTGACCGGAAACGCGCTCGATCCGGAGATTCTCGAGGAGGCGAATGTCGGGCAGGCCGAGACCTTCGTCGCGCTCAGCAACGAGGACGAGGTCAACATCATCGCCTCGCTGCTCGCCAAGCGGTTCGGCGCCGGCCGTACGGTGACCCTGGTCAACTCCAACAACTACGGTCCCCTGGTCGGCCAGCTCGGCATCGATGCCGTGGTCAGCCCGCGCGCCATCACGGTGTCGAGCATCCTTCAGCACATCAGGCGCGGCCGCATCCGCGCCGCCTATTCGCTGCGCGACGGCTTCGGCGAGGTGATCGAGGCGGAGGCGATCGAAACCTCGAGTCTGGTCGGCAAGCCGCTCAGAGAATGCAAGTTTCCGCCTGGCACCATCGTCGGCGCCATCGCTCGCGGCGGGCAGGTGATCACGCCGCGTTCCAACACGGTGATCAACGCCAAGGACCGGGTGGTGATCTTCGCTACCGCCGAGATGGTCAAGAAGGTGGAGAGGATGTTCTCGGTGCAGCTCGAGTTCTTCTGATACGGATGGAACGATGTCGCGCATTGCCTATGTCAACGGCCGCTACGTGCCGCACGCCCGCGCCCAGGTCCACATCGAGGACCGCGGCTACCAGTTCGCCGACGGCGTCTACGAAGTGGTCCTCGTCTATCGCGGCCGCCTGGTCGACGAGGATCCTCATCTCGACCGGCTCGACCGCTCGCTCGGCGAGTTGCGCATTCGCCGGCCGATGACGCGGCCGGCCCTCAAGTCGGTGCTGCGCGAGGTGGTTCGCCGAAACGCGATCGACACCGGCCTGGTCTACATGCAGGTCACGCGCGGCGTGACACGGCGCGACCATCCGTTTCCCGCGAAGCCGGTCCGGCCGGCGCTGGTCGTCACGGCCAAGCGCGTCGTGCCGGCGAGCGAGGCCAAGGCGGAGGAGGGGGTGCGCGTGATCACGATCCCCGACATTCGCTGGGCACGCTGCGACATCAAGACCGTCGGTCTGCTGCCCAACGTGCTGGGCAAGCAGCAGGCCCGCGAGACCGGCGCTTTCGAGGCCTGGCAGGTCGACGCCGCCGGCAACGTCACGGAAGGCACCTCGACCAACGCCTGGATCATCACGCGCGACGGAGAACTGGTGACGCGCCAGGCCTCCGCCGCGATCCTCAACGGAGTGACCCGCCTCAGCCTGCTCAACCTTGCGCGCGCCGAGGGGCTGCGTTACGTCGAGCGGCCCTTCTCGGTCGACGAGGCGAAATCGGCGCGCGAGGCGTTCATCTCGAGCGCCACCTCCTTCGTGACGCCGGTGACCCAGATCGACGACCGCGTGATCGGCAACGGTCGCGCCGGCACGCTGTCCCTCAAGCTGCGCCGCCTCTATTTCGACTACATGGCGAACCCGGGCGTGGCGGAAGCGGGGGCGCGCGCGTGAGCGTGAGCGCTTCCCAACCCGCACAAGACCTGCCACGCCCGCGCGCCGTCCTGTTCGACTGGGACAACACGCTGGTCGACAATTGGGAAACCGTGCGCAGCGGCGTCAACGCCGCGCTCGCTTCCTTCGGCCGCGAGCCGTGGAGCTACGACGAAACGCGCGCGCGCCTGATCACCTCGCTGCGCGACAATTTTCCCAAGCTGTTCGGCCCGGAATGGCCGCGCGCCATGGACGTGTTCTACGCCACCTTCAAGGCGCGCCACCTGGAGACCTTGAAGCCGCTGCCCGGTGCGGCGGCACTGCTCGACGGGCTCGGCGGGCGCGGCCTCTATCTCGGCGTGGTCAGCAACAAGACGGGGCCGATCCTGCGCACCGAGGCGACCCATCTCGGCTGGGATCGCCATTTCCGGCGTATCGTCGGGGCGACCGACGCCAAGGTCGACAAGCCGGCGCCCGATCCGGTCTTCATGGCGCTCGACGGCAGCCTGATCGAGGCCGGGCCCGAGGTCTGGCTGGTCGGCGATGCGGCGACCGACCTGGAATGCGCCTACCGGGCCGGCTGCAGCGCCGTCCTTCTGCGTGCCGCCCCCCCTGGACCGGCCGAGTTCGGCGCCTACCAGCCCCATCTTCATGTCGCGGATTGCCACGATCTTGCCCAGGTCTTGGGCTATTGAACCCTCGCGTCGCCGGCCTATCTCTGCATGAGGCAGGCCGACGAGCATGACCGCCATGGGTGCCGCTACCTGAGGCTGCCAATATAAGAGAAACGGGTTCAAACGGCCCCAAAAACGAAACCAACGAAAAGACGGGTTAAGTCATGTCAAACGAGAAAAGCCAGAACGTTCAGGACGTCTTCCTCAATCATATCCGCAAGAACAAGACCCCAGTTACTCTCTTTCTTATCAATGGCGTCAAGCTGCAGGGCATCGTCACCTGGTTTGACAACTTCTCAGTACTTCTCCGGCGCGACGCGCATTCGCAGCTGGTCTATAAGCATGCGATCTCCACCGTGATGCCGGCGCAGCCGATTCAGCTGTTCGAACCGCCCAAGGACGAGGCCGACGGATAAGGTGAGCGGTCAGGGCCGAGGCGTTCGAGCAGGGGGACCGCTGCAGGCTTCGACGATGCATGTCGATGCCAATGGGGCTCGGCCCTCGACCGGCCGGAGCCTCGTATTGCATCCCGTTCTCAAGAGCGAGGCGCTCGCCAATGGCCGCGACGTCGAGGCGCGCCTCGACGAGGCCGTCGGCCTGGCGGCCGCGATCGATCTGACCATCGTCCACAGCGAGGTCGTCAAGCTGGCGCGCCTGCGTCCGGCGACCTTGCTCGGCTCGGGCGCCGTCGAGCGTTTCGCCAAGCTGGTCGAGGCCATGGAGATCGGCGTCGTCGTCGTCGATGCCGCCCTGAGTCCCGTTCAGCAGCGCAATCTGGAGCGCGCCCTCAAGGCTAAGGTGATCGACCGCACCGGGCTGATTCTCGAAATCTTCGGCGCGCGCGCGCGCACGCGCGAAGGCCAGCTCCAGGTCGAACTGGCATCGCTCACCTACCAGCGTAGCCGGCTGGTGCGCTCCTGGACCCATCTCGAGCGTCAGCGCGGCGGCTTCGGCTTTCTCGGCGGCCCGGGCGAAAGCCAGCTCGAGATGGACCGCCGCCTGATCGGCGACCGCATCGTCAAGCTCAAGGGCGAGCTCGACGACGTCAAGCGCACGCGCGCGTTGCACCGCAGGGCGCGCAAGCGTGTGCCGTATCCAATCGTCGCGCTGGTCGGCTACACCAACGCCGGCAAGTCCACTCTCTTCAACCGCTTCACACGCTCCGACGTGCTCGCCGAGGACATGCTGTTCGCGACACTCGATCCGACCATGCGCCAGGTCAAGCTGCCGTCCGGCCGCAGCGTGATCATGTCGGACACCGTCGGGTTCATTTCCGAGCTGCCGACCCATCTGGTGGCCGCGTTCCGCGCCACGCTCGAGGAGGTGCTGGAAGCCGACGTCGTCGTCCATGTGCGCGACATCGCCCATCCGGATTCGGATGCGCAGAAGCACGATGTCGAGGAGGTGCTGCGCGACCTCGGCCTCGGCGGCATGGTCGATGCGGGCGACGCCGGCAAATTGATCGAGGCACGCAACAAGATCGACTTGCTCGATCCAGAAGCGCGCGCCCAGGTCGCCAACGAGGCGGAGCGCCGCCCTGCCGCCGTGGCCCTTTCGGCCATGACGGGTGAGGGCTGCGACAGGCTGCTTGCGCTCATCGATCGCCGGCTGGCGCAATCGCGCGAGGTGGTCGAGCTGTCGGTCGATCTGGCCGATGGCGCCGGGATCGCGTGGCTCTATCGCCACGGCGAGGTGCTCGAGCGGCGTGACGACGAGCACAAGGCGCATATCCGCGTCGGCCTGTCGGATGCCGACCGCGCGCGGTTCGAAACGCGCAAGCCCAGGGTTTCGTGAGCTCCATCGATCCGTTTCGCGTGGCCGCGCTCATCCGCGAGGTGGCCGAGGCCGAGATCCTACCGCGCTTTCGCCAGCTCAAATCGGGCGACATCCGGGAAAAGTCGGGCCCAAAGGATCTGGTGACAGTCGCCGACATCGAGGCCGAGCGGCGGCTCGAGCCGTTGCTCAAGGATCTGCTGCCAGGCTCGGTTGTGGTCGGCGAGGAGTCCGCCACGGCGGACCCGTCCATCTTGAACCGGCTGGCTGGCGACGCGCCGGCCTGGCTGGTCGATCCGGTCGACGGCACGTTCAACTTCTCCGAAGGCGACGAGAGATTCTGCGTCATGGTTGCGCTGGTTCGAGATGGCCAGACCGTGGCCTCGTGGATCCACGATCCCGTGCCCAACGTGACCTACATGGCCGAAGCGGGCTCGGGCGCCTGGTGCGGCAGCCAGCGCCTGAAAGTGGCGGAAGCGGTCGCGCCCGAGGAGTGCGTCAGCTTCCTCAACATCTACTTCTTCGAGGAGGCGTTGCGCGCCCGGGTGCGCGAGCGGCGCAGCCGTCTCAAGCACAACGACATGCTGCGCTGCGCGGGCCATGAATATCTCCGCCTCGCCCAGGGCAAGGCGCACACTGCGCTCTACGCGCGCATCCTGCCCTGGGACCATGCGCCCGGCGTGCTGCTCCATGCCGAGGCGGGCGGTCACAGTTCTTTCATCGATGGCAGGCCATATTCGACGACCATCCACCGCGGCGGTCTGCTGCTCGCCCCCGATCGGGAAAACTGGCGGCAGATGGCGGAGTTTCTGGGGCTCAGGGAAACGCCGAAGTCCTAGTAGGGGCGCGCGCGAATGCGAGGCGCGGCGTGCCGCGCCGGACATGCTGCGCCCCTGCCGGCGCGGAGGCCCGTCCGTTGCGTTGCCCGGCCGGAGGACACTCGCTAGGATGCCAGCCCATTTCACGCTTGCAGAGGAATGATCATGGCTGAAGCCGCCCAAGCCCCTGTCCGGTCTCACAAAGTCGCCTTTCTCGGGCTCGGGGTCATGGGCTATCCCATGGCCGGCCATCTGGTGAAGGCCGGGCATCAGGTCACGGTCTATAACCGCACCGGCGCCAAGGCCGAAAAATGGGCGGGCGAGCACAAGGGCAAGGCCGCTAAGACACCGGCGCTGGCCGCCAAGGACGCCGAAATCGTCTTCGCCTGCGTCGGCAATGACGACGATCTGCGCAGCGTCGTCTATGGCGACAATGGCGCGCTCGCCGGCATGGCCAAGGGGTCGATTTTCGTCGACCACACCACGGCCTCGGCCGAGGTCGCGCGCGAGATCGAGGCGGAAGGCAAGAAGCGCGGCCTCGGCGTGCTCGACGCGCCGGTTTCGGGCGGCCAGGCGGGTGCAGTCAACGGCAAGCTCACGATCATGGTCGGCGGCGCGGAGCACACATACAAGAAAGCCGAGGGCGTCATGGCGTGCTATGCGCGCGCCGTGACGCTGCTGGGGCCAAGCGGGGCGGGGCAGTTGACCAAGATGGTCAATCAGATCTGCATTGCCGGTCTGGTGCAGGGTTTGGCAGAGGGCATCAACTTCGCCATGCGCGCCGGTCTCGACGCCAAGAAGGTGGTTGACGTGATCTCCAAGGGGGCCGCCCAGAGCTGGCAGATGGAGAACCGCGCCACCACCATGGTCGACGACAAGTTCGACTTCGGCTTTGCCGTGGACTGGATGCGCAAGGACTTGGGCATCTGCATCGCCGAGGCGAAGCGCAACGGTGCGCTCCTGCCGGTCGCCTCACTGGTCGACCAGTTCTATGCCCATGTCCAGCAGCGCGGCGGCGGCCGCTGGGACACCTCCAGCCTGATCCACCTGCTGCGCCACGTTTAGCCGAGCGAAAGCCGGCAAAGCCGCACGCCCCCATGTCTGCCGCCCGCCGTCGCGCCGCCGCCAACACCCAGCACGGGGTGCTGTTCGACGTGCGCAAAGTCCCGGCGGGTGAAGTCGTCTTCAAGGAAGGCGACATCGCGCTGCACATGTTCCTGGTCGAGGACGGGCAGGTCGAAATCTCGCGCACGACCAAGGCTGGCCACCGGCGCGTGCTCGGTGTGGTCACGCGGGGCGGCATCTTCGGCGAGACGGCCCTGGTCGAGCAGGGCCCGCGCCAGGCGACGGCGCGCACGCTCGAGCCCTCGACGCTGCGCGTCATCACCAATGACCTCTTCCAGGAAAAGTTCGAGCGCCTCGACCCGTTCATGAAGGCCGTCATCAGGCTGATGGCGCGCAACGTCCACAGCCTGTCCGATAAGCTCGTTGAGGCCGATGAAAATTATCAAGATCAGATAATTAAGTCGATTTTCTAATCTACTCTGTGAGCTTGGCGCGCTGCCAGAGCGCCTCCATCTCGTCGAGGCTCACGCTCGCGGGCGACTTGCCGGCATCAGCCAGCCAATTCTCGATCTGGCGGAACCGCCTGTCGAACTTGGAATTGCCTTTGCGGAGCGCGGATTCCGGGTCGACATCGACATGGCGGGCGAGGTTGACGCAGGCGAACAGCAGATCGCCGATCTCGTCCTGAAGCCGGTCGGAGGCGCCGGTGCTCTCGGCCGCTCCGAGTTCGGCCTCGATCTCGCCGATCTCCTCCCTGATCTTGTCCAGCACCTGGCCGGCCTCCGGCCAGTCGAAGCCGACGCGCGCCGCGCGGCGCTGCAGCTTCATGGCGCGCATCAGCGCGGGGTAGGCGGCGCTGACGCCGTCGAGCACGCTGGGCCGGCGCCCGTCGGCCGCCGCTTTGGCCGCGCGCTCGTCGGCCTTCATCGTTTCCCACGCCTTGGTCTGCGCCTCGGCGCTGGCAACGCTCGCTGAGCCGAAGACGTGAGGGTGGCGCCGCAGCATCTTGGCGCTGATCGCCTGTGCCACGTCGTTGAAGTCGAAGGCGCCGGCCTCACGCGCCATCTGGGCGTGGAACACGACCTGGAGGAGGAGGTCGCCGAGCTCGTCTTTGAGGGCGCCCATGTCCTGGCGCTCGATCGCCTCGGCGACCTCGTAAGCTTCCTCGATCGTGTAGGGCGCGATGGTCGCGAAGGTCTGCTCGAGATCCCACGGGCAGCCGCCCTCGGGCGCGCGCAGCCGCGCCATGATGTCGAGAAGCTGTTCGATGGCGCAGGTGGCGCCGTCTTTTGCAGACTGTGTGGTTGCCATGAGGCCAGGCTTTCGGCTGCGGATTGGCGCCTCAGGGTAGGCGATGGCGCGCCGGGAAATCTACTGCGGAGGGTGTAAGCGCCGGAGCAAAAATCCCTCACTGAAGCGGCCGGATTGTCCGGTTGCGCCGGAGTAAAAATCCGGCAGCAGATAGCTCTTTGCGGTTTTGGCAGAGGGCGG
>VGDO01000063.1 GCA_016869645.1 Alphaproteobacteria bacterium
ACCTTCTGCGCAAGGCGCAGGCTCGCACCGTCGAGGCGATCTGCGCGGCAATCGCCGAACTCCTCGGCAGCTACACCGCCGAGGAATGCGCAGCCTACTTCAGGAATTCAGGGTATGCACCAACCTACAATCAACATGCTCTAGACCAGCCGCTGCGCAATCCAATCGACCGCCGCGGCCACCTGGTCGACGCGGTCGCCAGGTTCCGGCGGCGGACGGCGGACCATGACGACCGGCAGGCTCAGCGCCCGCGCCGCCTCGATCTTGGGCAGCGTCGCCGGCCCGCCGCTTGCTTTGCTGACCAGCACATCGATGCCGCGCGTCTCGAGCAGGCGGCGCTCGCCCGCCAGGCTGAACGGGCCCTTGTCGACGAGCAGCTCGTGGCTCGCCAAGGGCAGCGGCTCCGCCGGTGCTTCGAACAGGCGGACCAGCATCCAGACCCGGGGCAGACCGGCGAAGGCCGCTATCTCGCCCGTGCCGACCGTGACCAGCGCACGGCGGCCCGCCTGCGGCAATGCGGCCGCCGCACCCGCCATGTCCTCGACCTCGATCCAGCGGTCGAGCGGATGACGCGGCCAGCCGGGACGCCAGAGCACGAGCCGCTCCACGCCGGCAGCATCGGCCGCGACGCGCGCATGGGCGGAGATCGTCCTCGCAAAGGGATGCGTGGCATCGATCAGGAGATCGATACGCTGCTCGGCGAGATAGGCAGCGAGGCCATCGGCGCCACCGAACCCGCCGATCCTGACCGCGCCGCGCGGCATGGCGGGGCGCGCGGTGCGACCGGCTAGCGACGTAATGACCTCAAGCTGCGCGCCGAAGCGCTCGGCCGCCTCGCGCGCCAATGCGGCCGCCTCGGCAGTGCCGCCCAGAATGAGCAGCCGGGTGGTCACCGATTGCGGCCGACCCGGCCAGTCGTCACACCGATTCAGCTCCCCGGGCGATCATGGACATTCTCCCAGAACATGTCCTTCCAGCTCGCCGGCAGGTTACGAATCGAGCCGATCTTGTGCATGAATTCGGCATGCAGCATCATCTTGCTCGGCGTCGGCGTGTAGAAGATCTTGTCCTCGCGCTCGAGCATTTTGAGCACGGCTTCGGGCGATAGTTTCGACTTCTCGAAGCGCACATAGAGCTCGGCCGCCGCGCGCTTGTTCTTGTTGACCCAGTCCATGCCCTCCTCGATGCCCTTGGCGACCGCGAGATAGGTCTTGGGATTTTCCGTCTTCCATTTCTCCGTGTTGTAGATCACCGCAACGGTGTGGCGCCCGCCGGCGACCTCGAAGGAGTCGATGACGGTGCGCACGCGCGGGTCCTCGAGCTCCTGGAACAGGAAGGGGATCGTCGCGGCATGGGTGCGCACCTCGTGCCTGGGCGCCAGCATGGCCGCCATGGCGTCGGGATGGGACATCGAGACGGTCAGCGGATCGAGCTTGAACCGGTTGTCCCAGCCGAGCTCCTTGGCGGCCGCCATCTGCAGCACCACGGCATGATGGGTCACCTTGACGGCAGTCACGGCGATGCGGTCGTTCTCGCCGAAATCCCGAATCGACTTGATGCGCGGGTCGCTGGTGTTGAACAGGATCGGCGAATCGCAGAGCGCCATCATGCCCTTGATGTTGCCGCGGCCCTTCGTGCGATCCCACACGGTGATCAGCACGGTGGCGCCGACGATGGCAACGTCGAGCTGTCCCGAGAGCAGTGCATCGTTGACCGCGGCCCCGCTCGCCAGCTGGACGAGATTGACCTTGATGTCGCCAAGGCCGGCCGCCTGCGCGTGCTTCTCGATCAGCTTGTGCTCGACCGCGGCGTGGAGCGGCAGGTAGATCAGCCCGTATTGCTGGGCGATGCGCACCTCTTTTGCCTCGGCAAGCGCGAGCGAGGGCAAGAGCGCGGAGAACAGCACGGCAAGCAGGCCGGTGATGACGCGTCGCATGGCGATATCTCCAGGGGAAGCCCGAATGAGTGGTATGCCATCGTACGTCACGGACGGTGCGGCGCAAGGGCAGCCCATGCCGCGCCGACTTGCACCACCTGCCACCGGGCGGCATGTATGGGAGCGACATGACGGAAGCCAAATCACCTTTCGCCTTAGCTGATGCCTGCTCAAGCGCGCTTGCGAGCGCCGATCAACCAAGGGCGACTTTCGTTGCCGTGGCTGATGCGCTGCAGAGCCTCATCGGCCACAAGGTGTTCACGGTCCTGCGCCTGAACGCAGCCGGCCTGCGCTCCCGCCGGCTTTTCAGCACGCTCGCCGCCTATCCGCCTGGCGCGCTCAAGGATCACCGGCGCGGCGCCTGGCACGACCGGGTGATCGGCGCCGGCGAGCCCTTCGTTGCGCCAACCCTCGAAGCGGTGCGCGCGAGCTTTCCCGACCATGCCGGCATCGAAGCGGCGGGCTGCGGCTCGATCATCGCCCTGCCTGTTCGTTGGGACGGGCGGATGCTGGCCACGGTGAATGTGTGGCACGTCTCCGGCCACTATGACGATGGAGCCGCGCGGCGAGCCTGGCCATTGACCGTTCTGCTCGTGCCGGCCTGCCTAACGCTGCCAAGTCCCTGACCTCGAGGCGTCAGATTCGCCGGTGCGTTGACATCGCTCAGCGGCGATGACAGCGTTCGCCGCCATGACCACCCAGCAACGCATCGTCCACCCGCCCCACCGGGCCGCCATCAAGGGCACACGCCACATGGTCGCCGCCGGGCACCATCTCGCGGCCCAGGCCGGATTGCAGATCCTGGAGGCGGGCGGCAACGCGGTCGATGCCGGCGTCGCGGCCGGCATTGCGCTGGGCGTGGTGCAGAGCGACATGGTCAATGTCGCCGGCGTCGCCCCGATCATGGTCTACATGGCCGGCACGCGCGAGCTCAAGACCGTGAGCGGGCTCGGCTGCTGGCCGCAGTCGGTCACGGTCGACTACTTCCAGCGCCAATGCCAGGGGATCATCCCGTTCGACATCAGGCGCACAGTGGTGCCCGGCGCACCCGATGCCTGGATCACCGCGCTCGAGCGCTGGGGCACGATGAGCTTCGGCGAGGTTGTCGCGGCCGCGACACGCTTTGCGCGCGACGGTTTTGCGATCTCCAGCTTCATGGCGAGCCAAATCGCCGAGCGGATTGCCGACTACGGCCGTTTTCCCTCGACGCGCGCGATCTATCTGCCCGGCGGCAGGCCGCCGGCGAGCGGCGACCTGTTCGTGCAGGCCGATCTCGGCCGCACGCTGCAATACATGGCGGACGAGGAGCGCGCGCATGCCAACGGCGACCGGCGGGCCGGACTCGCCGCGGCCCGCCGCGCCTTTTACCAGGGCGACATTGCGCAAACGATCGACGCCTTTTTCCGCGCCGAAGGCGGCTTCCTGACCTATGACGACATGGCCAAGTTCCGCGTCGAGGTCGAGGATCCGCCCTCGGTGCGCTTCGGCGATTTCGACGTCTACGCCTGCGGTCCATGGTGCCAAGGGCCGGTGCTGCTCCAGGCGCTGTCGATCCTCAACGACGTGCCGCTCAAGGTGCTCGGGCACAACTCGCCCTCCTATCTGCACATGCTGGTCGAGGCGAGCAAGCTGGCATTTGCCGACCGCGAGCGCTGGTACGGCGATCCGCGCTTCGTCGACGTGCCCATGGCGGGACTGCTCGACCGGCGCTACGCGCTGCAGCGGCGCACGCTGCTACGCGCCGACCAGGCGGCACCGGGGATGCCGCCGGCGGGCGATCCGATCAACCGTGCCGCCATCGACGCCAAGCAGCCACGGCTGCCGCCGCCTTCGGTCGTGCCGCCGCCGCCGCCGGGCGACACCTCCTATGTCTGCGTCGTCGACCGCTGGGGCAACGCCTTCTCCGCCACGCCGAGCGACGTCACCTGGGATTCGCCCGTCGTGCCGGGCACGGGGCTCTGCCCGTCCTCGCGCGGCTCGCAGTCGCGCGCCGATCCCGATCATCCCGCCTCGGTGGCGCCGGGCAAGCGGCCGCGGCTGACACCCAATCCAGCGATGGCGTTCCGTAACGGCAAGCCATTCATGCCGTTCGGCACGCCGGGCGGCGACGGCCAGACCCAGGCGATGCTGCAGGTTTTCCTCAACATCGCGCTGTTCGGCATGGACGCTCAGGCCGCCGTCGAGGCGCCGCGCTTCATCACCAACAGCTTCCCGAATTCCTTCGCGCCCAACGACTACTATCCCGGCCGGCTCAACCTGGAGCGGCGCATGGGGCAGAGCCTCGGCGAGACGCTCGACTCGTTCGGCCACGACGTGACTTGGTGGCCGGACTGGTTCTGGCGCGGCGGCTCGGTCTGCGCGATCGTGGTCGATGAGACAACCGGCATTCTCCACGCCGGTGCCGATCCCCGACAGGGCTCGACCGCGGCGGGGTGGTGATCAGCCGGCCAGCGACGCCTCGCTGACCTCGATCGCCGTGTGGAACATGAATTCGCCGCGGCGCACGAGGGTTGCCGCCTTGCGCGCGACCGCCGTGCCCACCTTCTGGAAGCGGATCTCGACCGGCAGCGCAGTCAGATCGCCGAGCGGATAGACCGTGCCGGCGAGATCGCCGGCCTTGACCTCGTCGCCCAGCACGACGGCGGGCATGAACAGCCCGTCGGCCGGTGTCATGGCGCTGTAGCTGCGGTCGGGGATCGACATGTAGCGGGTGCGCTCAGCCGGCACGCCGTCGGGCGGCGGCTCGAGGATGCCGTAATGGGCCAGCACGCCGCGCACGCCGGCATAGCCGACGCGGTAGGGGCCCATGGAGATGGCGCCCTGCCCGCCCAGCTCGGACGCGATCATCGGCACGCCGACGCGATCGCAGGCCGCCGACAGCGAGCGGTCGTCTGCGGTCTTGCCGACCACGACGGTCATGGGCGCGCCGAAGGCGCGCGTCGCCTCGAGCTTGCGTTTCATGAAGGCGGCATCGCCCGCCTGGCGCAGGTATCCGACCGGCAGATACTCGCCGTTCCTGCCGCCGGAGTGGAGATCCATCGCCACGTCGCAGAGAGGCAGGATCGCCGTCTCGACGAAATGCGCCAGCATCATGGTCGGCGAGCCATCGGCATCGCCCGGAAAGGCGCGGTTGAGGTTGACGTTGTCGACCGTGGCGCAGCGCAGCCCTTCCGTCACCGCTAAATAGTTATGCGAGGGCAACACGATGATGCGGCCCGTGACCTGGGCCGGATCGGTCTCGGCGATGATTTGTCGCGCGATCAGCTGGCCCTCATATTCGTCGCCGTGGGTCCCACCGGCGAGCAGAGCCGTCTTCCCGGGCGCGCCGGAGATCACCGCGATCGGCACGAGAATGGGCCCGTGCGCATATTTGTTGTCCGACCACGTGAGAGTCAGATAGCCGAGCTGCTTGCCCTTCCCGGCAAGATCGATCGAGCAGCCGAGCCGCGATTTCTTGTCTGCCATGCGATCCCCCGCGAGCCTCCCCTATGAGCGCGGATTGGTCGGCTTGAGCGCGGCGCGGAACAGGTCGCGCTGCGGCGCGCCGTGCACATAAGGCCAATCCATCGGGTATTCCTCGCCCGGCTCGATCTTGAGCGTGACGAAGGTCGGGCCGTCCTGCTTGAGGATGCCGTCGATGTCGCGCTCGAACTGCTGGAGCTCGGAGAATTCGTAGGCGTTGCGGTAGCCGGCCTCGCGCGCCATGCCGGCGAAGTTGAACTTGCCGTAGCCCGGGATCGGATGGCTGCCGTTCACCTCGTAGACGCCGTTCTCGCCGACGAAGTGAATGAGGTTCTTCGGCGCCTGGTTGGCGACCGTCACCAGCGTGCTGAGATTCATCAGCAGGCTGCCGTCGCCGTCGAGCACCCAGACCCGCTTGTCCGGCCGGCCGATCGCCAAGCCGAGACCATGCGAGGAGGCGAGACCCATGGCGCCGACCGCGACATAGTTGAGCGGGCTCGGCGCGAACACCTTCCACTCGAATGCGGCGCGATAGACCGAGACGACGATCTCGTCCGTGCGCCGGCGCGCCAGGGCCTTCAGGCAGGCATCGCGTTTCATCATGGTCATTCTCCCCGCGATACCGTTCAAACCGGACTGCGGCCGATGACGAAGGCGACCGGCCGGGAGCGCCGATAGGCGCGGTCGACCGCGCCGGGGATGGCCGCCGTGTCGGCGGTGCGCTGCAGCTTGTGGCGCTCGATGCCCAGCGTGTCGAGCATGGGCCCGACGATGCGGATGCTGTATTTCGGCGAATCGTCGGGCAGTACATCGGGCTCGGCACCCTGCAATCCGATCATCAGGCAGACCGGATGTTCATACTCGACCGCGATCCCTCGCAGCGAATTGGTCGCATAGAAGAAGCCCGTGTTCTGGATCACCAGCATGGCGCGCTGGTCGCAATAGGACAACGCCGCACAGATCGCCACACCCTCATCTTCTTTGCACACCCGGATGTGGCGCAGCGATGGATCGCGCGCGATCGGCCACAGCAGCCCCTGGCTGGTGGTGATATCGGGAACCGATACGATGGTGCGGATGCCGCTCGCCTTGATCGCGTCGATGATCGCCGAACCCTTGAGCTCGCCCGATGCTTCCACCCGCCGCCTCCCGAAAATGGCGCGGCGACTTTAATGAACACACGGAATATGCACAAGCGACGAAAGCGCGGAACAGCCTTGTCTCAGCGCGCCAGCCAACGCGCGAGAAAAGCCGGCGCGCGCGCAAGTGCGTCGGCACGCGCCGGCTCGTCGACGCCGACCGTGACGGTGCCGCCCGGCACGTTCGGCAGGCCGCTGCGCGTGCTTGGTTTCAGCCCAGGCCAGTCGAAATCGTGATAGGCGCCGGCATAGAGATGGATCTGCACATCCTCGCCGTCATTTCGCGCGCGCTCCGCCATGGCAACGCAAGGCGCGGGCGGCGTCCAGGTGTCGAGCTCGCCTGACAGGATCAGCAGCGGACCGGCGGGTTTGTAAGTGTCGTCGCGGACCCGGCAACCCGGGTAGAAAGCAATTGCAGCGCGGAAACGAATATCCGACGCATCGGCAATGCGCCGCTCCATGGCAGCGACGGCGGTCGACGCACCATTCGACCAGCCAACCACCGCAATTCGGTCGGCCAGCACGTCGGACCGCGTGCTCAGCCAGGCGAGGCCGGCGTAGGCGTCACGACGGCGGCCGACGCCGGCCGAGACCGGGCGGCTGCTCAGCGTGCAAATCTGCTTGATGTCGCGCGTCGTGAAAGAATCGAGCTGGAGGACGAGGTAGCCGGCGGCGAGGAAGACGGCTTCCCATTGCTTCTGGCGCCGGTTGAGCATGCCCTGGGGATTGTAGGCGCCGCCGCAGCCATGGAGCATGACGACGGCCGGAAACGGGCCCGGCCCGGGAGGCTTCGACAAGAACGCGACCAGCGTTGCCGGGCCGGCAATTCCCTCGCGCGATGGAATTTCGATGCGTTCTTGCCCAAGTGCCGGGGCGAGTGCCGAGCCAACAGCCGCCCATGCGAGCAGCGCCAACCAGGCAAGCACGCGACTCACGCGCGCGTCTCGACCGCGCGCGCTGCCGGCAGGTTCTCGGCGTGGTGGCACGCGACCAGCGCGCCCTCGACGAGACGCAGCTCCGGCCGTTCGGACACGCAGCGCTCGGTGGCGTAAGGGCAGCGCTTGTGAAAAGCGCAGCCCGAGGGCGGATCGAGCGGCGATGGCAGCTCGCCCTTGAGCGCCTGGCGCTGGCCGCGCCGGCTCGGATCGGTCGAGGGAGTCGAGGCGAGCAGCGCGCGCGTGTAGGGATGCCGCGGATGCTCGAAGACCTGAGCCTTTGTGCCGTGCTCGGCCGGCCGGCCGAGATACATGACCATGACCTCGTCGGCGATATGTCGCACGACCGACAGGTCATGGGAGATGAACAGATAGGCGAGCCTGAACTCCTCCTGCAAATCCATCATCAGGTTGAGAACCTGGGCCTGGATCGACACGTCGAGGGCGGAGACCGGCTCGTCGGCCACCACGACTCGCGGGTTCAGCATCAGCGCGCGCGCAATCGCGATGCGCTGGCGCTGGCCGCCCGAGAACATGTGCGGATAGCGGCCATAGTATTCGGGCCGGAGCCCGACCTTGGCCATCATGGCGCGTGCTGCTTCCGCGCGCGCGGGCTTGTCGAGCTCGGTGTTGATCTCGAGCGGCTCCTCCAGGATGGCGCCCACCGTCTTGCGCGGGTTGAGCGATCCATAGGGGTTCTGGAACACCATCTGGACCGAGCGGCGCAGCGTCGGGTTGGCCTCGCGCCGCGCCGTCGTGACGTCCTCGCCGTCGACGACCAGCGCACCTGCGGTCGGCGGCTCGAGCAACGTGACCACGCGCGCAAGCGTCGACTTGCCGCAGCCGGACTCGCCGACGACAGCCAGCGTCCGCCCCGCAGGTAGCGCGAAGGACACGCCATCAACCGCCCTGACGGTGGCCCGGCCGCGCAGCAATCCCAAACGCACCTCATAGTGGCGGGCGAGGCCGCGCGCCTCGATCACGGGCGGCACGGATGACGAGGGTGCGTTGGCAAGCGCGCTCATGATGGCGGCCAATGGGGATGGCCCTGCGGGCGCCCCGCTGCGTCGAGTGGGGTGTGGCAGCGGGCACGCCCACCGGGATCGGGGTTCAAACCCGGCTGCTCGACGCGACAGCGATCGAACACGAATTTGCAGCGCGGGTTGAACAGGCACCCTGTGGGCCGATCGTCGATGCCGGGCACGACGCCCGCAATGGTCGGCAGCCGCCGCTTGCCATGGGCGCGCTCCGGCAGCGCGTCGAGCAGCGCCGCCGTATAGGGATGATGCGGCGCGTTGAACAGCTCCGCGACCGCGCGCTGCTCCACGAGCTGACCGGCATACATGACCTGGATGCGATGCGCCGTCTCGGCGACGACGCCCATGTCGTGGGTGATCAGCACGAGCGCCATGCCGCTCCGCTTCTGAAGCCCGGTGATGAGCTCGAGGATCTGCGCCTGAATGGTGACGTCGAGCGCGGTCGTCGGCTCATCGGCGATCAAGAGACGCGGGTTGCAGGCGATCGCCATGGCGATCATCACGCGCTGGCTCATGCCGCCGGAGAGTTGGTGCGGGAAGGACGCGAGCCGGGTCTCGGGCGCGGGTATGCCGACCTGGCCGAGCAGCTCGATGGCACGCTTGCGTCGGCTGGCGCGGTCGCCGCCGACATGGACCTCGAGCGTCTCCATGATCTGGAAGCCGACCGTAAAGCACGGGTTGAGGCTGGTCATCGGCTCCTGAAAGATCATTGAGATGTCCTTGCCGATGATCTGGCGCCGCTCGCGCGGGCTGACCGACATGAGGTCGCGGCCGTCGAACGTCATCCGATCCGCGGTGACCTTGCCGGGAAAGGCGATAAGGCCCATGACGGCCAGCATCGACACGCTCTTGCCGGAGCCCGACTCGCCGACGACGCCGAGCACCTCGCCTTGGCCGAGCGTCAGGTCCAACCCGTCGACTGCGCGGAAGCTGCCGCGCCGCGTCGCGAATTCGACCGAGAGGTTGCGGATCTCGAGGAGCGCCATCAGGTCGCTAGCGCTTCAGCTTGGGGTCGAGCGCATCGCGCAACCCATCGCCCATCAGGTTGAAGGCAAGCACCGCGACCAGGATGGCGAGGCCGGGGAAGGTCACGACCCACCAGGCGCGCTGGATGAATTGCAGCGCGTCGGCCAGCATTGTGCCCCATTCGGGCGTCGGCGGCTGCGCGCCGAGGCCGAGAAAGCCGAGGGCTGCCGTGTCGAGGATGGCGGTCGAGAAACCGAGCGTCGCCTGGACGATCAGGGGAGCCAGGCAATTGGGCAGGACGGTGAGGAACATCAGGCGCGGCAGGCGCGCGCCGGTCATGCGCGAGGCGATGACATATTCCTTCGACAGCTCGGTCAGGACGGCAGCCCGGGTCAGCCGCGCGAAGCCGGGCAGCACAACAACGGAGACGGCCAGCATGGCGTTGAACAGTCCGGGCCCCAGGATGGCGACGACGACGATGGCGAGCAGCAGCGCCGGCAGCGCCAGGAGCGTATCCATCGCGCGCATGACGGCAATGTCGACGACACCCGGCAGGAAGCCGGCGGCCAGCCCCAGCGCCACGCCGACCACAAGACCGAGCGCGATGACCACGACGCCCACCACCATCGACACGCGCGCGCCGTAGATCAGGCGCGACAGCATGTCCCGGCCGACATCGTCGGTGCCGAGCAGGAAGCGCGTCGAGCCGCCATCCATCCAGAAGGGCGGGCGCAGCAGCGCATCGCGGTACTGTTCGGCCGGCGGATGAGGGGACAGAACGTCGGCGAAGATCGCGACGAGGCAGAAGGAGACGATGACGAGCATGCCGGTAACGGCGCCCTTGTTCTGACTGAAGTGATGCCAGAACTCGACGATCGGCTTGGGCGGCTCGTAGGCGCGCGCGGCGGCGGCGGTCTCCGTAACGGTGGCCATCGTCAACGTCCCTTGCGGATGCGCGGGTTGATCAGACCGTAGAGCACGTCGACCCCGAGATTGACGATCATGACGATGGTTGCGGACAACAGGACACCGCCTTGGACCACGGGATAGTCGCGTCGTCGGATGGCCTCGATCAGCCATTTGCCAACGCCCGGCCAGGAGAAGATCGTCTCGGTCAGGATGGCGCCGCCCAAGAGCCCGCCGACCGCGAGACCGATGACGGTGATCACGGGAATGAGCGCGTTGCGCAAGGCGTGCAGGCCGATCACGCGCGGCGGCGCCAGTCCCTTGGCGCGCGCCGTGCGGATGTAGTCCTCGTTCAACACCTCGAGCATGGACGAGCGCGTCATGCGCGCAATGATCGCGAGTGGCACAGTTCCCAGCACGATGGCCGGCAGGATGAGATGGCGCAGCGCGGACTGGAATGCCTTCCAGTCGCCGGCGAGCCAAGCATCGATCAGCACGAAGCCGGTCACCGGCTCGACGAAATAGAGCACTGCCATTCGTCCGGACACCGGAGTCCAGCCGAGATTGACCGAGAACAGCAGGATGAGCAGCAGGCCCCACCAGAAGATCGGCATGGAATAGCCGGTCAGCGAAAAGCCCATGACGGCATGGTCGAACACCGAATTGCGCCGGACCGCGGCGATGATGCCGGCGGGCAACCCGATCAGCACGGCGATCATGATGGCGGTCATGGACAGCTCGATGGTCGCCGGAAAGAGCTCGAGGAACTCCTTGAAGACCGGCTCGCGCGTGATGATCGACTTGCCGAAATTGCCGTGCGCCATGTCGTTCAAGTAATGCGCGTACTGGATGATGATCGGCTTATCGAGGCCGAGTTCGGCCTTGAGCTGGGCGTAGCGCGCGTCATCGATGCCGCGCTCGCCCGCCATGAGCAGGATCGGATCGCCGGGGATCAGGCGGATCATGGCGAAGGTCAGCAATGTCACCCCGATGAAGGTCGGGATGATCAGCGACAGGCGGGTCAGCAAGAACCTCAGCATCGGCCAATCACACCAACGGGAGTGCGTGAGCTGCTTGCAATGCCCAGCAACGAGCGCTGCCAAAAAATTTGAGCGGGGGAGCGCAGCCTCGCCCCCCCGCCCCAAACCTGCCGGCGGCGCCTACTTCACATCGACGCCGTGGAACTCGTGCTGTCCGAAGGGGCTGATCTTGAAATCGATCACTTCCTTGCGCACGGGCTTGTAAACGACGGAATGAGCGACCGTGTACCAAGGCGCTTCTTCCTTGAAGATGACCTGCGCCTGCTTGTAGAGCTCGGTGCGCTTGCTGACGTCCGGAATCTTGCGCGCCTGCTGCATCAAGTCGTCATAGGGCTTGTAACACCAGCGCGAGGCCGATCGCACGGCGGCCGCGCAGCCGAGCAGCACGTTGAGGAAATTGTCCGGATCGCCGTTGTCGCCGGTCCAGCCAAGCAGCAGCGTCTGGTGCTCGCCGGCGCGCGCGCGCTTCAGGTACTCGGCCCACTCGTAGGTCACGATGTTGGCCTTGACACCGACCTTGGCCAGATCGGCCTGGATGATCTCGGCCATGCGCTTGGCGTTCGGGTTGTAGGGCCGCTGCACCGGCATCGCCCATAGATCCGTCTCGAAGCCGTTGGGGAAACCCGCTTCAGCGAGCAGCGCCTTGGCCTTGGCCTGGTCGTATGGGTAGTCCTTCACGTCGTCGTTGTAGGACCACATGATCGGGGGAATCGGGTTTTTCGCCGCCTTGCCCGAGCCGAGGAACACTGCGTCGATGATCGCCTGCTTGTTGACGGCATAGTTCATCGCCTGTCGCACGCGCTTGTCGGTGAAGGGCTTCTTTTCCGTGTTGAATGCCCAGTAGCCGATGTTCAGACCCTCCTGGCTCATCAGGTTGATGTTCGGATCTTTGCGCATCGCCTCGAGATCGGCCGGGTTCGGATAGGGCATGACGTGGCACTCGCCGGCCTTGAGCTTGGCGTAGCGCACGGAGGCGTCCGGCGTGATGGCATAGACGAGATCGTCGATCTTGGCCTTGCCGCGGAAGTGCGCCGGGTGGGCCTTGTAGCGGATGACCGCATCCTTCTGGTAGCTCGCCAGGTAGAACGAGCCGGTGCCGATCGGCTCCAGATCGAACTTCTCCGGCGTGCCCGCCTTCATCATGGCGGCGGCATACTCAGCCGACCCGATCGAGGCGAAATCCATGGCCATGTTGGCGACGAAGGGCGCCTCGGGCGCGTTCAACTCGAAGACCACCGTGTAGTCGTCGGTCTTGCGCACCGACTTCAGCAGCTTCGGCATGTCCATGTTGTCGAAGTACGGATACTTGCCGGCGGACACCTTGTGGAACGGATGCTCGGGCTTCCACTGCCGCTCGAAGGTGAAAATGACGTCGTCGGCGTTGAAGTCGCGCGTCGGCTTGAAGTTCCGGTTCTCGTGCCACTTGACGCCGCGACGCAGCTTGAAGGTGAAGGTCTGGCCGTCTTCGCTGACCGTCCAGGACTCAGCGAGGCCGGGCACGACCTTGGTGGTGCCGCGCTCGAACTCGGTCAGACGGTTGTAGATCGGCCGCGACGAGGCATCGAAGGTCGTGCCCGCAGTGAACAGCGCGGGGTAGAAGCCCTCGGGGCTGCCCTCTGAGCAATAGACCAGAGTCTTGGCCTGGATCGGCGCCGCAAGCAGCGCCGCGCCGGCCAGCACCATGCCAGCCTTCAGGATGCGATGGGTCATGGCTCGTTCTCCCTGTTGTGCATTGATTTTTCAACGTCGGTAGCATGCGCATCCGAGCCCGGTCAACCCAGGCCGCCAGCGGTGGCGGCTTGGCAAGGGCAGTGAATCAAGAAGGGGGAGCGTTGCCGCTCCCCCTCAAGGGTCGTTACCAAGGGTGATCGCTACTTCAGATCGACCCCATAGAAGATGTGCCCGCCGAAAGGATGGATCTTGAAGTCCACGACCTCCTTGCGCACGGGCTTGTAGACCACGGAATGGGCGACCGTGTACCACGGCGCTTCTTCCTTGAAGATGACCTGCGCCTGCTTGTAGAGCTCGGTGCGCTTGCTGACGTCGGGGATCTTCTTGGCCTGATTGACGATGTCGTCGAACGGCTTGTGGCACCAGCGGGCCCGGTTTGTGCCGTCCTGGGCAGCCGCGCAGCCGAGCAGCACGTTGAGGAAGTTGTCCGGATCACCGTTGTCGCCGGTCCAGCCGAGCAGCAAGGTCTGGTGCTCGCCATTCTTGCTGCGCTTGAGATACTCGGCCCACTCGTAAGTGACGATGTTGGCCTTGACCCCGACTTTGGCCAGATCGGCCTGGATCACCTCGGCCATGCGCTTGGCGTTCGGATTGTAGGGACGCTGCACCGGCATCGCCCACAGATCCGTCTCGAAGCCGTTGGGCAGGCCCGCCTCGGCGAGCAATGCCTTGGCCTTGGCCGGATCATAGGTGTAGTCCTTCACCGCCTCGTTGTAGGACCACATGGTCGGCGGAATGGGATTGGTCGCCGCCTTGCCGGCACCGAGGAACACCGCATCGATGATCGCCTGCTTGTTGACGGCGTAGTTCATCGCCTGGCGCACACGCTTGTCGTCGAACGGCTTCTTGGTGACGTTGAAGGCCCAGTAGCCGATGTTGAGGCCCTCCTGCGTCAGCAGGTTGATGTTCGGGTCCTTGCGCATCGCCTCGAGATCGGCCGGGTTCGGATAGGGCATGACGTGGCACTCGCCGGCCTTGAGCTTGGCGTAGCGCACGGACGCATCGGGCGTGATGGCGTAGACGAGATCGTCGATCTTGGCCTTGCCGGCCCAGTAGGCCGGGTGGGCCTTGTAGCGGATGACCGCGTCCTTCTGGTAGTTGACCAGGTAGAACGGCCCGGTGCCGATCGGGTCGAGGTCCGCCTTCTCGGGCGTGCCGGCCTTCATCATCGCGTCGGCGTATTCGGCCGACAGGATCGACGCGAAATCCATGCCGAGATTGGCGATGAACGGCGCCTCCGGCTCGTTGAGCTCGAAGACGACCGTGTAGTCGTCGCTCTTGGTGATGCTCTTCAGCAGCTTGGGCATATCCATGCTGTTGAAGTACTCGTACTTGCCACCGCTCACCTTGTGGAAAGGATGATCGGTCTTCCAGGCCCGGTTGAAAGTGAACAGTACGTCATCGGCATTGAAGTCACGCTTGGGCGTGAAGTTGCGGTTGGAATGCCACTTCACGCCGCGCCGCAGCTTGAAGGTGAAGGTCTTGCCGTCCTCGCTGACGGTCCAGGACTCGGCGAGACCGGGCTCAATCTTGGTCGTGCCACGCTCGAACTCGACGAGGCGATTGAAAATCGGCCGCGCCGAGGCATCGAAGGTCGTGCCCGCCGTGTAGAGGCCAGGATTGAAGCCTTCGGGACTGCCTTCGGAGCAATAGACCAGCGTCTTGGCCTGAGCGCCGGCGCCGAGCGCCAAGACGAGCGCCGTTCCGATTGCCAGTTGAGAAAGAGATCGATTCACAGGGGGGTCCTCCGCGTTGAAGGTTCTGCGGGCATTGAGCCCGCGATGTCGTGGTTGGTCCGCCAATCCCGATGCCGCACGGCTTGGGACCGGTGGTTGGCGCGAACCTAGCAGCTTCGTTCCGCGAGCGGGAGTCCCGCAATGCTCACGCCAGTCGTGAATTCACCGTGGATTCATGGGCTTTGTCGCGGTGGCCTGTTTTGGGGCGTGCTATGGTGAGGTGCGAAGTAGCACGCTGTCGAAATGGCCGAATCCTCCACTTTGCGCATGCGTTCCCCGTCCCGGCTGCTCGAGCCGGGGGGACGATTTCCAAACTTCGCATTGCCGCGCATCGGCGCTGCGGGACAGTCGGGCGCGATATTCGAGTTCTATCGAGATATCACGAAGGGTCACTCGGTGATCCTGCTCGGCCGGCCCGATCCGATCTGGCGCCGGCATGATTTGGCGTTTCAAGACCTCGGCGCAAACCTGATCGCTGTCGTTGCGGCGCCGGAGGCGGCAATCGAGTCTTCATCCGGCATGGTCCACGTGCGCGACGCGGAAAGTCGCCTGCGCCTTGGCCTGCTCGACGGCGGCGGCCCGCCCGGCGAGCCGACCGTCGTGGTGCTCGACGCGAACCAACGCATCATCGCGCACCGCTGCGGTGGCGACCAATCCGTGCTGGTCGCATGGGCGATCGCCCAACTGCAAACCATCGGCCGGCAAGGCGTGACCGTGGTGAGAGCGCAAGCGCCCGTGCTTCTGATCGAGCGTGTCATGACGCCCGAATTCTGCCGTCGGCTGACCGATGTTTGGGCCGCAGACCACGTCGAAGGGAAAGTCAGCGCGGTCGTCGACGGCAAGCCGGCATCGCTCCTCCACGACAACATGAAACGCCGGCTCGATCACACGGTGAGGCGCCCGTCGCAGCTTTATGACGACATCACGAACGAAATCGCGCGCAAGGTGGCGCCTGAGGTTTTCAAGGCGTTCCAGTTCGAGAAATTCCGCGCCGGTGAGTACTACATCGCCTGCTATGACGCCGGCCGCGCCGATTTCTTCGCCGCCCATCGCGACAACACGACGCCGCAAACCGCTAAGCGCCGGTTTGCGCTCACGGTCAATCTCAATGACGACTACGACGGTGGCGAGTTGGCCTTTCCCGAATTCGGCCCGCACGGCTATCGGACTGCCGCTGGTGGCGGCATCGTCTTTTCCTGCTCACTCCTGCACGAGGCGCGTCCCGTCACGCGCGGACGGCGCTACGCTCTTCTCGCCTTCCTGATCGACCCGGCCTGACCTGCCGTCTCCGGTCCCGTCGACCCACATGACAAAACGTTAATCTGGTGGACACGCCAGGGTTAGGAGGCTGCCGCCATATTCACGGGCGTGAGTGCCGACATGCTGCCCATTTGCCAGGGTGCATGTGCCGCGCTCGCCGATGCGCAAGACCCGGAGGCTTTTGCGATGGACAGGCGCCTTCTCTCCACACTCGTCGGTGGCATGGTCGCCATGATTCTTTGCGCGACTCCCGTCTCGGCCGGAAGCAGCCGCGGGGGACCTGCATCGAGCAACGACCCCGACCAGGAATGCGCCGAGCTCGAGCGCCAGTTCGATATTGCGAGCCAGCGGCACCAGCGCCACCCGGAGTTTCCGGAGGCCCGCAATTTACGGGATCAAGGTGCCGCCCTGTGCGTTGCCCACAATGACGCGGCCGGCACGATGAAGCTGAAGCAGGCGCTGACCAAGCTCGGCGTCAAGCCAACCTATCTCCGGTCCGGTCGCAGCAGCAACTGACCATGGGCCGGAGTTGGAGGCGGCGCGGGTCGCCAAGCCCCCTGGCGACCCGCGCCGCAGCCAACAGCATCGAAAGAACCGTGGAAATGCAAAGGAGTACTGAGATGACCGATCTCCAAGCCGTTCGCTCGACGCCGCGGCGGCTGGCTTCAGCCAGGCGGGCCGTCACCGGTGCCGCGCTAGCCCTCGCATTCACCTGGACGACGGTGAGCGTCTCTGCGCCGATGCCCGAGAGCTTCTCGGGCCTCGCGGAAAAGGTGATTCCCGCCGTCGTCATGGTGACCAGCACGATCCGCTCCGAGTCCGGCCGGGCGCAGGACAGTGCCGACATGCCGTTCAACTTCCCGAAGGGCTCGCCCTTCGACGAGATGTTCCGGCAGTTCCGCGAGCGCCAGCGTCCCGACCGTTCGCCTGCGGAGGGTGTCAGCCTCGGTTCCGGCTTCATCATCGATCCGGCCGGCTACGTCGTGACCAGCAATCACGTCGTCGCCGAAGGGCGTGACATCCTGATCAAGCTGTCCGACCAGCGCGAATATCGCGCGACGCTGGTCGGCGCCGACGAGCAGACCGACCTAGCGCTGCTCAAGCTCGAGACCAAGGACAAGCTGCCTTATGTCGAGTTCGGCGACTCCGATCAGCTCAAAGTCGGCGATTGGGTCATGGCGGTCGGCAATCCGTTCGGGCTCGGCGGCACAGTTACGGTCGGCGTGCTGTCGGCGCGTGGTCGCGATATCAGGTCCGGGCCTTACGACGACTTCCTGCAGATCGACGCCTCGATCAACCAGGGCAATTCCGGCGGTCCGACCTTCAACACCCAGGGCAAAGTCATCGGGGTGAACACGGCAATTGCATCACCCTCGGGCGGCAATGTCGGCATCGGCTTCGCCATTCCGTCCAATCAGGCCAAGCAAATCCTCGCCGCCCTGAGGCAGAACGGGCACGTTGAGCGCGGCTGGCTCGGCGTATCGATCCAGTCCGTGTCGCCCGAAATCGCGCGGGCCATGGGCCTCGACAAGGCGAACGGCGCGCTGGTCGCTCAGGTCGTGCCGGGAGGTCCGGCGGCCAAGGCTGACATCAAGGTCGGTGACATCATCACGGGCTTCGCCGGCGAGACGGTCAAGGACGTCCGCGACCTGCCTCGCATTGTCGCAAGCACTGCCGCCGGCACGGCCGCCAATGTCGAGCTCTGGCGGGACGGCGGCCGGCGCACGGCGAGCGTTCATATTGCCAAGCAGCCCGCGCCCGACAAACAGGCCTCTGCCCAGCGGAGCGATCGCGGCAACGACGAGCCCGAGGGCCAATCGTCGAAACGGCTGGGCGCCAAGCTCGCCACCGTCACACCGGAGTTGCGGCGCCAGTTCGGCATCAAGGATGGGCTCGCCGGCGTCGTCGTCCTGTCAGCCGAGCAAATCGATCCGCGGCGCGAGCATCTGCGGCCGGGCGATCTCGTCCAGAAAGTCGACGGCACGGCCGTGTCGACGCCGGCCGAGGTTGACAAGGCGATGGAGGGTAGCGGCGCGCGCAGCCGGGGCGCCGTCCTGCTGCAGATCGTGCGCAAGGGTCAGACCACCTTTGTCGGCGTACCGCTCGCCTGACCGCCAGGGCAGCGGGAACGACATCGCCGAAGGATCGAGGGCGGCCGCCGGCCGCCCTCGAGTTTTTCCGACCCAGTCGGGAGTTGCCGGCGCCCGAGCGCGGCACATATTCTGACCGTCGAACGCTCCGGCCTGCCCTGCCCGGCCGGCATCAGTCCGGCCCACCCTGAAATGGCGCGACGGTCATGCGCATACTCGTCATCGAAGACGACGACACGACCGCGACCTACATCCAGAAGGGATTGTCCGAGCACGGCCACGTCGTCGAACGGTCCCGGGACGGACGCGACGGCCTGTTTCAAGCGACCAGTGGCAAGTACGACGCCTTGATCGTCGACCGGATGCTGCCGGGCCTCGACGGCCTGGCCGTCATCCAGGCGCTGCGTGCCGCCAGGGTCGACACGCCCGTGCTGATCCTCAGTGCGCTCGCCCACCTCGACGATCGGGTCAAAGGCCTCAAGGCCGGCGGCGATGACTACCTGACCAAGCCCTTCGCGTTTGCCGAGCTGTCGGCACGCCTAGAGGCGATCATGCGTCGGCGCGCGCCCGCTGCGGTGGAAACGACCCTCACCGTCGGCGATCTCGAGATGGATCTGCTAGCGCGCAAGGTCAGCCGCGCAGGCAGGTCAATCGAGCTGCAACCCAGGGAATTCCGCCTGCTCGAATATCTGATGCGTCATCACGGGCAGGTCGTCACGCGGACCATGCTGCTGGAAAGCGTGTGGGATTATCACTTCGATCCGCAGACCAATGTGATCGACGTGCACGTCAGCCGGCTGCGCCAGAAGATCGACAAGGGCTTCGACAGGCCGCTGCTGCACACCGCGCGCGGCGCCGGGTACGTACTCCGTGCCGAGTGATCCCGTGGCGGGTGCGACCACGCCGAGCAGACCAGGAAGCGCGCGGCTGTGGCGCACGGCGACGTTCCGTTTCGCCCTGCTTTATGCGCTGGTCTTTGCGCTATCGGCGGTGCTCCTGCTCGCGCTCACTTATCGCATCGGCATCGAGGTGATCGACCGCGAGACCGAAGCCGCGATCAACGGCGAGATCGATTCGCTCAACGAGCATTATCAGCGCCAGGGACTGACCCGGCTTGCCGACATCATCGCCGAGCGCAGCGGTCCGCAGGGCGACCGGTTGAACGTCTACTTGCTGGCCGACGCCGCCTTCAACCCGTTGGTCGGCAATCTTGCCGCCTGGCCCAAGGCCGAGATGCGCAACGACTGGCTCGAGTTTCAGGTCGACGATGCAGTGGCGGGGGGATTCGAGGTGCGCGACGTGCGCGCGCGCCAGTTCCGGCTGCGCGGCGGCTACCGTCTGCTCGTCGGTCGGGAGACGGTCGAGCGCGCGCGTTTCGCGCGCATCACCCAGCGCACGCTCATCTGGTCGGGCGGCGCTATTCTGGCGTTGGGCCTGATCGTCGGTCTGCTGTTCAGCCGCGGTCTGCTACGCCGGGTCGATGACATCGCACGCGCCAGCGCCGACATCGTCGCCGGTGACCTGAGCCGGCGCATGCCGCTCAGCGGCAGCGGCGACGAGTTCGACCATCTGGGCGAGCAACTCAACGCCATGCTCCAGCACATCGAGGCGCTGATGACGAGCATGCGCGTGGTGACCGACAGCCTCGCCCACGACCTGCGCAGCCCGCTGACGCGGCTGCGCAGCCGACTGGAGCAGCTCCAGACGGAGGCAGTCGACCCGGCCGGGCGGCGCGAGAGCCTGACGGCCGCGATTGCCGATGTCGACAGCGTGCTGCGTACCTTCAATGCCCTGCTGCGCATTGCCGAAGCCGAGGCCCAATCCGGACGTGCGCCGCTCGCGCCCGTCGCACTCGACCAAGTGGTGACCCAGATCGTCGATCTCTATCAACCGCTCGCCGAGGAGCGAGGGCTGCAGCTCACCACCGAGTTGGCGGCGAATTCGGAGGTAGCCGGCCACGCCGATTTGCTCGCCCAGGCGATTGCCAACCTCGTTGACAACGCCATCAAATACACGCCCACCGACGGTCGCATCTTGGTCGCACTGCGCCGGAACTCCAATGTGGTCGAGCTTTCGGTGTCCGACACAGGGCCCGGCGTGCCGGCGGACCAGCGCGACCATGTGCTCAAGCGTTTCGTGCGGCTGGATCCGAGCCGCCACGCCGAGGGCAGTGGCCTTGGCCTGAGCTTGGTCGCCGCCGTCGCCCGGCTGCACGGCGCCACGCTGACGCTAGCGGACAATCGGCCCGGCCTGCGCGTCGTGCTGGCTTTTCCGGCCGCCGGGGCCATCGTCCCATCCTCGACCGCGCCGGCCCCTAAGGGCCATTCCGCGCATCAGAGTTAATCTTTGGGAGAACGCCGACTCGACTTTTCCACAGGCCCGGAATGGGCTACAATTGCATGAACGGGCTCAAGCACTTATGCGTTGAACTTAAGATAGCCCATTGAAATTGCGAGGGGGAAACGTGCCATGGCCGTCAAGCCGGACGTTCTCAAAGCCGAACTGATCGAGAAACTGGCACAGATGGCACGTGCCAAGCTGGGCGACGCCAAGGGCGCACCGGCCGAGGCGTTCATCCGGCGCTACTACCTCAATGTCGCGCCCGACGACATGATCCACGCCGACGCCGACGATCTGTTCGGCGCGGCACTCTCGCTGTGGAGCCATGGCGCGACGCGCGCCGCCAAGGCGCCGAAGGTGCGCGCCTACAATCCGCGCCTCGAGGAGAATGGCTGGCGCTCGGTCCACACGGTGATCGAGATCGTCAACGACGATATGCCGTTCCTCGTCGATTCGGTGAATGCGGAGCTCAACCGCCAGGACCTGACGGTTCATCTCGTCGTCCACCCCGTCGTTTACGTGAAGCGTGACGGACAAGGACGCCTGACCAAGCTCGCCGAGAAAGGCGATGCCGACGCGATCGGCGAATCCTACATGCATGTCGAGATCTCCGAGCAGACATCGCCCGAGGCGCTCGATGGCATTCGCGATTCCCTGGTGCGCATGCTGGCCGACGTGCGTGCCGCGGTCGAGGATTGGCGCACCATGCGCCAGAAGATGCTGAGCGTGATCGACGGCATCCAGAAGGCGCCGCCGCCGCTGCCGCCCGAGGACGTGGCCGAGGCCTGCGAATTCCTGCGCTGGGTCGAAGCCGACCACTTCACGTTCCTGGGATACCGCGAGTTCGACTATGCCGGATCCGGCAAGACCGCACGCATGGCGATCGTCGACAAGTCGGGGCTCGGCGTCCTGCGCAATCCGGATGTCCACGTGTTCGAAGGGTTGCGCGACCTCGCCTCGCTGCCGCAGGACGTTCGCGACTTCCTGCAGGAGCCGGACCTGCTGCTGATCATGAAAGCCGACCGCAAGGCCACCGTGCACCGGCGCGTCCACATGGACTCGATCAGCGTCAAGAAATTCGACAGCCATGGCCGCGTTGCGGGCGAGCACCGCTTCGTCGGCCTGTTCACCTCGGTCGCCTACAACCAAAGCCCGAAGCAGATCCCGCTGCTGCGCAAGCGCGTGTCGCGCGTGGTGCAGCGCGCCGGATTCGCGCCGGGCGGCCACGACGGCAAGGCGCTCGGCAACATCCTCGAGACATTCCCGCGCGACGAACTGTTCCAGACCTCGGACGATGAGCTGTTCGAAACTTCGATGGGCGTGCTCCATTTGCAGGAGCGCCAGCGCATCGCGCTGTTTGTCCGGCGCGACCGGCTCGAGCGTTTCGTGTCGGCGCTGATCTACGTGCCGCGTGACCAGTTCAACACCGACCTGCGCAAGCGCATGGAGGCGATCCTGGAGAAGTCGTTCAACGGAACGACGGCCGCCTACTATACGCAGATTGCCGATTCGGTTCTGGCGCGGCTGCACTACATCATCAAGACCAAGCGCGGCGAGATCCCCGACTACGATCTGAAGGAGATCGAGGCGCGACTGATCGAGGCGGGTCGGTCGTGGACCGACCGGCTGAAGCAGGCGTTGATCGAGGGCCGGGGCGAGGAGCGCGGCCTGGCGCTGCTGCGCAGGTACGGCGAGGCCTTCCCGATCGCCTACCGCGAACGCTTCAGCGCGCAAGGCGCGGTGTTCGACATCGACCGCATCGAGGAAGTGCTGTCGACTGGCCGCGTCGGCATGAACATTTACCGGCCGATCGAGGCTGAGCCCTCGACCGTCCGCTTCAAGATCTTCCACACCGGCGCGCCCGTGCCGCTGTCGGGCGTGCTGCCCATGCTGGAGCACATGGGGCTGATGGTGGTTAGCGAGAATCCCTATCACGTTGCGCCGAAGGGCACCGACCAGCAGGTCTGGATCCACGACTTCGACATGGTCACCCGTTCGGGCCGCGAGGTCGACATCTCCAAATGCCGGACGATCTTCCACGAGGCCTTCGCCACGGTGTGGGACGGCGACATGGAAGATGACGGCTTCAACCGGCTGGTGCTGGCCGGAGGCCTCAACTGGCGCGAAGTCACCGTGCTGCGCGCCTACGCCAAGTATCTGCGCCAAGCGGCATTCACCTTCAGCCAGTCCTATATCGAGAGCACCTTCTTCAATCATCCGGATATCGCGCGCATGATCGTGCGCCTCTTCATGACGCGTTTCGATCCGGCCAACCAGGCCGACGCAGGCACGCGCGTCAAGGGGCAGGTGGTCGAGATCGAGCACGCGCTCGACAGCGTGACCAATCTCGACGAGGACCGTATTCTCCGGCGCTATCTCAACCTGGTCGCCTCGACGCTGCGCACGAACTTTTTCCAGAAGGCCGTCAACGGCGGGCCGAAATCCTACCTGTCGTTCAAGCTCGACAGCCGCAAGATCGAGGAGTTGCCGCTGCCGCGGCCGCTGGTCGAGATCTTCGTCTACAGCCCGCGCGTCGAGGCGATCCATCTGCGCGGCGGCAAGGTCGCGCGCGGCGGCATCCGCTGGTCGGACCGGCGCGAGGACTTCCGCACCGAGATCCTCGGCCTGATGAAGGCGCAGATGGTCAAGAACGCGGTCATCGTGCCGGTCGGCTCCAAGGGCGGCTTCGTGGTCAAGCGCCCGCCGACCGAGGGCGGGCGCGAGGCTTACCAAGCCGAAGGCATCGAATGCTACAAGACGCTGATGCGCGGCCTGCTCGACATCACCGACAACATCAAGTCGGGCGCCATCGTGCCGCCCAAAGACGTGGTCCGTCTCGACGGCGACGACCCCTACCTCGTCGTCGCCGCCGACAAGGGCACGGCGACCTTTTCGGACATCGCCAACGGCGTGTCGCTCGAATATGGCCACTGGTTGGGCGACGCCTTCGCCTCGGGCGGCTCGGCCGGCTACGACCACAAGAAGATGGGCATCACCGCCAAGGGTGCCTGGGAATCGGTCAAGCGCCACTTCCGCGAGATTGGTGTCGACACGCAGTCCCAGGACTTCACCGTGATCGGCGTCGGCGACATGGCGGGCGACGTGTTCGGCAACGGCATGCTGCTGTCCCGGCACATCAAGCTGCTCGCTGCCTTCAATCACATGCACATCTTCCTGGACCCCAATCCCGACCCGGCCAAGAGCTGGGCCGAGCGCAAGCGCATGTTCGACCTGCCGCGCTCGTCCTGGGCCGACTACGACGCCAAGCTGATCTCCGAGGGCGGTGGCGTGTTCGAGCGCAAGGCCAAGTCGATCAAGCTTTCGCCCCAGGTGCGCGCCGCGCTCGGGCTCGAGCGCGATCAGATGACGCCCAACGACCTGATACAGAGCCTGCTCAAGGCCAAGGTCGACCTGATCTACTTCGGCGGCATCGGCACCTACGTGAAGGCGTCCGACGAGACCCACGCCGAGACCGGCGACCGAACCAACGACCCGCTGCGCGTCAACGGCAAGGACATCCGCGCCAAGGTGATGGGCGAAGGCGCCAATCTGGGCATGACCCAGAAGGGCCGCATCGAATACGCCATGGCCGGCGGGCGGCTCAACACCGACTTCATCGACAACTCGGCCGGCGTCGACTGCTCCGACCACGAGGTCAACATCAAGATCCTGCTCAACGACGTGGTCGAGTCGGGCGACCTCACGGTCAAGCAGCGCGACCAGCTCCTGGCCGAGATGACCGACGAGGTCGGCGCCTTCGTGCTCCAGGACAACTATCTGCAGACCCAGGCGATCAGCTTCGCCGAGTCCCAGGGCCTCGACCTGCTCGACCAGCAGATGAGCCTGATGCGGGCGCTCGAGCGGCTCGGCCGTCTCGACCGCGGCATCGAGTACCTGCCGACCGACGAAGTGCTCATGGAGCGCCAGGCCGAAACGGGCAAGGGACTGACCCGGCCGGAGCTCGCAGTCCTGCTGTCCTACAGCAAGATGTCGCTCTACGAGGATTTGCTCCCCTCGGACGTGCCCGACGATCCCAAGCTGATGAGCGACCTCGCGCGCTATTTCCCCAAGCGGCTCGGCAAGCAGTTCGGCGACGCGATCGGCCGGCACCGCCTGAAGCGCGAGATCGTCGCGACCTACATGACCAACAGCCTGGTCAACCGGGTCGGCTCGACCTTCGTCAGCGTGATGATGGACAAGACCGGCATGTCGCCGCCGGATATCGCGCGCGCCTACGCGATCAGCCGCGACGTGTTCCAGCTGCGCAAGCTGTGGCGCGCGGTCGAGGCGCTCGACAACAAGGTGCCGGCACGCGTGCAGAACCTGATGCTGCGCGACACGAGCGACCTGATCGGGCGGGCGACCTTGTGGTTCCTGCGCAACGGCAAGCAGCCGCTCGACATCGGCAGCCACATCCAGGAGTTCCTGCCCGGCGTCGAGGAGCTGTTCGACTCGCTGGCCGACGCGCTCGTGCCCGAAGACCGCGCGGCACTCGACGCGCGGGCGGGCGAGCTGGTCAAGGAGGGCGTGCCGGCCGATCTCGCGCGTCGGGTCGCCAGCCTCGACGTCATGGTCGCGGCCTGTGACATCGTGCGCATCGGGCGACAGAGCAACTTCGCGCTGATCGACGTGGCGCGAGTCTATTTCGCGTTGGGTGCGCGGTTCGGGCTCGACTGGCTGCGCACGGCCGCAGCGCGCGTCGAAGCGGAGTCGCGCTGGGACCGCATGGCGGTCGGCGCCATCGTCGACGATCTGTTCGGCCACCAGGTGCAGCTCACGCAACGGGTGCTCGACCAAGCCAATGGCACATTGGGCGAGTCCGCGATCAACCGCTGGGTCGACGGCCGCAAGGGCGCGGTCGACCGGACGACGCAGCTGATCACCGACCTCAAGGAAGCCGGTACCGTCGAGCTCGCCATGCTCGCGGTTGCCAATGGCCAGATGCGCGCGATGATGGGGGCGTAAGGCGGTCGAGCGCGTCTTCACGGTAGCAGCGCAGCCTGCTGCGTCACCGCGAGCGACGACCGGATGATTTGTATCGCAACAAGATCGCCCCTCGCCCGCTCCGGCCTTTCGCGTTAGCCTGAGCCGACAGCGATTTCCGCATCTGCCCATCGGAGCCGGCCATGAGCACAGCCGCCAGCATCGAGCGCCCGAGCGTTTGCACGCTCGACTGCCCTGACACTTGCAGCATCACGGTCACGGTCGCCGAAGGCCGCGTCACCAAGGTGCGCGGCAGTCACGCGCTGCCCTACACCGAGGGCGTGATCTGCAACAAGGTGGCGCATCACACGGGCGAGTTCGTCCACGGCTCGGGCCGCCTGCTCTATCCGCTCAAGCGCACGGGACCGCGCGGGTCCGGCCAGTTTGCGCGCATCTCCTGGGCGGAAGCGCTCGACACTGTCTATGAGCGCGTCAGCGCGGTGATCAAGCGCTGGGGCAGCGAAGCCGTGCTGCCGCTCAACTATGCCGGTCCCCACGGCATGCTGGCTTACGAGAGCATGTCGCTGCGCTTCTTCCACAAGCTGGGTGCGAGCCAACTCTATCGGCGTTCGCTGTGCGGCGCGGTGCGCGCCGAGGCGTGGGCCGGCACCTATGGCAGTTCGCCCGGCATCGGGCCGGAGGCGGCCGGTGAGGCGAAGCTGACGATCGTCTGGGGCAACAACGCGACGGTCGCCAACCTGCATCTTGTGCGCAAGATCGGCCAGGCCAGGCGCAAGGGCGGGCGCATGGTCGTGATCGACCCGCTGCGCATCAAGATCGCCGAGCAGGCCGACATGCACGTGGCACCCCTGCCGAGCACCGACGTCGTGCTCGGCTTCGCGCTCGCCGTCGAGCTCGAGGAGCTCGGCGCCCACGACAAGCGGTTCATCGCCGAGCATGTTCTGGGTTACGACGAGTTCATGGCCGAGGCGCGCCGATGGCCGGCCGACAAGGCGGCGACGACATGCGGCGTGCCGGCCCAGGACATCCGCATGCTGGCGCGCTGGATGGCCGAGGCCGATCCACTGGTCATCGCGCCGGCCAACGGCCTGGAGCGGGGCCGCAATGGCGGCAGCGGCGTGCGCGTTGCCATCGCGCTGCCTGCGCTGCTGGGCAAGCTCAACGGCAGGAGCGGCGTCGTGCTGGGTGCGGGCAATGCCTTTCCGAAGACGACCGCCAAGCTGCAGCGCCCCGATCTGATGACCAAGCCGACGCGCACCATCAACATCCTCGATGTCGGCCGTCACTTGGAGCGCGACGACATCGATCCGCCCGTGCGGGCGCTGTTCATCTACAACCACAACCCGTTGGTCGTGCATCCTGACCAGAACCGCATGAAGCGCGCCCTGGCGCGCGAGGACATCTTCAGCATCGGCATCGAGATCGCCATGACCGAGAGCATGCAGCACTGTGACATCGTGCTGCCGGCGGCGACTCATCTCGAATGCGACGATCTCTACAGCTCGTACGGCCATCATTGGCTGCAGCGCGCTGAGCCGGTCATACCGCCGGTCGGCGAGACGCTGCCGAATACCGAGATCTTCCGGCGTCTCGCTGCGCGCTTCGGCTTCACGGATGACTGCTTCAAGACGGACGACCGCCAACTCATGGACGACGCAGTCGATCCCCACCATCCGCGCATGCGCGGCGTACGGCCGAGCCAGATTCCCGTCGGCACGGCCATGCGCATGGAGGCGCCCGACGGCAGGGCGTTAGCGCTGTTCGACAACGTCATGCCCGCGACGCCGTCGGGCAAGGTCGAGCTTGCTTCCGATGCCTTGGCATCCCGCTGGGGCCAGCCGGCGCGCTTGCCGAGCTTCCGGCCGCGCGTGTCGAAGTACCCGCTGTCGTTGATCTCGCCCGCCTCGGACAAGCGCATTTCCTCGACGTTGTTCGGCGCGGGTGGCGCGCCCGGCGACACGCCGCCGCTGCTCATGCATCCGACCGATGCGAAGGCGCGCAGGCTCGAGGGCGTCAGCGCGGTGCGGGTTTGGAACGATCTCGGTTCGGTCGTGCTGCCGCTCGAGATCACCGACGCGATCCGGCCTGGCGTGGTCGCGTCGGAGAAGGGCGCTTGGTTGTCGACCAGCCGCAATGGACAGACGATCAGCGCGCTTGTCTCGGCTGACGATCGCGCCGATCTGGCCGAGGGCGCCTGCTACAACGACACCGGTGTCGAGGTCGGACGCGCGTAACACCTCGGCGCGGCCCGCAAACCAAGACCGCCCGACCAGGGGGCCGGTCGGGCGGGTTGCTTGGCAAGTATCTGGGGGAGAGAGGCTTGGCTGCGGGTTGATCTCCTCAAGCAGTCCGCGACCAGACCATCAAAGCAAATCCAGGTGGCAACCGGCGTTGACCTGAATCAATAGGCCGGTCTCAGAGCCGATCCTGAAAGTTGTTGAATCGGACGAATCTGTTGTGATTCATTGTCGGGCACCCGAATCGTATCCGAGGGGTGCACGATGTGGAAGCCCGAGCATCGCCGTGACGCCGCGCGACACGGCC
>VGDO01000064.1 GCA_016869645.1 Alphaproteobacteria bacterium
TGTCAAGCCCCTCAAACAAATTACATGACTACCGTCAAAGCCAAAATCCCCGCACTTTCAATTGCTTAGCTCGAAAATGGGGCAAAGTTCAGGCTAGAGGTTGCGCATGGTGCGTCGGTTTCGTCGGCGCCTTTCTGCTGGTTTGGCCTGCGCTAGCCGATGCAGCGCGCGGCCGGGACCTCTACGAAAGCCGCTGCATCGCCTGCCACTCGATCGAGGCCAACCGCGTCGGCCCGATGCATCGCGGCGTGGTCGGCCGCAAGGCCGGCTCGGTTGCGGGCTTCGCCTATTCGCAGGCGGTCCATAACTCGAATGTCGTCTGGACCCGGGAGAACCTGGACCGGTGGCTGACCAACCCGCAGGCTGTGATTGCCGGCCAGCGCATGAATTTCCGGGTCGCCAACGCGCAAGACCGCTGGGACATCATCGACTTTCTGAGCGAGCAGTCGGCGCGCTGAGCGGAAACGCGGCCAGGCGCCGCGTATGGCGCGGGGTGACGACGAAATCAGTCATGACCAGGCTGACATTATCGACCGCAAGAGTACCGAGCGGCGTCTGGCGCAGCGTCTCGATCCGGGCGAACAGCGCGGCCAGCGCCGAGGGCCGTGCATCGGTGACGCGCATCACGTTCATGTGGATCGGCGCCATGCTGGGAAAGCCGCGCGAGGCTTCGCCGACGCGCGCCAGCGCCCCGACCATGCGTTCGCGCAAGCGCGGCCAGGTACCGTCGCGCGGCACGACCTGGACGAAGACCTGGGCGCCAAGCACCCCGAAGCCGATGAGATCGAAAACGGCGGGCGGCGCATCGGCGAGCGCCATGGCCGCGGCCTGGCGCAGGCGCTCGATCCGCTCCGCGGCCGCCTCGGCTGGGTCGGCGAAGCGGGGCACGAAGCCGACAAGCGTGATGTGATGCTGGTCGGGACCATAGGCGAATTGCTCCGGTCCGATCTTGGCAAGCCGTTCGACAGTCTCGGCCAGCGCCGCTGGTCTTTCGATCTGGTCGGCGACGCGCGCGATCGTGGTCAGCCCAAGATCGAAGGGGACGCAGACGCCGTCGCGCATGCGGTACGGTGTGATCTGTCCGGCGCGCCAGGCCGGCGCCTCGCGTTGCCACAGCGAATCGAAGTAGCGCCGTGCGTCTTCAATGGCCTCGTTCATATGGGTGCGCAGAACCGCCGGCCTACAACCTTTCGCCGCGCACCAGGCGCGGCAAGTCGCCCACGACGCCCATGGCATGACGCATCAGCAGTCGCTTCAGCGGCGGCAGGCGGTCGACGACCGCCAAACCGAGGTCGCGCGCCAACCGCACGGGAGCAGCCCCGGTCGAGAACAGCCTGTTGAGCGCGTCGGTGACGGCGATCAGTGCGGTCGAGTCGAAGCGGCGCCAACGCTCGTAGCGCTCGAGCACCAGCGCATTGCCAATGTCGAGGCCGAGGCGGTGAGCATCGACGATCACCTCGGCGAGTGCGGCCACGTCGCGCAGACCGAGATTGAGACCCTGTCCCGCGATCGGATGGATCGCATGGGCTGCGTCGCCGACCAGCGCCAACCGCGCGGCGACGTATCGTTCGGCATGAAGCAGAGCGAGCGGATAGGCCCACCGTCGGCCGATGACCCGCAGCGGGCCGAGATAGTCGCCGAACCGCCGCGTCATTTCGGCGGAGAACGCGGCGTCGTCGAGTTTCATCATGGCGGGGGCCAGCGCGGCGCGCTCTGTCCACACGATGGACGAGCGCTGCGGGTGATCGGCCAATCTTGTCATTGGCAGGAGCGCAAACGGGCCGGCCGGCAGGAAGCGCTCATGCGCCACGTTGCGATGTGGCCGGTCGTGAGCGACCGTGCAGACGATGCCGGTCTGCTGGTACGCCCATTCGGTCGCGCCGATACCGGCGCCGACGCGGATGGGCGACTGCCGTCCATCGGCAGCAATCGCGAGCGAGGCCGAGATCCGACATCCATCGGCCAGCACCGCTTCGACCCGCCCGGAACGCCGCTCGAGTCCGCGCACCTCCGCGGGCGCGATATGGACGAGCCGCCCGCCATCGAGACCGCGCGCGGCGCCGGTCTGTTGCGACAGCGCGCGACGGATGGCCGTGTTCTCGATGATGTGGCCAAGCGGCTCGTCGCCGACCTGCCGGTGGTCATAGTGCAGGAACAGCTTCGACTGGCCGTCGGAGACACGGATGTCGAGGATCGGGCATGCATGCTCGGCCAGGTGTTCCCACAGGCCGAGTCCGGCCAGCACGCAGCGGGAGCCGTAGGCGATTGCCGAGGATCGCCCGTCATAGCCGGCGTCGGTCCGGGTCGCCGGCGCCTCGCGATCCACCACGATGGCGTCGAGTCCCGACCGCGCCAATGCGTGGCCGAGACTCAATCCAACCAGACCGCCTCCGACGATGACGGCATCGCCGGCTATCCGCCCGCCCGGCGCGATCGGATCGCCGGTCGCGTGCGTGTCACCTTTGTCGCTCGAGTTCCGCTCGCTCATCGCGACGACATTGGCTGTCACGTCCCGGTCTGTCCAGCATGCCGAAGCGCCACTCTGCCCATTTTTGCATCAGCATCGACGGCGCTGGCTCGACAGGACCGCGAAACTGCCGGACAACAGCCTCTGCCAAAGTTCGCCCGGCCTGCGCTGCCCCGCGTTGCGGGCTGGTCACCGGGGTGGGCCGATGGTCGGCATGCTTCTTGAACTGTGCGGCTATCGAGGTGTGGAATCTGGCCCTTCCAGCGTCGCCGGACCTGACCGAGCGCGCCGGCATGACGAAACAGGAGTTGCCCGATGAAAATGGTGATGGCGATCGTCAAGCCCTTTAAACTGGACGACGTACGCGAAGCCCTGACCCAGCTCGGCGTGCAAGGACTGACGGTCAGCGAGGTCAAGGGGTTCGGTCGGCAGAAGGGCCAGACCGAGATTTATCGCGGCGCGGAGTACGCCGTCAGCTTTCTGCCCAAGGTCAAGATCGAGGTCGTGATCAACGATAATCAGGTGTCCGGCGTGGTCGAGGCCATCCAGAGGGCGGCGAACACAGGCAAGATCGGCGATGGCAAGATCTTCGTGCTGGACGTGGCGCACGCCGTGCGCATCCGAACCGGCGAGACCAACGCGGACGCGATCTGACCGGGGACTGGCACAGCCGCAGCTTGGCGCCGACTGGCGCACGCTGACCAACCAGCACAAGATGATCGGCCACTTGTCGGACGCCCAGGAAGTCGGGCTCGGCTCGATCGTCGATGCCGATCTCGCCAAGGAATCGGCGCGGCCGCAGGCGCTCCAGGTCCAGCAGCAGCTGAGCATCCAGACGCTCAACCTCGCCAACGCCAAACCGAACGCGCTGATCGTTCTGTGTCGCGGATAGGTTCTACGCTTTGCCGCTGACGCCGGCCTCGGCAAACGTCGCCATGCCCTGGTGGCAGGCGAGGGCCGCCTTGAGGATCAGCACCGCCAGCGTGGCGCCCGATGCCTCGCCGAGCCGCATGCCCAGGTCGAGCAGCGGACGCTTGCCGAGCTTGTCGAGCAGTCGGCGATGGCCAGGCTCGGCCGAGCAATGCGCGACCACGCAGTGATCGAGCGCACGCCGGTCGATGGCGGCGAGCACGGCAGCCGCCGCGGTGCAGGCGAAGCCGTCGAGCACGACGGGCGTGCGCGCCAGCCGGGCTGCGATGATGGCGCCGGCGATCGCTGCCAGCTCGGCACCCCCCAGGCAGCGCATGATCTCCAAAGGATCGGCAAGTGCCGCGCGGTGGCATTCGAGACCGCGATCGACCACGGCGATCTTGCGCGCGAGCGCCGCGCCGACCACGCCGGTGCCCGGTCCCACCCAGTCGGTGCCGGTGCCGCCATGGAGCGCAGCGCACAGCGCTGCCGCCGAAGTCGTGTTGCCGATACCCATTTCGCCGAGCGCCAGCGCGTCGATGCCGGGCTCGACCGCCATCATGCCGTAGGCGAAAGCACGCGCGCATTCCTCGTCGGTCATGGCGGGTTCGCGCGTGAAGTCCTGAGTTGGCTGGTCGAGGCCCATCTCATAGACGCGCAGATCGGCATCGACCGTCCGGCAGAGCTGATTGACCGCGGCCCCGCCGGCGATGAAGTTCTGCACCATCTGCGCCGTGACCTCGCTCGGAAAGGCCGAGACACCCTGTGCGGCCACCCCGTGATTGCCGGCAAACACGGCCGTGCGCGGCCGTTCGAGGCGCGGCGGATGACGGCCCTGCCAGGTCGCGAGCCACGCCGTCATGTCCTCAAGGCGTCCCAGCGCGCCGGGCGGCTTGGTCAACTGGGCTTCGCGCGCGGCGGCAGCCGAGGCAGCCTCGAGATCCGGTCCCGGCAGATCGGCCATGACGCGACGAATCTCGGCGAGCGAAGCCACAGGGCGGCGCGAAGCGGAACTCTCTGGCAAATCCATCGGGCGAGGTCAGTTGGCGCGGGCGGCGCAACTGTCCTATAACCGCCGGCATCCCGCCACTGCAATTGCGACCCTCGGCCCATGGGACATGACGCGGGCGATCCCGATCGGAATCACAGCTGGATCGACGCGCTAACCGTCGCCGCCATGTTCCTGACCCGCCTGCCGGTTGCAAGCTGGCTGGGCGGGCGCTGGCTGCTGCACGACGCCGGCGCGCGCCCAACCCTTGCCGAATCGGCCTGGGCGATGCCGGTCATGGGTGCTGCCATCGGAGCAGCCGGGGGCGCGACCTTCGCTGTCGCCATGTGGATCGGTCTGCCCTCGCTGGTTGCCGCATTCCTCGCGCTGGCTGTCACGATCGCGCTCACCGGCGCCCTGCACGAGGACGGCCTTGCCGATGTCGCGGACGGGCTGGGTGCCATGCTTGCCGGCCGTGCCGATCGCGCGGCCGCGCTCCACATCATGCGCGACAGCCGGATCGGCACGTTCGGCGTGCTGGCGCTCGTCATCACAGCGGGTCTGCGTGCGGCAGCCCTCGGTGATCTGCCCGCGGCATCCGGCGCGGCCGCGCTGATCGCCGCCCATGCCGGTGCGCGCGGCCTCCTGCCGCTCGCCATGCAGCGCATGATCCCCGCGCGCGCCGACGGGCTCGCGATACTCGCGGGACGCCCAACGGCGGAACGCGCACTTGTCGCCGCGGGAATCGGTGCGCTCGCCTGCCTTATCCTGCTTGGGCCGCTGCTCGGCGCCTTGGCATTGCTGGGCGCGGCCGCATCTGCCTGGGCGCTCGCGACACTGGCGCGGCGCTGCATCGGCGGCTATACCGGCGACGTGCTGGGCGCGATCGAACAATTGGGCGAGACGGCAATCCTGCTCGTCGTCGCGGCAATGCTATGACCACGACCCGCTGGTGGTGGATCCGGCATGCGCCGGTGACCAGCCGGAAGGGCTGGTGCTACGGCCAGGAGGACTGGCCGGCCGACTGTTCCGACGTCCCGGCCTTCGCGGTCCTGGCGCAGCTCCTGCCGCGCGACGCGATCTGGGTGACCAGCAATCTGCAACGCACGCACCAGACGGCCGCGGCCATTTTTGCCGCCGGCTATCCGGAGATGCTGCCGATGCTGGTCGAACCCGAGCTCGCCGAGCAGAGCTTCGGCGACTGGCAGGGCCGCCGGCACGACGAGCTGAGGAACGCGCCGGACAGCGTCTACACGACCTTCTGGCTGGCGCCGGCACGGCACAGGCCGCCCGGCGGCGAGAGCTTCGTCGAGCTGATCGAACGCGTCGAGCGCACCATCGAGCGGCTGAACCGCAGCCACCGCGGCCGCGATATCGTCGCGGTGACCCATGGCGGAACGATCCGCGCGGCGCTCGCCGTGGCGCTCAGGATCGACCCGGAACATGCGCTCAGCTTCGCCATCGACAATCTGTCGATCACCCGCCTCGACCATTTCCCCGAGGCCAGTGGCGATTCCGGCGGTCGGGGCCTTTGGCGGATCGCCCAGGTCAATCAGGCGCCGCGTTAGGGCCGACCGCCCGGCCCCTCCCCCGTTGCCAGATCGTCAAGCAGACGGACCCGCCGGCCATAGAGGGTCGGCCGCAGCCGGTCCACCAGGCGACGATCGGCCGTAACCAGGGTCGCGTCCTCGTCGACCGCGAGGGCGACATAGAGGCATTCCGCAACCGAGCGCCCGACCCGGCGCGCCATGTCGATCGCAACCGGCAATTGGCCCGCGGCGAGCCGCAGCCGCAGCGCGCCGCCGGTCAGGACCGCCACCGCGCCCGCAATGTCGAGTGCGTCCGTCCCGGCGTAGCGCTCGCGCTTCCAAAGGACGTTCGCCACCTCGACGACAATGAGGTCGGGCGCCATCAATGGCGCGCCATCGTCGAGCAGCGCGAGAGCCGTCGGCGACAGGGGCGACGGCACGAACCAGAGCACAGCGACGCTGGCGTCGATGACCCAGCTCATGGCTCGCGCAGCTCGCGCAGGAGGCTGAGCGTATCGAGCGCGCGCTCACCGGCCAGCCGACTGCGCATCGCCGCCGCCGCTGCCTTGAGCTGCTGGCGCGGCGGCTTGGCAGCCTCGATCAGCAGGTGCCGCAGCTCCTCCTCAAGCGATCGATGATTGGAGCGTGCGCAAGCCTTCAGGACGTCGATCACGTCTTCCGGCACTTTTCTGATCAGAACCTGACCCATTTTTTCAAGCTTTTCAATATGCTATCATATGATAGCATTAGCGTAATCTTTTTGCAACCCACAACATATTGAGGCACCAGGGATTGCTGGCACGCGCCGTTGGGGCCGTGCTAAGTTGCCGTCGTGCGCTACGAGACAGGGAAGTCCGGTACGGCGGGATCCCCGCCAAGGCCGGCGCTGCCCCCGCAACTGTAAGCGGCGAGATTGCGGTTCGGACCACTGGCATCGTCCGCCCTGGACGGCCGGGAAGGTGCCGCAGTCGATGACCCCGAGCCAGGAGACCTCCTCGGTCGAGCGCATGGGCGTTGGCATCCTCGGGTGGAGGATTTGGAGCCTTGGCCACGGTGCAGTCCGGCGCACCCGCAAATGGGGCTGCGGGCAATCCCCCGGCGGTGACGCTCGTCCTGGGCGGGGCCCGTTCCGGCAAGAGCGCTTATGCCGAGCGCGTGGCCGGACAGGCCGAGACGCCGATTTACCTCGCGACCGGGGCGGCCGGCGACGACGAGATGGCGGAGCGCATTCGCCGCCACCGAGCGCGGCGCGGGCCGCATTGGACGACGGTGGAAGAAGCCCTCGACCTGACTGGGCAGCTCGCCCGGCTGGCTGCCCCCGGCCGTGCCGTTCTGGTCGACTGCCTGACGCTTTGGCTCAGCAACCTGCTGGGTGCCGGCCGGGATCCAGCCGTCGAAGGCACAAGTCTGGTGCGCGCGCTGCCGGGCCTCCTGGGCCCGGTCGTGTTCGTCGCCAACGAGGTCGGCCTCGGCATCGTGCCCGACAATGCGCTGGCGCGCGCCTTTCGCGATGCGGCCGGCCGGCTCAATCAGGACGTGGCGGCGGCAGCCGACCGGGTCGTCCTGATCACGGCCGGCTTGCCGCTGATCCTCAAATAGCCATCTTCTGAAGCATCAACGAGGTCAACATGGCCCGCAAGATCCCCGCCACCGTCATCACCGGCTTTCTCGGCGCCGGCAAGACCAGCCTGATCCGCCACCTGATCGAGAGCGCGGGCGGGCGGCGGCTCGCCTTCGTCATCAACGAGTTCGGCGAGCTCGGCATGGACCGCGAGATCATCCGCGGCTGTGGACTCTCGGACTGCCGCGACGAGGACATCGTCGAGCTCGCCAATGGCTGTATCTGCTGCACGGTGGCCGACGACTTCCTGCCGACGGTGACCAAGCTGATCGACCGTCCGGATCCGCCCGAGCACATCATCATCGAGACCTCGGGCCTGGCGCTGCCCAAGCCGCTTGTGCAGGCCTTCAACTGGCCGGAGGTGAAGGCGCGCGTCACGGTCGATGGCGTGATCACCGTGGTCGACGCGGCCGCCATCGCCGATGGCCGTTTTGCGACCGACCCCGCAGCGGTCGCCGCCCAGCGCGCAGCCGACCCCAATGTCGATCACGACAATCCGCTCGAGGAGGTGTTCGAGGACCAGGTCGCCTGCGCCGACCTCGTCGTCCTCAACAAGACCGATTTGGTCGATGGCGGCGCGCGCGAGAACGCCAAACGCACGGTGAGCGAGGCGCTGGGCCGTGGCGTCAAGCTGGTCGAGACCGCGCATGGTCGCATCGGCGCCGGCATCCTGCTCGGCCTCGAGGCCGCGGCCGAGGACGATTTGGCCGCCCGCCGGTCTCACCACGACGCCGAGGGCGGCGAGCATGATCACGACGATTTCGAGAGCTTCGCACTCGAGCTCGGACCCGTTGCCGACCCGGAGGCGCTCGAGCGCCGGCTCGTCTCGACCGTTGCCGGTCACGACATCCTGCGCATCAAAGGCTTCCTCGACGTGCCGGACCGCAAGCGCCGGCATGTCGTCCAGGGCGTCGGCCTGCGCTTCCAGCGCTACTACGACCGCGAGTGGCAGGACGGCGAGGTCAGGCGCAGCGCCATCGTCGTGATCGGCCGCAAGGGCCTCGACCGCGCGGCCATCGCGTTGGCGCTGGGTGCGCGCGTCTGACGGTTTCAGTGCAAGGGTCGCGCCGATGAGTCCGCCATGCATCTGCTAGAGGCGACCCAGGGCGTCATTGCCGATGGCGGCGAGGCGATCGATCTCGGCCAGACGCCGGGCGATCTGGTCGTGCTCAGCGCCGCCGACAGCGAGATCGCCTGCCTCGCCGCCGCCTATCGGCGCGTGACGGAACGGCACCCGGGCGCGCCTAGCCTGCGCCTGGCAAGCCTGCTGCAGCTGTCGCACAACATGTCGGTCGACCTTCACATCGACAAGGTGATGCGGCATGCGCGGCTGGTGGTGGTCCGGCTCCTCGGCGGGCGCGGCTACTGGCCTTATGGGGTCGAACGCCTGGCGGCCGCCGCGCGCGCGAATGGTTTTGAGGTTGCCTTCCTTCCCGGCGACGACCGTCCCGATGCGGAGCTGATGGCGCTTTCGACCATCCCGGGTGAAGCCTGTCACCGGCTGTGGCAGTACTGCGTCCATGGCGGCGTCGACAACGCCGCCTGGTTCCTCGCCTACGCCGCCGAGTTGATTGGCCAGCCCCTCCCCTGGCAAGAGCCGACGCCGTTGCTGCGCGCCGGCCTCTACTGGCCGGATGCGACGCGTCCCGATCTCGACGCGGTGCGTGCCCATTGGCGCGCCGGCGACCCGCGTGCACCGGTAGCGCTTCTCTTGTTCTATCGGGCGCTCGTGCAGGCCGGCAATCTGGCGGCCGTCGACGCGCTGATCGCGGCTCTTGCCGCACGCGGCATCAATCCCCTGCCCGTCTATGTGACCAGTCTGAAGGACGCCGTTGCGGCGGCGACCGTCGAGAGCATGGTCGGCGCGACGTCGCCCGATATCGTGCTCAATGCAACTGCCTTCGCGGTCGGCGAGCCCGGGGCCGCCGCGGGCAAGACGCCGCTGGCGGCAACCGATGCGCCGGTGCTGCAGGTGATCTTCGCCAGCGGCGGCGAGACGGCATGGCGCCAGAGCACGCGTGGGCTCGGACCGCGCGACGTCGCGATGCACGTCGCCCTGCCGGAGGTGGATGGACGCATCCTCGCGCGCGCCGTTTCGTTCAAAGGCCGTAACAGGCGTGACGAGGCGAGCGAGGCGGACATCGTCAGCTACCAGCCCGTCGCCGACCGCATCGAATTCACCGCGGATCTGGCGCGCGCCTGGACGCGGCTGAGGTCAAAGCCCCGGCAGGAACGGCGCATCGCCTGCGTGCTCGCCAACTACCCGAATCGCGACGGACGCATCGGCAACGGCGTCGGTCTCGATACGCCGGCATCGGCGCTGGTCGTGCTCCAGGCGCTCGCTGAGGCCGGGTATACCGTGGAAGCGATCCCCGCGACGCCGGCCGAGCTGCTCGACCGTTTGCTCGAGGGCCCGACCAACGATCTTCGCGCGGTCGACCGGATCGAGAGCGAAAGCCTGTCGCTCGCCGACTACCAGATCTTCCTTGCCACTCTGCCGACCTCGTTGCGCGCGCGCATCAACGAGCGCTGGGGAGCGCCCGAGCGCGACCCGGCCTTCCGCGAGGGACGGCTCGATTGTGGCCGCTTCGTCGTGCCCGCGATCAGGCTCGGCCAGATCGTCGTCGCGATCCAGCCGGCGCGGGGCTACAACATCGATCCCACCGCCAGCTATCATTCGCCCGACCTGGTACCGCCGCACAATTACCTGGCGTTCTACGCCTGGCTGCGTGACGGCTTCCGTGCCGATGCGATCGTCCATCTTGGCAAGCACGGCAATCTTGAATGGCTGCCGGGCAAGGCGCTGGCTCTCTCGGCCGAATGTTTCCCCGAGGCGGCACTCGGACCGCTGCCGCACCTCTATCCCTTCATCGTCAACGATCCGGGCGAGGGCAGCCAGGCCAAGCGCCGTGCCCAGGCGGTCATTGTCGATCATCTGACTCCGCCGCTCACCCGCGCGGAGAGCTACGGCCCGCTCCGGGACCTGGAAGCCCTCGTCGACGAATACTACGAGGCGGCCTCCGTCGACACCCGTCGGCTGGGCGTGCTCGGACGCCAGATCCTCGACCACGCCACGCGAATCGGGCTCGCCGAGGATTGCGGCATCGCCCGGGACGATGCCGAAGCCGCGGCACTGGGCAAGCTCGACGGTTATCTCTGCGAGCTCAAGGAACTGCAAATCCGCGACGGATTGCATGTCTTCGGTCGCGCACCCGAAGGCCGGCTGCTGACCGACCTGCTGGCGGCGCTTGCGCGCGTGCCGCGGCATCGGGGCAAGGATGCAGACGCGTCGCTGACCCGCGCGCTCGCCGCCGACCTTGGCCTGGACTTCGATCCGCTCGATTGCGCGATGGCGGCGCCGTGGAACGGACCGCGTCCGACCGCTTTGCAAATTGTCGAAACACCCTGGCGCAGCACAGGTGACACGGTCGAGCGCCTGGAGCTCCTAGCGGTTGAGCTCATTGCAGGTACGCGCATCTGCGAGACCGGCTGGACACGATGCGCCGCCGTCTTAGGCTGGATCGAAGAGGCGCTGCGTCCCGCCGTGGCCCGGTGCGGCACCGAAGAGATGGCGGGCCTGCTGCGCGGACTCGACGGTCGCTTCGTTTCGCCCGGCCCGTCGGGTGCGCCAACGCGTGGCCGTCCCGACGTGCTGCCAACCGGCCGAAACTTCTATTCGCTCGACACGCGCACGGTGCCGACGCCGGCGGCCTGGCATCTCGGCTGGAAATCGGCCGGCCTCCTGCTCGAGCGCCACGCGCAGGAACATGGCGACTGGCCGCGCCAGGTCGCGCTCTCGGTCTGGGGCACGAGCAATATGCGCACGGGCGGCGACGACATTGCCCAGGCGCTGGCGATGCTCGGCGTTCGCCCGACCTGGGATCAGGCATCGCGCCGCGTCACTGGCTTCGAGATCCTGCCGGTCTCCGTGCTCGGGCGTCCGCGCGTCGATGTCATCTTGCGCGTCTCCGGATTCTTCCGCGATGCCTTCGCCAATCTGATCGACCTTTTCGACTCGGCGGTGCGCGCTGTTGCCGCACTCGACGAGGCGGAGGCCGACAATCCGCTGGCCGCGCGCGTGCGCGCGCAGCGGGCGACCCTGATCGCCCAGGGCGTGGCACCCGAGCTTGCCGCCCAGCGTGCCGGCTACCGGATTTTCGGCTCCATGCCAGGGGCTTACGGCGCGGGCCTGCAGGCGCTGATCGATGAAGGCGGCTGGGCCGATCGGTCCGACCTTGCGGCAGCCTATGTCGCCTGGGGCGGCTATGCCTATGGCGCGGGTGCCGAAGGTGTCGCGGCGCGCGAGGAATTCTCCCAGCGGCTCGCCCAAATCGATGCCGTGCTGCACAACCAGGACAACCGCGAGCACGATCTGCTCGACAGCGACGATTACTATCAGTTCGAAGGCGGACTCGCGGCTGCCGTCTGCCAGCTGAGCGGCAAGCGGCCGGCGATCTATCACAACGACCACTCCAGGCCGGAAAGCCCGCGCATCCGTACGCTGGATCAGGAGATCGCCCGCGTCGTACGTGGCCGGGCCGCCAATCCGAAATGGATCGCCGGCGTCATGCGCCACGGCTACAAGGGCGCCTTCGAGATGGCAGCCACGGTCGACTACCTGTTTGCCTTTGCGGCGACCACCGGCGCAGTGCGGGACCACCATTTCGACGCGGTCTATGCCGCCTATCTCGGCGATGAATCGGTGCGGCAGTTCATCGCCGACAACAATCCTGCGGCGCTCCGCGAGATGGCCGAGAGATTTCTCGAGGCGCAGGAACGCGGATTGTGGCGATCGCGCGCCAACCACGTCCATGTCCTTCTGGCGCGGCTGGCCGGACGCAGCTTGCCCGCCACGGGCGGCATTGAACACGAGCGGGCTCGGAGGCGCAGATCGTGACCGATGACAATTTGAGCGAAGACGAGCTCAACCGGCGGCACGCCGAGAAGAAGGCCAAGCAGAAGGCCGCACGTGACAAGATCCTCGCGACCAAGACGGAGGAGCGCGGGCTGCTGATCGTCCATACCGGCAAGGGTAAGGGCAAGTCGACGGCCGCTTTCGGCCTGGTGCTGCGCTGCATCGGGCACGGCATGAAGGTCGGTGTCGTGCAGTTCGTGAAGGGCGTGTGGGAAACCGGCGAGCGCAACGTGCTCCAGCGGTTTCCCGAGCTCGTGACCATGCGCGCCATGGGCGAGGGCTTCACCTGGGAAACCCAGGACCGCGCCCGCGACATCAAGGCGGCCGGCGTCGCCTGGGAGGCGGCGAAGGCGATGATCGCGGACCCGTCCTATCGCCTCGTTCTGCTCGACGAACTCAACATCGTCTTGCGCTATGATTACCTGCCGATCGCCGAGGTGGTGGCGACGCTCAGCTCCCGCCCGCACGACCTGCACGTGGTCGTCACCGGCCGGAACGCGCGCGACGAGCTGATCGAGGCCGCCGATCTGGTGACCGAGATGACGATGATCAAGCATCCCTTCCGGTCGGGCGTGAAGGCCCAGGCCGGCATCGAGTTCTAGGCCAAGAAGAACGAGGAGCTCCCGATGTCCCGTCTTGCCCAGATCGCATTTGCCGCCGCTTTCCTGTTGTGGACCGGCTTCATGCCGGGCGATGCATTGGCCCAGGCCGCCGACCAGCAGGTGCTGGTCGAGAAGTCCGCCGCCTCGTTCCGCGTCGTGTCGCTCGAAAAGGGAGCCGAGCCTTACCTCAAGCGGGCCAAGGCGCTTCTGATCGTGCCGTCTTACGTGAAAGCCGGCTTCTTCCTCGGCGGCGAAGGTGGCTCGGGCGTGCTGGTCGTGCGCAAGCAGGGCACCTGGTCGGACCCCGCCTTCTACACGGTGGCGGGCGGCAGCATCGGCCTGCAGATCGGCATCGAAGCCAAGGAGATCGTCTTCGCCCTCATGACCGACAAGGCCGTCAATGCTGTCATGACGAACCAGATCAAGGTCGGCGCCGACGTGTCGATCGCAGTGGGCACGGTCGGCGCGGGCGCCGAGGCCGCCACGGTCGGCTCGCCAGCGGTCGACATCTACGCCTTCTCACGCGGCGTCGGCCTGTTCGGCGGCGGCGCGCTCGAGGGAACGCTGATCGCGCCCCGCCACGAGTGGAACAAGGCCTATTACGGACAGGAGGTCACGCCGCGCCAGATCGTGCTGGAGGGCCAGGTCCGCTCCGCGGGGGCGCGCATCCTGACCGATTCGCTCGCCGGCTTCTGATCGCTGTCTCCCAGTATGGCACCTGCCGTCCGAACCCCTGCGCTGATGCTCCAGGGCACGGGCTCGGACGTCGGCAAGTCACTGCTCGTCGCCGGATTTGCACGTGCCTTCACGCGTCGCGGCCTGAGGGTGCGCCCGTTCAAGCCGCAGAACATGTCGAACAACGCCGCAGTGACGTTGGACGGCGGCGAGATCGGCCGCGCGCAGGCGCTCCAGGCGCGCGCCTGCGGCATTGCCCCGCGCAACGACATGAACCCCGTGTTGCTGAAGCCGCAAGCTGGCGTGGCGCAGGTCGTCGTGCATGGCCGCGTCATCGGTCAGGCGCGCGCGCGCGACTACCAGGCGATGAAGCCGACCTTGCTGCCGCGCGTGCTCGACAGCTATGGCCGCCTGGCGGCGGACGCCGATCTCATGCTGATCGAAGGCGCCGGCAGCCCTGCGGAGATCAATCTGCGCGCGGGCGACATTGCCAACATGGGATTTGCCGAGGCGGCCGATGTTCCGGTCGTGCTCGTCGGCGACGTGGACCGCGGCGGCGTGATCGCCAGCCTGATCGGCACGTTTGAGCTCCTCTCGGAATCCGAACGGCGCCGGCTCAAGGGCTATCTGATCAACAAGTTTCGCGGCGACGTGACGCTGTTCGACGACGCGATCGAGATCATCCGTGCACGCACGGGGCTCGATTGCCTGGGCGTCGTGCCCTGGTTCGGCGGCGCTCGTGCGCTTCCCGCCGAGGATTCCATGGCGCTCGAGCGCCTGCCGCTCGCCTCCGCCAAGACCGGCGCCATCAAGATCGCCGTGCCGCGCCTTCCGCACATTGCCAATTTCGACGATCTCGATCCGCTGCTGGCCGAGTCGGGTGTGGCGCTTGACGTCGTGTCGCCCGGCCGTGCGCTCCCGGCCGATGCGGCACTCATCCTGCTGCCAGGCAGCAAGGCAACGCGTGCTGACCTCGATGCGCTGCGCGCCGCAGGATGGGACATCGACATCCGCGCGCATGTCCGCCGCGGCGGGCGCGTGCTCGGCCTATGCGGCGGCTACCAGATGATGGGCCGCCGCGTCGTCGATCCGGCCGGCATCGAGGGACCGGCGGGCGAGTCGCCGGGACTGGGCTTGCTCGACTTCGACACGGTGCTGGATGGCGACAAGACGTTGCGCCAGTCGTCCGGCGTCCATCTCGCCAGCGGTCGACCGGTGCATGGCTATGAGATTCACGTCGGTCAAACCGTCGGTGCGGATTGCATCAAGCCGATGCTGCGCCTGACCAGCCAGACAGGCGACAGAACCGACGGCGCGACGAGTGAAGATGGCCGCATCGCCGGTTGCTATCTGCACGGGTTGTTCCAATCGGACGAATTCCGGGCAGCATTCCTCGCCGAGCTTGGCGCGCGGGCCGACGATCTGGCCTTCGACGCTTCCATAGAGTCGACCTTGGACGATCTGGCTGGCCATGTCGCCGCTGCCGCCGATCTCGACCGGCTGCTGGAGATCGCCCATGGCAGCTAGTCGATGCGCCGATGTGTCGCTAGGCTCTGAGACGCAGCACCAGCAAGGCGGCGATCAGCGCCCAATGGACCAGGCAAGCAATTCCGAACACAACCAACGCGCGCCTGATGTCTTCGGGCAGGGCGCGCGCGCGACCGTTGCCGATCCACGGATCCTCCACCGTGCGCTCGGCGTAGCGTCGCGGACCGGCGAGGGCCACGCCGAGCGCGCCGGCCATCGCCGCCTCTGGCCAGCCGGCGTTGGGCGAGCGATGCTTGCCTGCGTCGCGCCACATGGTGGCGAACGCGCCGGCGGGATTGGCGGTTGGCGCAAAGCAGGCGGCGATCGCCAGCAGCACACCGGACAGGCGTGCCGGAATCAGGTTCATCGCATCGTCGAGCCGGGCGGCCGCCTTGCCGAAATCGGCGTAACGCGGCGACGGGTGTCCGATCATGCTGTCGGCTGTGTTGACGATCTTGTAGACCAGCAAGCCGGGCAGTCCGAACAACACGTACCAAAAGACCGGCGCTACCACGCCGTCGCTGAAATTCTCGGCGCAAGATTCGATCGCGGCGCGCGCCACGCCGTGCTCGTCGAGCGCGGCCGGATCGCGCCCGACGATGCGGCTGACCGCCTGGCGTCCGGCATAGAGGCCCTCGTCGCGCAGCGTGCGGTAGACGAGGTTGACGTGGTCGTAGAGGCTGCGCTGCGCGACCAGCGTGATCAACAGGAACAACTCGACGAGCCAGCCCATCGGATAGTGGCGACTGAACCAGACAAGCGGCGTGCCGATCACGATGCCGGCCAGACAGAGCGCCGCGATCGACAGCGCGCCGCGTATGCGCAACGCGGCCGCGCCGCGCTCGGCGCGGTTCAGACGCCGCTCGAGCCAGTCGATCGCGCGTCCCATCGCCACGACCGGATGCGGCACGACTCGGAACAGGAACGACATCTCGCCGACATAGGCATCGACCGCCAGCGCCACCAGCAGCAGAAGCAGCGGATCGATGGTCGCGGGGCTCGCCCAGCCAAGCGTAATCATGCTCCGACCATGCCCGCGGGGCGCCAGACCGTCAATGGAGCGGGGCCTTGAATCCCTCGATTGGCTACGCGCTGTTCGCCGTTGCGCTCGTCGTCGCGATCTGGCTTGGCTTCGTGCTTTTCCGCGCCCTGATTCCGCCGGAGGTGTGGCGACGGCTCTTCGCCCAGGGCAGCGAGCGCACCGGGGACCCATCGCGTTCTGCCCGTGCTCCGGCCAAGCCGAAGCTCGCCAGAACCAAGACCGCCGCGGCGCGCGTCGAGCCGGACATGGCTCCCGCTGGCAGCGCCGGAGCCAACACCACGGGCCCCGCAGCGGCGGCCAAGCCGGGCGTGCCCGATGCGGTCATGCAGCAACTCGCGGGCGTCAACCGGTCGCGTCCGGCACCTTCGGAAGAGCTCGAAGCGAGGCTCAAGCGCCTCGCAGAGGACTACATGGCGTTGACACGCCGGCTCGCCGCCGAAGGGCGCAGCGACACGTCGTTCAGCCAATCGCGTCCCAAGATTCTGGCTGCGGTCGAAACCGGCCAGTTCGAGCGAGCCCAGGCGCTGCTCGAGCATGCGAGCGAACGCGATGCCGGTCTTGGCAAGCGAGATGCCGGCCGACTGGGACCGATCCTGGCCGAAGCAGCCGAGGCGCGCGCGCTTGCCGGCGAGCTCAAGATGCTGCAGCTCCAGCCCGGCAACGCCGTGCGCTTCTTCCGCGAGGCCGTCGCGCTGATTCCCGCGGACCAGCCGCTGCTTCTTCTCAACACGCTCGACCGTTGGGGCGACGCGGCGGCGGCCGCGCGCGACATCGCCGCGGCGGCGCAGCCGTGGCAGCGCGCCCTCGAGTTGCGCGAGCTCGCGCTCGGCTCCGGACACAGGGAGACGATGGAGAGCCGCGACCGGTTGATCGGCTTGTACATCGATGCCAAGCAGGCGGATTTCGCCAAGGCCTATTTGGACAAGTCGATTGCGGCGGTGGACCAGACACCGACCGGCAGCAAGACCGCGACGGCAGCCGGCGCGGCGACGGCCAACATGCTCCCCGGCGATGACAGCCAGATCATCGTGCGCTTGAAGCAGCTCGGCGCCTTGCTGCGCGACGTGGGAAAATTTGGCGAGGCCGCCGATCACTTCGAGCTCGCCTTGGAACGATACCAGCAGAGAGCGGAGGCGGAGCCGGCGCGCCTCGCGGCCGAGCTCGCAAGTCTCGCGCTGCTGCGCCGCCAGGCCGGCGATGTCGACGCGGCACGGCGGCACTATGGTCGCGCGCTTGCCATGTTCCGCCGGGTGCTCGGCGATCAGCATCCCGATCTGGTCAAGCACCTCGATATCATGGCTGATCTGCATGCCGCCCAAGGCGATGGCGCAAGCGCGCTTGGTCTGCTCAAGGAAGCCGAGGCGATTGAGCGGCTGCGCTTCGGCGATTGGCATTCGCGCGTCGTTGCCCGGCTCTACGCGATCGGCAAGGTGCAGACCATGCTTGGCCTCAGCACAGAAGCCGAAGCGACGCTGCAGCAGGGTCTCAAGATGCATGAGGAGATCGAAGGTCCCGATCATGCTGATGTCGCGACAGGGCTCGAGCTGCTGGGCGGGCTTTATGCCAAGACAGGTCGGGATGAAGCCGCTGTCCCGTTGCTCGAACGAGCGCTCGGCATTGCCGAGTTCACGCACGGCTTGCAGCACCATGCGCTGGCGCCGCGGCTGAGTTTGCTGAGCGAAGTCTATCGCCGGGTCGGGCGTGGCCAGGCCGCAATCGCCGCCGAGCACCGCGCGGCCGAGGTGCGGAACGCCGCCGCCGGTCAGCCTGCGGCGCAGACGCCGCCGCACTGACATGACGGACTTCTGGACATCGGGTCGACAGTGCGTGGCCGGTGGGTGCAGCGGGGGAATTCATGAGTGATCGGTCCGCTATTTTCGTCTGCGGCCATGGCAGCCGCGACGTCGATGCCACACGCGAGTTCGACCTGCTGGCGCGCGGCATCAAGACGCGCCTGCCCGACCACGATGTGGGCAGCGGCTATCTCGAGTTTGCCCGGCCGACCATCGCAGAAGGGCTGTCCGCGCTGGTCGAGCGGGGCGCTCGCAATATTCTCGCCGTGCCGGCCATGCTGTTCGCCGCCGGCCACGTGAAGAACGACCTGCCGTGGGAGCTCAACAGCTTCGCCGCGTCCCATCCGGGCATCGTCGTCAGGTTTGGCCGCGACCTGGCGATCGACGGCAAACTGCTCAAGGCCGCACGCGACCGGATCGTCGAGGCCGAACGGAGTCGCGCGGACGCGGTCGAGCGCGACGAAACCCTGCTCATGGTGGTCGGGCGCGGAACGAACGACTCCGATGCCAACTCGAACATCGCCAAGGTCTCGCGCATGCTCTGGGAGGGCATGGGCTTCGGCTGGGCCGAGACGGCCTTCAGCGGCGTGGCGCATCCGCGCGTCAATGCCGCGCTGCGGCGCGCCGTGCGGCTCGGCTTCCGCCGCATCATCGTTTTCCCCTACTTCCTGTTCACGGGTGTTCTGGTCAAGCGCATCTACAGTCAGACCGACGAAGTCGCGGCCGAGCATCCCGCTGTCGAATTCGTCAAGGCGGACTATCTCAAGGATCACCCTCTGGTACTCGACACTTTCGTCGACCGCATCGTCGAGATCGGGGCCGGAACAGGCAATATGAATTGCCAGCTCTGCAAATATCGCGAGCAGATCGTCGGATTCGAATCCGCCGTCGGCCAAGTCCAGGCCGGCCACCACCTGCATGTCGTCGGCGTCGGCACCGATGCCGACCGCACGGGTCACCATCACCACCACGCGCATGATCATGGCCACGATCATGCGCATCACCACCATCACGGCCACTCACATGAGCATGGTCACGACCACGCGCACGGCCCAAAAGGGGAGCACCAGGACGCGCATCATCACGGCCACCGCCATGGCCGCCCCCATTCGCACGACTGACCGCGCTCCGGGCGTTCCCGGCATCATCCTGTCAGCGCCGGCCTCGGGCAGCGGCAAGACGGTCCTGACCCTCGCGCTGTTGCGTCACTACGCACGAGCCGGACTCGCCGTCGCCGGTGCCAAGGTCGGGCCGGACTACATCGATCCCGCATTCCACGCCGCCGCGTCCGGTCGGCCATCGATCAATCTCGATCCCTGGGCCATGCGGCCGGCAACGCTCGCATCGGCGGTGACTGATGCAGCGACCGGCGCTGACCTTGTGCTATGCGAGGGCGTGATGGGGCTGTTCGATGGCATCGGTGCCGGCGGCATGGGCTCGACCGCGGACCTCGCACTCCTGACCGGCTGGCCGGTCGTTCTCGTCGTCGATGTGCGCGGCCAAGCCGCCTCGGCAGCGGCAACGGTGGCGGGATTTGTGCGCCACCGTTCGGCGCTGCCGGTTGCTGGCGTCATCTTCAACCGTGTCGGCGGCACCAGCCATGCCCGGCTGGTCGCCGAATCGGTTGCCGCGGCCTGTCCGGAGCTGACGATCCTCGGCGCTGTCCCGCGCCTGCCCCAGCTCACCTTGCCGGAACGCCATCTCGGCCTGGTCCAGGCGCGCGAGCATGCCGACCTCGGGCGCTTTCTCGACAGCGCTGCTGACCATGTCGCGAGCCACGTCGACACGGCAGCCTTGCGACGGCTGACGCGTCCGGCATCCCTAAGCTGCCCGAACCTCCCGCTCGAGGACGGGGCGGCTGCACCGCTGCCGCCGATCGGGCAACGTATTGCCGTTGCCAGCGACGATGCTTTCGCCTTTGCCTATCCCGCCGTGCTTGCGGGCTGGCGCCGCGCCGGCGCCGAGCTCATTCCGTTCAGCCCGCTGGCCGACGAGGCGCCCGACGAAGCGGCCGACGCCGTCTATCTGCCGGGCGGCTATCCCGAGCTGCATGCCGGCCGACTCGCGGCCGGGTCATGCTTCCTGCCGGGGCTCGCCGCCGCCGCGGCACGCGGCGCGGCATTGTTGGGCGAATGCGGCGGCTACATGGTGCTCGGCCATGGATTGATCGACCCTTCGGGCGGGCGCCATGCAATGGCCGGGCTCTTGCCGCTGGAAACCAGTCTTGCCGACCGCCGGTTGCATCTTGGCTATCGCCACGCGATATTGACCGCGACGACCGGCCTTGGTCCTGCAGGGGCCCGGTTCCGCGGTCACGAATTCCATTACGCCCGAGCGATGACCGAAGGGCCGGGACAGCCGCTGTTCCGCGTCAGCGACGCCACAGGTGCGCACGAGGCGTCAGCCGGCCTCGTTGCAGGCCGCATTGCCGGCTCGTTTATCCACCTCATCGACCGGGAAACGGCTTGATACTAAGGCCCTCAAGGGCTTAGATTTCTCCATTGATTCCGAGGGGGACCGCCGACCGATGACCAGCACAGCCTGGACCGCCAACACGCGCTTGCGCGGCGTCTTTGCCGCTGGTCTCACGCTCCTGAACGAGGACCTATCGATCGACGCCGAGGCGACGATTGGGCACACGCGCTGGCTGCTGAGCCATGGTTGCGACGGCGTGCTGATCTTCGGCACGACCGGTGAGGCGAATTCCTTCACGGTCGACGAACGCCTGGGGCTGATCGACGCCATCGGCCGATCGGACCTGCCGCGCAATCGGCTGATGATCGGCACGGGCTGCTGTGCCATCCCTGACACGATCGCGCTCACCAAGCGCGCGCTTGCCATCGGCGTTCACGGCGCGCTGCTGCTGCCGCCCTTCTACTACAAGAACGTCAGCGACGACGGCCTGTTCGCGGCGCTCGCCCAGACCATCGACAAGATTGCCGATCCGCGCCTGCGCGCCTATCTCTACCATTTCCCCCAGCTGACCGGCGTGCCCTATACGCATGCGGTGATCGAGCGCCTGCTCAAGGCCTATCCTTCGACCGTGACCGGCATCAAGGATTCCTCTGGCGATTTCGCCAACATGAAGGCGATGGCGCAGCGCTTCCAGGGCTTCGATGTGTTCTCCGGCAATGAGGAATTTCTGCTCGACGTCATGCGCGTGGGCGGCGTCGGCACGATCTCCGCCACGTGCAATGTCACCTGCGAAGCCACGCAACGCGTCTACTCCAACTGGAAAAGAGCGGAGGCCGAAAGCCTGCAGGCGACTTTGTCGGCGCAGCGCAAGGCATTCACCGGCATAGCCGTGCCGCCGGCCTGCAAGGCGATCCTGGTCCGTCATGGCGGGCGCAAGACCTGGCTGACGGTGCGTCCGCCCTTCACGCGCGCACAGCCCGAGGCGGTCGACGCGCTGATGGCGCGACTGCAGGCCGCCAGTTTCGCCTTGCCGGCGCTCGCCGCCTAGAACGCAACTTCGCCGCATCGGAGATCATCGGCCATGTCCTCGATCACCGGCACCTCCGCCAACGACGTCATCACGGGCACGATCTCGAACGACGATATTTCTGCACTCGCCGGCGACGATCTGATTTCGGCCGTGGCCGGCGACGACAGCGTCACCGGCGCCGACGGCAATGATACGATCTACGGCGGCGGCGATAACGACACGATGCAAGGCGATGCCGGAATCGACGTCATCTTCGGCGACGCCGGCAACGACTTGATCACCGGCGGAAACGGCAACGACTTTCTCTACGGCGGCAACGACATCGATACGGTCTACGGCTCTGACGGTACGGATGTCATCTACGGCAATCTGGGCGCCGACACGCTTTACGGCGAGGCCGATTCCGACCGCCTATATGGCGGACAGGGCGCCGACCTGATCTTCGGCGGCGCATCAGATGACATCATTTACGGCAATCTCGCCAAGGACACGCTTTCGGGCGAGGACGGTAACGACGTTCTTTATGGCGGCGCCGACTTCGACGTCCTTTACGGCAACGGCGATGCAGACACCTTGATCTGCGGCGCCGACACCGACGTGGCATACGGCGGCGCCGAAAGCGATCGGATATCGGGCGGCGACGGCGGCGATACGCTCTATGGCGAGTCCGCCACTTTTTCGACGCTCGTCGGTGGCGACGAGCTCATTTACGGCAATGTCGGCAGCGACTTGATCTATGGCGAAGCCGGCAACGATTCCATGTTTGGCGGCCAGGATTCCGACACCATCTACGGCGGCGCCGGCAATGACGTGATCTATGGAAATCTGGCGGAAGACATTCTTTCCGGCGAAGCCGGCGACGACACGATCTTCGGCGGCGCGGGCAACGATTCGGCGATCGGCGATGCCGGCTCCGATATTCTGGTCGGCGGGTCCGGCAACGACTCGCTCTATGGCGGAGCTTCCGCCGACAGCATATCCGGTGGCGATGGCAACGATATGCTCACCGGTGGCGCGGGCAGCGACGTGTACTTCTTCGGATCGGCAACGGCGTCGGGACAGGACAGCATCACGGACTATGACGATGGCAGCGATCGCTTCGTTTTCACCGGATCGGGGCTGAGCTTCAGCTCCTTCACGATCACGCAACCCAACGAAGACACGCTCATCACCCTGCCGTCGGGCAATACGATCCGGCTGATCGGCATCAACATGTCGGTGATCTCGGCGGCCGACTTCACATTCTGACGCCTCCGCTCCTCCGCCGCCATGGGCCGGCGGTGCAACAGCCGCGGCGACCCGGCCGTCCAGCGGAGAGCCGGTTTTCGAGCAGAGACGCGATCGGCGCTATAGCCGATCGGTGGGCGCCGCCGGCTCCGACTTCCGTGGTCCCAGAGATGTGATGAATAACGCGCTCATGCAAATCGCCGTGGCGGCAAGCGAAGCCGCCGACGTAGTCCGGATCGGGACGCCATGACGCCGTGGCTGGCCATCGTCGGGATCGGCGAGGATGGCCTTGACGGCCTGACGCCGGCCGCGCGCGCGCTGGTGGCCGACGCCGAAGTGCTGGTCGGCGGCGCGCGCCATCTGCAGCTCGTGCCCAACGGCCGGGCCGAGCGCATGACGTGGATGGTGCCTCTGCGCGATACGGTCGAGGCGATCGCCGCCAGGCGCGGAAAGCGCGTCGTTGTCCTCGCCTCGGGCGATCCGATGTATTACGGCATTGGCGTGACACTGGCGCGCCGCTTCACAGCCGGCGAGTACACGGTGGTTCCCGCGCTCGGCGCCGTCAGCCTCGCCTGTGCACGGCTCGGCTGGCCGGAAGCCGAAACCGAGGTGCTGACGCTCCACGGCCGGCCGCTCGCACTGCTTAACCTGCACCTGCAACCCGGTCTGCGCCTGATCATCCTCAGCGAGAACGGCGACACGCCGGCTCAGGTTGCCGGCCAGCTCGCGGCCTCCGGGTTCGGGGATAGCCGCCTCATCGTGCTCGAGCATCTGGGCGGAGCGGCCGAGAGCGTCTACGAGAGCACCGCCCGGGCATGGCAATTTCCGCGCGCTGCCGACCTCAACACATTGGCCGTCGAGCTGGCGGCGGGACGCGACGCCCGCCCGTTGTCACGCGCCGCCGGGCTGCCGGACGAGGCCTTTCGCCACGATGGCCAGCTCACCAAGCGCGAGATGCGGGCCGCGACCCTAGCCGCGCTCCAGCCCATGCCCGGTCAGCATCTGTGGGACGTCGGGGCCGGCTGCGGCTCGGTCGCCATTGAATGGATGCGCGCGGCGCGCGGCGCCAAGGCGCACGCCATCGAGCAGGATGCCGGCCGGCGCGCGCTGATCGCGGCCAATGCCGCTGCACTCGGCGTGCCCGCTTTGCACGTCGTCGCGGGCGTCGCACCGGCGGCGCTGGCCGGTCTGCCACCACCGGATGCTGTCTTCATCGGCGGCGGCCTGTCCGATGCCGGTCTGGTTGAGGCCTGCTGGAACGCCCTCAAGCCGGCCGGCCGCATGGTCGCCAACGCCGTCACCGTCGAAGGCGAGGCACGGCTTGCCGACTGGCGCAGCCGGACAGGTGGAAGCTTGTCGCGCATTGCCGTCCAGCGTGCCGAACCGGTCGGCTCCTATCTTGGCTGGCGCGCGCTCATGTCCGTGACCCAGCTTGCTGCCGTGAAGCCGTGAGCGGCACCGTCTATGGCATCGGCGTCGGCCCCGGCGATCCGGAGCTGATCACGGTCAAGGCGCTTCGCCTGTTGCGCGCCGCTGCCGTCATCGCCTATCCGGCACCCGACCAGGGCGACAGCTTCGCGCGCGCGATCGTTGCGGGATTTCTCACCGGCACGCAGACCGAGATCGTGATCCGCACGCCCATGGAAGCCGCGCGCTTTCCGGCCCAGGAAATCTACGACCGCGCGGCCGGCGAGATCGCCGCGCACGTGGCCGCGGGTCGCGACGTCGCCGTTCTGTGCCAAGGCGATCCTTTCTTCTACGGTTCTTTCATGTACCTGTTCGGACGCTTGGCCGAGACCTGTCGCGTCGAGGTGGTGCCCGGCGTGTCATCGCTGACCGCGTGCGCCGCTGCCATGGGCGCGCCGCTGGCCGCACGCAACGACGTTCTCGCCGTCATCCCCGCGCCCTTGCCCGAGACCGATATCGCCGAACGATTGGCCGCCGCCGATGCCGCGGCGATCATCAAGATCGGCCGGCATGCCGGCAAGGTGCGGCAGGTGATCACGCGGCTGGGTCTCGCCGACCGGGCGCGCTACATCGAGCGTGCGACGCTGGCCCAGCAGCGGATACTCAGGCTCGACGAACTGGTCGATGCCGAGGCGCCCTACTTCTCGCTGGTCCTCGTGCACCGGCGCGGCGAGGCGTGGCGATGACGCGCGAGGAGCCGCACCGGCCGATTGCCCTGGTCGCGCTGACCGCCGAGGGCGCGGCGCTGGCGCGCCGGCTCAAAACGGTGCTTCCCGGTGCAAGCGTCCACGGTCTGCGCGGGCGGGTTGCCGATGCCGAAGTGACGTTCGAGCGGACGACGCAGCATCTCGTCGAGCTGTTCCGATCCGGGAGCTCGATCGTCGGCCTGTGTGCCTCCGGGATCCTGATCCGAGCCCTCGCGTCCGAACTCGGTGACAAGCACGAAGAAGCACCGGTCGTCGCGCTCGCCGAGGATGGCAGCGTGGCTGTCCCTCTGCTCGGCGGACACCACGGCGCCAACGACATGGCGCGGAGGCTGGCGCACGCCACGGGCGGCGTTGCCGCGATCACAACCGCCGGCGAGCTGCGCTTCGGCGTGGCTCTCGATGCGCCACCGCCCGGCTGGCGCTTGGCCGACCCCGCGCAGGTCAAGCCGATCGCGGCCGCACTCCTCGCAGGAGAACCTGTGGCTCTCAGCGTCGAGGCGGGCGACGCCTCGTGGCTGAGCGGCGCAGGCATTCGGTTTGGCGGTGGCGGGAAGCAGGAGATTCGCATCACCGACCGCGCCACTCGACAAAGCGAGTCTCAGGCGCCGCAGGCGCTGGTCTATCACCCGCCCGTGCTGGCGCTCGGCGTTGGCTGCGAGCGGGGCACCGACACCAATGAATTGGTCGCTCTGGTGCACGAGACGCTGTCCGCCCATGGGCTGGCCGCCGGCGCGATCGCGCTGGTCGGTTCAGTCGATCTCAAGCTGGACGAGCCGGCGGTCCATGGCCTCGCCGAGGCGCTCGGCGTACCGGCGCGCTTCTTCGATGCAGCAACACTCGAGGCCGAGGCGCCGCGCCTCGCCAACCCCTCCGATCTGGTCTACCGCGAGACGGGCTGCCACGGCGTTGCCGAGGGTGCGGCACTGGCCGCGGCTGGCCGTGATGGGACTCTGGTCGTGGCCAAGACCAAATCGCGGCGCGCGACCTGCGCAGTCGCGCGCGCCATCGCCGACATCGACCCCGCGCGCGTCGGACGTCCACGCGGCCGGCTGTCGATCATCGGTATCGGCCCGGGTGATGCCGCATGGCGCACGCCGGAGGCCGGCAACATGCTTCGGCGCGCAGACTGCGTGGTCGGATATGGCCTCTATCTCGACCTGCTCGGCCCGGCGATCGCGGGCAAGCCGCGTCACGAAAGCGCGCTCGGCGCCGAGGAAGAACGCGTGCGCAAGGCGCTCGATCTGGCCGCGGGCGGACAGGCGGTGGCGCTCGTCTCGTCGGGCGACGCCGGCATCTACGCGCTTGCGGCCCTGGCCTTCGAGCTGGTCGACCGCACGGACCGGGCGGATTGGAATCGCATCGCCATGGAGCTCGCGCCGGGCATTTCGGCCATGCAGGCGGCAGCCGCGCGCGCCGGAGCGCCGCTCGGCCACGATTTCTGCGCCATCTCGCTGAGCGACCTGCTGACGCCGTGGCCCGACATCGAGCGTCGTCTGGAGGCCGCGGCAACCGCCGATTTCGTCGTGGCATTGTACAACCCGGCCTCGCTCCGCCGCCGTCGCCAATTCGAGCGTGCGCTGTCCGTCCTGCGCGGCGCGCGACCCGCCGACACGCCCGTCGTGCTGGCCCGCAATCTCGGCCGCCCTGGCGAGACAGTCGAGATCCTGCCGCTCGAAAGCCTCACCGTTGCCATGGTCGACATGCTGACCGTGGTCATCATCGGCGCCAGCCACACGCGCGCTCTCGAGCAGGGTGGACGGCGCTGGGTCTATACGCCGCGCGGCTACGCGGCCAAGGCGCCAGCCCAAGCGGCGTCCCACGGCAAATCGCGAGCCCGTCGTTGAACCAGCAGCAGATCGCCGAAAAAGTGGTGCGCGTCTGCTACGCGGTCCATGCCGCGCTTGGCGGCGAGCAGCCGGCCGAGACTTACGTCGATGCGCTGGCCGAGCACCTCACCAAAGCAGGCCTCAAGGTCGAACGCCATGTGCCAATTCTCCTGCCCTATGACGGACAATACGTCGACACGGGCCATCACGTCGATCTGGTGATCGCCCGCAAGGTCGCAATCGACGTTGCGACCACGACGCCGGTGACCGAGGAAGAGCGCATCGACTTCGGCAGCCACCTTCAACTCGCAGGCTACGCCATCGGCTTCGTGCTCGACTTCCGGGCCGCAACGATGGCCGACGGCGTGCACATGGTGACGCAAAAGTGACCGTCCATTTCATCGGCGCGGGTCCGGGTGCCGCCGATCTCATCACCGTGCGCGGGCTCAAGCTGATCAAGCGCTGCCCGGTCGTGCTCTACGCAGGCTCGCTGGTGCCGGCCGATGTGGTCACTGCAGCCCAGCCCGGCGCGCGCGTGATCGACACGGCGCCGATGACGCTCGACGAGATCATCGACGAAATGGCGCGCGCCCACCGCAAGCGTCAGCACGTGGCGCGCGTGCATTCGGGCGATCCCTCGCTCTACGGCGCCATCGCGGAGCAGATGCGCCGCCTCGAGCGGTTGGGCATACCCTACGACGTCACCCCGGGCGTGCCGGCCTATGCGGCGGCCGCTGCCGCACTGAAGCGCGAGCTGACCCTCCCCGGCATCTGCCAGACCATCGTGCTGACGCGCACCGCCGTGCGTGCGTCGCCGATGCCCGCGGGCGAAGATCTTGCGAGCTTGGGACGATCGGGCGCCACGCTCGCCATTCATCTCTCGATCAACAATCTGGCGACCGTCGTGCGCGAGCTGACGCCGCTCTACGGCGCCGAGTGCCCCATGGTCGTCGCCTACCGCGTGTCATGGCCCGACGAGCGCATCATCCACGCGACGCTCGGCACCGCGCGTGCCGCCGTCAAAGGCCAGGGTTTAACGCGGACGGCGCTCATTCTGGTCGGCCGCGCCCTCGGCGGTGCCGTGCACGAGGACAGCCGGCTCTATGCTGCCGATCACACTCACGTGCTGCGGCCGAAGCGCCGCCGAGCGGCGGCGAAACCGACCGGCTAGAGCGGGTTGAAATCAGGTTGAATCGGAAAGGGGATTCCCAAACTTTTCCGGATGTGATTCACCATGATGGCTGGAGTGGAGGCCAGCATGGATGGGCAAACCTTACTCGATTGACCTGCGCGA
>VGDO01000065.1 GCA_016869645.1 Alphaproteobacteria bacterium
GCACCCGCCGCAATCCCGGCGTCCTCGCACGCCTGCGGTCCTTCGCCGCCAACATTCTGCGCCACAACGGCGTCGACAACGTCACCAACGCCCGCTATCGCCTCGCCATCGGCGGACTCAACGCCATCCGTTCACTGCGCTTCATGTGATGAGCGTTGAACAGCCCTGGGCTCTATGGCAAGACTTAGCGCGATCATCGCGCAGACCCTGAGCCAACTTGCGGGCGTCGTCCAGGATGCGCCGGGCGCGCAGGTGCCCGACCTGTCGCACAAGGATCTCAAGCGCATCAATCTGGAGGGCAAGTGGCTGCGGCGCGCGCGGCTGACTGGCGCCAATCTTACCGAAGCGCGGCTCGCCGGCGTCGATCTGGTCGAGGCCGACCTGTTCGGCGCCGACCTGTCCGGAGCCGATTTGAACCGGGCGGATCTGACCAGGGCGGTGGCGCGCGGCGCCCGGCTGAGGGGCGCCAATCTGAACCGCTGCCGCCTCGTCGAGACGGACTTGCGCGGCGGCTTCATGCTTGGGATGGGCGGAGCCAAGCAGATCGGCCATGAGTTCACCGATCTAACGAACTGCTTGGTCGAATTCGCGACGGCGAGCCGCGCACAGATGGCGGGCGTGGATCTGAGCGGAGCAAGCCTGGTCGGCGCCGATCTGAGCGACGCCAGCTTGTTCGGCGCCAACCTGACCGGCGCCGACCTCGCCTATGCCGATCTCAAGGGCGCCGACCTTTCCGACTCTCAACTTGCCAAGGCAAATTTTGTCGGCGCCAACCTGACCGGCGCCCGCCTCAAGAACGCGCGTGTCGACGACACGAAGTTCCAGGGCGCCGCGTTGGAGAATGCCGCGCTGGAAGGGCTGGGCATCGACGTTGATGCGATCGCGCGAACGTCGCCGCTGGTCAAGCCTGCGGAATTTCCCGCCGAGATCGCCAGTGCTTTCGATGGACACGAGACATGGGTTCGGACGATGGGCGGCTCCGGCCGGCCGGCGGTGCTGCGCGGCGCGAAGCTCGACTACATCGACCTGGCCGGACGCGATCTCAGTGGAATCGATTTGACGGAGGCAAGGCTTGTTGGCGCCCGGTTCGTCGGCGCCAACCTGACGCTGGCGACTCTGGATCGCGTCAACCTGACCGGGGCCGATCTGAGCAACTGCAGCCTCAGGGGCGCCCGGCTCTCGGGCGCCATTCTGCGCAGCGCCGTGCTGGCAATGGCGTCCGTGGGCGACGTTCCGATCCGCGACCGATCCGGCCATCGCACCGGCCGAATCCGGCGGACCAATCTCGCCGGAGCGGACCTGCTCAACGCCAAGCTCGAAGGCCTGGACTTGTCGGCCTGCTTGCTCGACCCTGGCAGGGGTTGAATTGGGAAGCGGCGAATTCGACGCATGCCGCCACCGTCGCCCCTCGCGGGCGACGCTCGGGCGGCGGCCCGTTCCTCGAATGATGCTCACCGCCGGCCGCCGTCAATTCGGGGCTCTCACGTTGCGGTCGAAGAAGGCTCGAACCTCGCGCCAGGAATCCTCGGTCGCTTCGGGGCTGTAGCGATAGAGGAATGGGCCGCGAGCGCCGTGGCGGATCATCCGGCCCTGCAGGCCCCATTGAGCAAAATCGAAGGAGTGGGTCGTATCGGCGTAGCCCCCGCGCGCGCGGCCAAGCCGACCTGGCGCGGGTGCTGGCGCTCATGGAGAGGCTTCGCTAACCGCCGGACACCCGCTGCTTCCGCGTCGCCTGCGCATAGTCCTTGCGCGCCTTGCGCACCTCGGCGCGCGGCGAGACCTCGGGCACCGCCACATCCCACCAGGCGCCGCCGGCCGGGGTCGACAGCGCCGGATCGGTGTCGATGACGATGACCGTCGTGCGCTTGGCCTTGCGCGCACGCTGGAGCGCGGACACGAGCTCGGCGATGCCGGCCACTTTCTCGGCGTTGGCACCCATGCTGCGGGCGTGCGCCGCGAAATCGATGTCGGGCGGATCGCCGCAGGTGTCGAGCAGATTGTTGAAGGACGGGCTGCCGGTCGATTGCTGCAGCCGGTTGATGCAGCCGAAGCCGCGGTTGTCGAGCACGACGACGATCAGCTTCTGCCCGAGCATGATCGACGTGGCGATCTCCGAGTTCATCATCAGATAGCTGCCATCGCCCAGCAGAACGAACACGTCGCGGCCCGGGCTCGCCATCTTGACGCCGAGCCCGCCCGCGATCTCGTAGCCCATGCAGGAATAGCCATACTCCGCGTGATAGGTGCCGGGACCGTTGGCCCGCCACAGCTTGTGCAGCTCGCCCGGCAGGCCGCCGGCGGCGCACACGAGCACGTCGCGGCTGCCGATGGCGGCGTTCACGGCGCCCAGCACCTGGGCGTCGCTCGGCTTGGCGTTGCGGCTGCGCGCGGGTGGCCGGGTGAACTGGTCGGCCTCGCCCCGCCAATCCTCGACCAGGCGGCGCGCGCGCTGAGTCCAGGAAGCGGGCGCACGCCACGCGTCGAGGGCTCCACTGAGTGCGGCGATGCCGCGCTGGGCGTCGGCGATCAGCGGCAGCGCTGCGTGCTTCGTCGCGTCGAGGCGCGCCACGTTGAGCGCGACCAGTGTCATCGCGGGGTTGGCGAACAGCGCGCGCGAGCCGGTGGCGAAATCGCCGAGCCGCGTGCCGACCGCGAGCACCAGATCGGCTTCGCGCGCGAGCGCGTTGGCGGCGCCCGTGCCGGTCACGCCGATCGCGCCGACCGACATGGCGTGGTTCCACACGAGCGCCCCCTTGCCCGCCTGGGTCTCCGCCACCGGAATGCCGAACCGCTCGGCGAATGCCGCGAGCGCATCGCAGGCGCCTGAATAGTGCACGCCGCCGCCGGCCACGATCAGCGGCTTCCTGGCGCGGCGCAGCGCTTGGCTTGCCGCGTCGAGCTCGCCCTCGTCGGGGCCGATCCGGCGCACGCGATGGACGCGTGGCCGGAAGAATGCCTGCGGAAAGTCGTAGGCTTCGGTCTGCACATCCTGCGGAAAGGCGAGGGTGGCGGGGCCGCATTCCGCGGGATCGAGCAGGACCGACAGGGCCGCCGGCAGGCTGTGCATCAGCTGCTCCGGCCGAACGATGCGGTCCCAGAAGCGCGACACCGGTCGGAAGCAGTCATTGGCGCTGATCGTCGGATCGCCCAGCGCCTCGATCTGCTGGAGCACCGGATCGGGCCGGCGATTGGCGAACACGTCGCCGGGCAGCAGCAACACCGGCAGGCGGTTGACGTGGGCCACGGCAGCAGCCGTCACCATGTTGGTGGCGCCGGGCCCGATCGAGGTCGTGCACGCCATCATGCGCCGGCGGTTGTTGGCCTTGGCAAACGCGATGGCGGCGTGCGCCATGGCCTGCTCGTTGTGCGAACGATAGGTCGGTAGGCGGTCGCGCGCGGCATAGAGCGCCTCGCCGAGGCCGGCGACGTTGCCGTGGCCGAAGATCGCCCAGACACCGGCAAACAGGGGCGCGGATTCGCCCTCGATCTCGCTCATCTGCGCCATCAGGTAGCGGACGAGCGCTTGAGCGGCGGTCAATGGAATGGATGTCATGCCTGGTTCATCCCTCCCGCCGCCGGCGCCTACGGTCGCCAAAGATTCCGTTTGACGGCAATTGCCAGACTAGGGATTTTCCGCCGCAGGAACAAGGCGCACAGCCAAGGAGACGAGGGGCAATGATCACAATCTGCCAATTCGGCGCCGGACGGATCGGTGCGATACATGCAGCGAACGTCGCGAGCCGTTCCGATGTGCGTCTGAAATACATCATCGACGTCAATGCCGCGGCTGCCGGCGCCCTGGCGCGCAAGCACGGCGCCAGCGTGGGCGACCAGGCAGCGGCCTTGGCCGACAAGGAGGTCAATGCGGTCATCATCGCCAGCGCGACCGACACCCACGCCGAGCTCGCCATGGCCTCGGCGCGCGCCGGCAAGGCGATCTTCTGCGAGAAGCCGATCGACCTCAGCCTGGCGCGCGTCGATCAATGCCTGGCCGTCGTCGCCGCGGCGAAGGTGCCGATGTTCGTCGGCTTCAACCGGCGGTTCGATCCGAGCTTCGCCGCCCTGCGGCGCGATCTGCGCGCCGGGCGGATCGGCAAGGTCGAGCAGGTCATCATCACCAGCCGCGACCCGGGCCTGCCGCCGGTCGAATACCTCAAAGTCTCCGGCGGCTTGTTCCGCGACATGACAATCCACGATTTCGATATGGCCCGCTGGCTGCTCGGCGAGGAGCCGGTCGAAGTCCATGCCATGGCGAGCGTGCTGGTCGACCCGCAGGTCAAGGCGGTGGGCGATATCGACTCGGCCATGGTCACCATGCGCACGGCTTCCGGCGCGCTGTGCCACATCAACAACAGCCGACGTGCCGTCTACGGTTATGACCAGCGCATCGAGGTGTTCGGCTCGGCGGGCATGCTGCAGGCGGGCAACCGCACGCCGACGACCATCTCGCACTGGGGCAAGGATGCGATCAGCGCGGACAAGCCGCTCTACTTCTTCCTGGAGCGCTACGCGGAAGCCTATGCGGTCGAGCTCAACCACTTCGTCGACGTGGTTCAGGGCAAGGCGCAGCCCGAGGTCGGCGCCGAGGACGGACGGCGCGCACTGGTGCTCGCCGAAGCCGCATATGAGTCCTTGAAGAGCGGTCGTCCTGCCCGCGTGCCGGCATGAGCGCGATGGCAGTCGCCGATCTGGCGCCCCGCTTGGACGGACGTGTCGTCGTCGTCACGGGCGGAACCCAGGGCGTCGGCGAGGCGGTGGCACGCCATGCTGCCCAGTGCGGAGCGGTAGGCGTGGTGCTGACCGGCCGCAACCAGGACAAGGGCAGGGCGGTCGCGAACGCGATCGGCAAGGGCGCCCATTTCGTAGCTGCCGACCTCGCGGTACCGGACGACTGTCATGGCATCGTCAAGGCGGCGCTCGATCGCTACGGACGGATCGACGGGCTGGTCAATGCAGCCGGCATCACCGATCGCGGCACCATCGACGATACCTCGCTCGCGCTGTGGGACCGGATGTTCGCGATCAACACGCGGGCACCCTTCCTGCTGATTCAGGACGCGGTGCGCGCGATGAAATCTCAGGGCGACAAAGGGCGGCGCGGCGGTTCGATCGTCAACATCATCACCATGTCGAGCCATGGCGGACAGCCCTTCATCACCGCCTATTGCGCATCCAAGGGCGCGCTCGCCGTACTGACCAAAAACGTGGCGCATGCCGTCCGCCGCGACCGCATCAGGGTCAACGGCATCAATATCGGCTGGACCGACACGCCCAATGAGCATCTCGTCCAGCAGTCGATGGGTGGCGGCGCCGACTGGCTGGTCGCCGCGGAGGCGCGCCAGCCATTTGGACGGCTGGTCAAGCCAATCGACGTGGCGCGGCTGTCTGTCTATCTGCTGTCCGACCAGTCGGCGCCGATGACCGGCTCGATCATCGACTACGACCAGAACGTCATGGGTGCCTATGACTGAGCGTCGCGTGCCGGGCTGAGGGCGTTGGCAACGACCGCCGCGACCTGCTCGACCGGTGCGACCAGATCGTCATAGAGCAGATTGTCGCGAGCCGCCACGCGATCGCAAACGATCTCGCTCAAGCTCTGCTCGAGCTGGCGGCAGATCATCGGCAGCGAATTGAGCGGCACATCCGACGGCGCAAGCTGGATGACCTTCGTGCCGCGATCGGCGAAGAATGCCAGGTTCAGGCCGGCTCCCATGACGCCGATGATCAACTCGGCCTGGCGGGCCAGCTCGATCTGATCGCGCATGCTCAGCGTCATGGGATCGAGCGCTTCGACGCCGAAGCCGGCGAGCGCGTCGAGAAGCTGCCTCTCATTGAGGAGACGCCGGTGCCCGCCGGGCGGCCGCTGCAGGTAGATGCGCCGTGCCGGGGTCGGCCGCCGCGGACAAACGCGTCGCGCCAGCCGGTTGAGGTAGCGGCCGCACGCCGTGTGCAGCATCAGGCGGCGCGGCTGGCGCTGGACGCGGTAGAGCGTGATCGGGGTCCAGAGCAGCTCCAGCCGCGTAACGCCGCTCGGATCGATCTCGGTGCGCCGATCCGGCCCATAGCCGGCGAGCGTCAGGAGTTCGCTGCGCGTCTCGGACAGACCGTACGGCACGACCACCGGCAGGCTCGCCAGCTCGGGAATCATCTCGACATAGGCAAGCCGCGCGACACAGTTCATGAGCCAATGGCCGAAGTTCTGGTGGCCGCCAATCAACAGGTGAGCCCCGGCAATGCGGCGCTCTGGCCCCGTCTTCGCCATGTAGCGGCGACGGCCGATGAACAGGCTGACATGGTCGTAGGCAAGCGCACGGTCCTGCATCGATTCTGGATTGAAGGTCAGCCCGTCGCTGAACAAGGTCCCATCTCGGGCCATGACCAGAAAATAGTCCCCGAGGATGCGCGCATCGGGCACCGGATAGGCCGCGTAGGCTCCGGGTCCCGGCGATTTCGGTTCCTGCCCGTGAGCCGCCGAATGCCGGGCGATGTCGCCGACCGGTCCGCTGACGAGCTCGGCGACGTCGACTTGCTCGAAGCCGCCGAAACGCGCGCGGTCCAATGAGGCCGCCTGCCGGAGCGCGGACAGCGCCGCCGTCGGATTGCCGCTGTCGAGCAGGGCGGTGGCGCGGTGGGCGTGCACCTGTGGACTGGCTGGCCGGACGCTAGCCAGCCGGTTGAGCAGGGCAAGCGCCTCCTCCGTCCGGTCGGTATCGAGCAGCGACAGCACGAGCTGGAAATGCAGTTCGAGATCGTCATCGCCCAGCTCGATGGCGCGGCGCAGCGGACCAATCGCATCGAGCCAGAGCTGGGCAAGTTGCAGAGCCCGTCCAAGCTCGCGGTGGGCGGCGGAATCCTCGGGCCGGAGCGCGACGGCGCGCCACAGCTCGTCGAACGCCTCCTTGTAGCGGTGGCTGCGCGCGAGGTGCCGCCCGCGCGCAATGCGCGCGTCAGCTTCGCTCGTCGCGGATACCTTCATGAGCGTGCGATGACGGCCATCATCGTCCCGGCAGGATGGGGCGGCCGTCCAGGCGCAGCAAGGCAATTCTGGGCGTCGGTCACACCACTGCCATGGGTTCGCGCTATGAGGGCGTTCTGATGATCGGAGCGGCCCGCTGCCGGGTTGAAATCTTTACGTTGCAAGCGACATTCCGGCCGGGAATAATTATGCCAATGCTGTTGCAGCCGTGCCGAGATCTCCCGGGCAGAGAGCCCTGGGGACGGGCGCGACGGGCGGCCAGAAGACGCCGAGCCTCCTGATCCGGCCGGCGCCAGGGAGGAACGGGAGACTGATGGCAAGTGCCGCGCTCGACGTCGTCGAGCTGGAAGTTTCCTATGGGCCCGTTCGGGTCCTCAAGCAGGTATCGCTGGCAGTCGCGGCAGGTGAGTTCGTCGCCTTGCTCGGCTCCTCCGGATGCGGCAAGACCACGCTGCTGCGGGCGATTTCGGGTTTCGTCTCGGTGGCGGCCGGGCGCATCGGCGTGAGCGGCCGCGACATTACGCATCTGCCGCCCGACAAGCGCGGCATGGCCATGGTGTTCCAGTCCTATGCGCTCTGGCCGCACATGACGACGGCGCAGATCATCGGCTATGGCCTCAGGCTGCGCAAAGTGCCCAAGCCCGAGATCGCCGAACGCGTGCGCGCGATCCTGGCCATGCTCAAGCTCGAAGGGTTGGGCGAGCGAATGGTGACGCAGCTCTCCGGCGGACAGCGCCAGCGCGTGGCGCTGGGACGCGCGCTGGCGATCAATCCGGAGATCCTTCTGCTCGACGAGCCGCTATCGAATCTCGATGCCCGCATCCGCGAGGAGGTGCGCCACGAGATCAAGGCGCTGCAACACAAGCTCGGCATCACCACGATCCACGTGACCCATGACCGCGAGGAGGCGATGGTCATGGCCGACCGCATCGTCATTCTCGATGCAGGGCAGATCGCCCAGGTCGGTGCGCCGGAAGAGGTCTACAACCGACCCACTTCGACATTTGTCGCGGCATTCATGGGAGCGGGCAATGCGATCGCGCTCGATGTCCGGCCGGCCGGCAATGGCCTGGCCATCGCGGCAGGCGCGCACAATTCGGCACTCGGCATCGCCGCTTCGGATCTGGGGCCTGGCCTTGACGCCGGCCACTCCGGTCCGGTCGTCGCGCATTTTCGCGGCGAGGCGGCGCGCCTTGGTCCGGTCGACGGGCCAGGGCAGGCCTGGCCGTCCGATCACCTGGTGCTGACCGGACGGATCGTGCAGGCATCCTATCCCGGCGGTCACTATCGCTACGCCGTCGCGGTCGGCGATCGCCAGTTCATGGTCGACGATGCCCAGCGTCTGTCGGTCGGCGATGCGGTCGGCATCGGCCTTCCCGTTCACGCACTCCACTTGTTCCCGGCAGATCCACAGAAACCAGGAGGATGATATGAAGCGGAAACTATGGCTGCTCGCTGCGACCGCGGTCGCGGCATTGACGTTGGGTGCAGTTCCGGCTGCGGCACAGAAGGTCACGCTCAACGTCGTGACGGCCGGCGACCAGAACATGGTCGACTACGTCAAGGACTATCTGGCTCCCATGTTCGAGAAGGACAACCCGAACGTCACGGTCAAGGCGGTCGGAACGGGGCCGGGTGACGCCGGTTCGCAGAAGATCGCGGAAAAGCTGACGGCGCAAAAGTCGAACAACGCGTGGGACGTCGACGTGGCCGTCGTGCACCAGAAGATGGCCGGCGACATGGTCAAGGAAGGTCTGCTCGCCTCCTACGTGCGCGAGGTCTCCACGGGTGCGCTGTCGACGGCGGCGTCGGCCAAGAACGCGCTCGGCGCCAATGTCGATGGCTTCGTCATCCCGATGTTCCAGAGCCAGACCGCAATCGCCTACAACCCGGCGCTGGTCAAGGATCCGCCCAAGACCTTCGCCGAGCTCGAGGCATGGGCCAAGGCCAATCCCAAGAAGTTCGGCCACAACGGGATCAAGGGCGGCATGTCCGGCATCAGCTTCGTCGTCGGCTGGATCTACGCCAATGGCGGCGGCGACGCCGACCGGCTGATGAAGGGGCCATACGATCCTGCGCTTCAGAACACCTGGGACGCGGCTTTCGCGCGGCTGAAGGAGTTCAACAAGAACGTCACGATCACGCCGGGCAACGCCGGCACGCTCGACATGCTCAACCGCGGCGAGATCGTCATGGGGCCGGTCTGGGTCGACATGTTCTACACCTGGATGGCCGACGGCAAGCTGCCGCCGACCATGAAGCTCAACCTGATCGGCCCGGGCATGCCGGGACAGCCGATGTACTACGTGATCCCGGCCAAGGCGGCGAACATGGCCGCGGCCAAGAAGTTCGTCGAGCTCGCGACGAGCCCGAAAGTGCAGGCCGACGGCATCGTCAAGAAGTTCAACTGGTATCCCGGCATCGACGCCCAGCACGTCAAGGCGCAGCTCGACGACGCGACCTGGAACAAGCTGTTCGTCGACGTGACGCCGCAGGACCTGGCGGCGAAGGGCAAGACCTTCCCGATCAAGCAGTACTTCGACGACATCCTGCAGGGCTACGAGAAGAAGGTGGCCAACTGAGGCATTGCGCAGGGGCGGGCCGCGGTCGTCCGATCGCGTGCCTGCCCAGGCGCGCTCATTTCGTCGCCGCTTGACCCGTCGGGGGCGGTCAACTGAGCACCGCGCATGAAATGGGGGCGGGCCCGGCGATCGGGCATCGCCATCTCGGCCTGTTCCTGGTCGCGCCGGCCCTGGCGACGGTGCTGATCCTTTTCGTCTATCCGCTATGCTATTCGCTGGTCACCGCGTTCGTCGCCAAGGAAGGCGGCTTCACCTTCGGCAATTTTCTGCGCGCCTTCGAGTTCTACAGCGTCGACATCGCTTTCACGCTGGTGATCATCGGCATTTCGACGGTGCTGATCGGACTCTGTTCGGTCGCGATCGGCGGCTACCTGACGCTGGGCGAGAATCCGCGCGCCGTGGCGATCCTCAAGTGGCTTTACCGCTGGCCGTTGTTCATCCCGTTCATCGTGGCGGCCCAGTGCATGCGCACGTTTCTCGCCAAGAACGGGCTGATGAACAACACCTTCGTGTCGCTCGGATTGGTCGATCCGATCAACACGATCAGCCTGCTCGACTGGCGTGGCATCATCATCACCTTCGTCTGGAAGCAGCTGCCCTTCGTGGCGCTGCTGGTGGCGGGTGCGATGGCCTCGCTCGACCGCTCGACGATCGAATCCGCACGCAACCTCGGCGCCGGCCGGCTGCGCATCCTGGTCGAGATCGTCGTGCCCCAGGTGCAGCAGACCTTGATGGTCGGCCTGATCCTGTCCTTCGTCACCATGATGTCGGTCCTGTCGGTGCCGATCATGGTCTCGGGCGGCTCGCCCACCATGATCACGGTCGACATGGCATTCCGCATCAACAGCTATGGCGACTACGGCACCGCCAATGCGCTGGGTTTCATCTCCTACGCGTTGACCGGCTTTGCCGCCTGGATCTACCTCAAACGCGGCGTCAGCCAGGGTGGTAAGCCATGAGAGCGTGGTTGCCATGGCTGCCGCGCGCGATCGTGCTCGGCCTGTTCGCGTTCATTATCTTCGGTCCTCTGATGAACCTCGTGCTCTGGGCTTTCGCCGAGCAATGGTATTTCCCGCACAAGCTGCCGCTTGCCTACGGCCTGAAGTTCTGGAACCAGGTGTTCAAGCCGCGCAGCGACGCGATCGGATCCCTCGTGACGAGCATCTGGATCGCTCTGTTCACGGTCGGCGCCTGCCTCGCGCTGGCCATACCCGCGGGCTACGCGCTGGCGCGGCTCAGCCTGCCATGGCGCGCGGCGATCATGCTGGCGTTCCTGCTGCCGCAGGCGTTTCCGAGTCTGGCTGTCTATATCAATGTGGCGCGCATCTTCTACATGTTCGGATTGAACGGCACGATCACCGGCGTCGTCCTGGTGCACACCGTGCACGGCCTGGTCTTCGCCGTGTGGATCACCACGGCCGCGTTCGCCGCGGTCGATCGCGATCTCGAGCTGGCCGCGCGCAACATCGGCGCGTCGGGGCTCGTCACGTTCTTCACGGTGACGCTGCCGCTCGCCGCGCCAGGCATCATGGCGAGCGCGATCTTCGTGTTTCTCGAATCGCTGGACGAATTCACCGGCACATTCTTTGTCGGCGTGCCCGATGTCACGACGCTGCCGCTGCTGATGTTCACCGCATCGCTGGCCGGCAACTACCAGATCGCCGCGATCACCGCGCTGATCCTGCTGGTGCCGTCGGTCGGTTTCATGCTGTTCGTCGAACGGTTCCTCAAGGCCGACGTGATGGCCAAGGTCGGCGCCTGAGCCACCCCGGCTATTTCACCACCGTGACGGGCACGGTCGCGTGGTGCAGAACCTTGGTTGCGACCGAGCCGAGCAGCACGCCCGGTATGGCGCTCAGACCGCGGCTACCCATGACGATCTGCGTGCATTTGCGGCTGCGCACATAGCCGATGATCTGCTCGGCGATGTCGCCGACCGCAATGTGGCTCTCGAAGGCGATCTTGGCCTTGTCGACCGCGGCGCGCGCCTTTCTCAATGCGGTGTCGCCTTCTTCCTGGTGATACGTCCGGATCGCCGTCTGGCTCAAGCCAAGCTGCGTCACGCTTGGCAGCGGCGGCTGCACGTTCAGCAAGTGAAGGCGACCGCCCTTCGTCAATTGGATGAGCTCGATCGCGTATTTGACGGCGGCCAAGCTGTTCTTGGAGCCGTCGCAGGGGATCAGGATGTCGTTCATTGTTGTCTGCCCCGTTGATGGCGCATCAGGAGACCAGATCCACTTCCTTGCGCCGGCGCGCGGCGGCGATCCGGCCGATCACGAGACCGGCCAGGATCACGATGATGGCGCCGCCCGCCGGGCCGCCGCGGTGCAGCCAAGGGGCCTGGGCGTTGACCCAGTTCACGATCGCCGGGTCGGTCACCATCACGTCGCCGGCTACCCAGCCGAGCAATGCGCCGCCGGCCCAGATAATGATCGGGAACCGGCCCATGACCTTCATGATCAGCGTGCTGCAGAACACGACGATGGGAATGCTGGTGGCAAGGCCGATGGTGATGAGCACCAGATCGTCCTTGGCCGCTGCGGCGATGCCGATGACATTGTCGAGGCTCATGACCGCGTCGGCAATGGCGACGATGCGCACGGCCGCCCATAGATTGGAGGCGCCTTCCACCTCCTCGCCGCCGTGACCGTCTTCGGGGACGACCAGCTTGATGGCGATCCAGAACAGCAGCAGGCCGCCGATCAGCTTCAGATAGGGGATTGCCATCAGATAGACGATGAAGATGGTGAACACGATACGCAGCACGACGGCGGCGCCGGTACCGAGCGCGATGCCCCATTTCTGCTGGCGCGGCGGCAGCGAGCGGCAGGCGAGCGCGATCACAACAGCGTTGTCGCCGCTGAGGATGATGTTGATGCCGATGATTTCGAGCAGCGCCACCCAGAAGTGCGGACCGAAATAACTCGGGTCGATCATCAATAGCCTCGCTTCCCTACCAGGCGGCCAGTCCGGCGCTCCATCTATCCGGTGCGCTGCCTGTCGCGCAAGCTCGATCACCCGCCGCCGGAGGCGGCGGAAAACCCGGATTGCACCCCGGTTTTTGATACGGTATATGAAATGCCAGCTCTCGACGCCAGTATTTCCTGCCGCGGCCTGCCAATAATGGGGAGCGGGGCAGTCGCCACGGCGCCGCCAATCCGCGGCGATGTCGAAGGAAGGGCGCATGTTCTCCACGCGTCTGCTAGGTTGAAATATTGATCCGCAGATAGCGCCAAACCAGGAGAGGAACCAAGTCATGAGATCTGCGAAACAAATTTTCGCGATGGGCGGCGCCTTGGCTGCCGCATTGGCTTTGTTTGTTACGACAGACGCTGTCGCGCAGTGGAAGCCGACGCGGACTATTGAATTCATCGTGCCCGCTGGCACGGGCGGCGGCGCAGACCAGATGGCGCGCATGATTCAGGGCATCGTGCAAAAGCACAATCTGATGGATCAGCCGTTGGTCGTGATCAACAAGTCGGGCGGCGCCGGCGCCGAGGGTTTCCTCGACGTCAAGGGATCGCGCAACAACCCGCACAAGATCATCATCACGCTGTCCAACCTGTTCACGACTCCTCTGGCCACGGGCGTACCCTTCAGCTGGAGGGACCTGACACCGGTCGCCATGCTGGCGCTTGACGAATTCGTGCTCTGGGTCAATGCCGAGACGCCGTACAAGACGCCGACCGAGTACATCAACGCGGTCAAGAAAGAGCCTGGCAAGTACAAGATGGGCGGCACCGGCTCCAAGCAGGAGGACCAGATCATCACGGTCGCGCTCGAGCGGGCGACCGGCGCCAAGTTCACCTATGTGCCCTATCGCGGCGGCGGCGAGGTGGCGGTCCAGCTCGTCGGCAAGCACGTCGATTCGACGGTCAACAACCCGATCGAAGCGGTCGCTCAGTGGCGCGCCGGACAGCTTCGGCCCCTCTGCGTGTTCGACACCAAGCGGATTGCGCTGACCGACAAGATCGCCGGCAACATGGGTTGGGGCGATATCCCGACCTGTGCCGAAACTGGTCTCAAGATCGACTACGTCATGCTGCGCGGCATCTTCATGTCGCCGGGCGCGACCAAGGATCAGGTCGATTTCTACGTCGGCCTGTTCCAGAAGGTGCGTGCCACCGACGAGTGGAAGAAGTTCATGGCCGAAGGTGCGTTCAACACCACCTTCATGACCGGCGACGACTACCGCAAGTGGGTCGAGGCGAACGAGAATCTGCACCGCGACCTGATGAAGGAAGCGGGCTTCCTCGCCGCGAACTGACTTTCTCGGAACCCCGGAGCTGCTTGGCGCGGCTCCGGGGTTTCTCTTTGCCTGGTTCTTGGCATATCACATAAGGAATTACCCATGGAGCGGGATGCGCCAGTCACCACGCGGATGATGGAGCTGATTACCGCTGGCGTGCTCATGACCATCGGTGCCGTGGTCATGATCGACAGCTGGCGCATCGGCGCCCAATGGGGCGAGTTCGGTCCGCAATCCGGGTACTTTCCGTTCTACATCGGGCTGCTGATCTTCGGCTCGAGCCTTGTGGTGTTCGTCTCGGCATTGTTCACCAAGGCGACGACGCCGTTCGTCGGCTGGACGGGCCTCGGCCGGGTGCTGCAGATGCTGGTGCCGGCCGTCGTCTTCGGTTTCCTCGTGTGGCTGATCGGCATCTACGTCGCTTCCGCGGTCTTCATCGGTTATTTCATGCGCCGCGTCGGCCGCTACGCCTGGCATCTGGCGGCGATTGTCAGCGTCGGCGTGCCGGTCGCGCTGTTCGTGCTGTTTGAGATCTGGTTTCTGGTGCCTCTGCCCAAGGGCCCACTGGAGGACATGCTCGGTTACTGACGTATCCGACCTCGAGGGGGCTTGTGGCGGGAACATGGTGTGGGGGACATAGACCTTGGAAGAACTCGGCGCGTTGCTTCACGGCTTTGCCGTGGTGATCACTCCATACAATCTGCTGATGATGCTGATCGGCATCACGCTCGGCATCCTGATCGGCGTCCTGCCGGGTCTCGGGGGGGCGAACGGCGTGGCCATCCTGCTGCCGCTCACCTTCTCCATGTCGCCGACCTCGGCGATCATCATGCTGTCGTGCATCTACTGGGGTGCGTTGTTCGGCGGCGCCATCACGTCGATCCTGTTCAACATTCCGGGCGAGCCGTGGTCGGTCGCGACCACGTTCGACGGCCATCCGCTGTCCAAGCAGGGCCGGTCGGGCGAGGCGCTCACCGCAGCCTTCACGTCCTCCTTCGTCGGCGCGTTCCTGGCCGTCATCCTCGTCACCTTCCTGTCCCCGCTGATCGCCAAGTTCGCGCTGCAGTTCGGTCCGCCGGAGTTCTTCGCCATCCAATTGCTGACGTTCTGCAGTTTCGTCGGCATGGGCAAGGAATCGCCGTTCAAGACGATTGCGGCGATGATGCTGGGATTTGCGCTGGCGGCGGTCGGTATCGACACCATGACCGGCCAGCTCCGTCTCATTTTCGGTTGGCATGAGCTCTTGACCGGCTTCCATTTCCTGATTGCGGTCATCGGCTTGTTCGGTGTCGGCGAGATACTCCTGACGATGGAGGAGGGGCTGGCCTTCAAGGGCGCCTCGGCCGGCATCAACACGCGCGTCGTGCTCGACACCTGGAAGAAGCTGCCGAAATACTGGGTGACCTCGCTGCGTTCGGCCGCGATCGGCTGCTGGATGGGCGTGACACCGGGCGGCGCCACGCCGGCCTCCTTCATGAGCTATGGCCTGGCCAAGCGATTCTCGCCGACGCCCGACAAGTTCGGCCGCGGCTCGGTCGAAGGCGTGGTGGCGCCCGAGACGGCGGCACATGCCGCAGGCACAAGCGCCCTGGTGCCCATGCTGACCCTGGGAATTCCGGGCTCGCCGACTGCCGCCGTTCTGCTCGGCGGGTTGCTGATCTGGGGCCTTCAGCCCGGGCCGCTGCTCTTCGTCGAGCAGAAGGATTTCGTATGGGGCCTGATCGCCAGCATGTATCTGGGCAACATTGCCGGCCTGATCGTCGTGCTGACCACCGTTCCGCTGTTCGCCGCGGTGCTGCGCGTGCCGTTCAGCATCATCGCGCCGATCATCATCGTGATCTGCGCGGTCGGCGCCTACACGGTCAAGAACGCCATGATCGACGTCTACATGATGTTGATCTTCGGCATCGTCGGCTATGTGTTCAAGAAGCTCGGCTATCCCTTGGCGCCCATGGTGCTGGCTCTCGTGCTGGGCGACATGGCCGAAACCGCCTTCCGCCAATCCATGCTGTTCTCGCAGGGCAGTGTCGGCGTGTTCTGGTCGAACCCGCTGGTCGGGTCGATCTCGACGCTGGCGGTCGTGACGCTATTCTGGCCGCTGCTTCAGCGCGCCGTCGGCTTCCTGCGCGGGAAAGCCGGGTGATGCGGCCTGATCGGGCATACCGCCGTCCCGATGCCTTCTCCCCTTGTGGGGTCGAGGCGTGGCATACTATATATTGCATGGCAGAACGATGCCTGTGGGGATGGATGGGCTGGCTCAGGCATCTGAAAAGGAGCAAGGGTCGGTGACTGCGGCCAAACTCGACGTACAACCGCTTGAGATCAGTTTTAGCTTCCGCAACGAAGCCTACAACGCTCTGAAGCGCGCGATTACGCAGCTCAACATCTACGAGCAGACCGAGGAGATTCGGCTCGACGAGCGACAGCTCGCCAAGGATCTCGGCGTCAGCCGGACGCCGATCCGCGAGGCCATGACGCTGCTCGAGCAGGAGGGCTTGGTGCGCACGGTGCCGCGCCGCGGCGTTTTCGTCGTGCGCAAGACCAAGCACGAGATACTCGAGATGATCACCGTGTGGGCGGCTCTGGAAAGCATGGCTGCCCGGCTGATCACGCTCAACGCACGCGACGAGGACATCCGCAACCTGCGCAAGCTGTTCGCCAACTTTGCCGGCGACCACAAGCCGAACGCGCATATCGACGAATACTCCGAGACCAACATCGTCTTCCACCAGGCGATCATCCGGCTGAGCGGCTGCCAGCTTCTCGCCGACATGACGGAGAACCTCTTTCTGCATATGCGGGCGATACGCGCGCGGACCATCTCCGAGGACAATCGCGCCGAACGCTCGATCATCGACCACATGAACATCATCGAGGCGCTCGAGGCACGCGACACGGAGCGCGCCGAGCGTCTGGTTCGGCAGCACAGTCTGGATCTCGCCACGCACGTCGAGAAGCACGTCAACTATCTAGACTGACGCCCAGACCGAACTGGCGAACCGGACACCGCGCCACGCGAAGGACCAATTCGGCAGGACCCGACCCGCGTCGCAATTCGATATAGGGGGCTACCGATGGCCGAAGCGGCAAAGAAGCAGGAAACCGGAGCGGACACGCAGGATTTGACGGATGGTTTCCATCTGATCATCGATGCGCTCAAGCTCAACGGCGTGAAGACGATCTACGCGGTGCCCGGAATTCCGATCACGGACTTCCTGCGCATGTCGCAGGCCGAAGGGATCCGCGTGCTCTCCTTCCGCCACGAGCAGAATGCCGGCTACGCCGCCGCTATCGCCGGCTTTCTGACCAAGAGACCCGGCATCTGCCTCACCGTCTCCGCGCCGGGCTTCCTCAACGGCCTCACCGCTCTCGCCCACGCCACGACCAACTGCTATCCGATGATTCTCATCTCCGGCTCGTCCGAGCGCGAGATCGTCGACCTGCAGCAGGGCGACTACGAGGAAATGGACCAGCTGGCGGTCGCAAAGACCATGTGCAAGGCGGCCTACCGTGTGCTGCACGCCCAGGACATCGGCATCGGCATCGCGCGCGCCATCCGCTCCGCTGTCTCGGGCCGTCCCGGCGGCGTGTACCTCGACCTGCCGGCCAAGCTGTTCGGCCAGGTGATGAACGCCGAGGCGGGCCGTAAGTCGCTGGTCAAGGTGATCGATGCGGCACCCGCGCAGATCCCCGCACCCGATGCGATCAAGCGCGCCCTCGATGTCCTCAAGGGCGCCAAGCGCCCGTCGATCATCCTCGGCAAGGGCGCTTCCTACGCGCAGGCGGACGACGCGATCCGCCAGTTCGTCGAGAAGAGCGGCGTGCCGTTCTTGCCGATGAGCATGGCCAAGGGCCTGCTGCCCGACACGCATCCGCAATGCGCTGGCGCGGCCCGCTCGACCGTCCTCAAGGACTCAGACGTCGTCATGATGATCGGCGCGCGGCTCAACTGGTTGCTGTCGCACGGCAAAGGCAGGACCTGGGGCGATGCGCCGAAGAAGTTCATCCAGATCGACATCGAGCCCAAAGAGATGGACAGCAACGTCGAAATCGTCGCCCCGGTGGTCGGCGACATCGGTTCCTGCGTCACCGCGCTGCTCGACGCCATGGGCGCCAAGTGGGATGCCCCGCCGGCCGACTGGACGAACGCCGTGAAGGCGAAGCGCGAGGAGAACGTCGCCAAGATGGCGCCGCGGCTGATGAACAACAACGTGCCGATGGACTATCACGGTGCGCTCGGTGTGCTCCGCACCATCATCAAGGAGCGGCCGGATGCGATCCTGGTGAACGAGGGCGCCAATACGCTCGATCTCGCGCGCGGCATCATCGACATCTACAAGCCGCGCAAGCGCCTCGACGTCGGCACCTGGGGCATCATGGGCATCGGCATGGGCCAGGCGATCGCCGCTACCGTGGAGACCGGCCATCCGGTCCTCGCGGTCGAAGGCGACAGCGCCTTCGGCTTCAGTGGCATGGAGGTCGAGACGATCTGCCGCTACAAGCTGCCGGTCTGCGTCGTCATCTTCAACAACAACGGCATCTACCGCGGCACGGATGTCAACAAGGCGAGCTCCGACCCGGCGACGACGGTGTTCGTGCCGGGTGCCCGTTACGACAAGATGATGGAGGCCTTCGGTGGGGTCGGCGTCAACGCGACGTCGCCCGACGAGCTGAAGCGCGCCGTCAACGCCGCGATGGATTCCGGCAAGCCGACGCTGATCAATGCGGTTCTCGACCCGGCGGCGGGCAGCGAGAGCGGCCGCATCGGCAATCTCAACCCGCAGAGTGCGTTGAAGAAGAAGTGATCATTTTCCGGAGCCGCAGCGCCACTCCGCGCCGCCGGCCGGGATGCAGTTGGACGAGTGGAGGGGAGGAAGGACATGGCGAAGAAGCAGAAGAGGGCCGCGGCGGCGCGTAGGAAAGTGAAGGCCGCGGCGAAGAAGAAGCCGGCGGTTCGCAAGGCCGCCAAGCCCGCCGCGCGCAAGCCGGTTGTGCGCAAGGCCGCCGCGCCTAGGCCGGCGGGCAAGGCCGCCGCTGGCGTTCTGCCGACGATTTCCAGCAGACCGTTCGGTCAGGACGGAAAGGCGCTGCAGGGCGTGCGCGTCCTCGACTTCACGCACGTCCAGTCGGGCCCGACCTGCACGCAGCTCCTGGCGTGGCTCGGCGCCGACGTGATCAAGATCGAGCGGCCGGGCGTCGGCGACATCACGCGCGGCCAGTTGCAGGACGTGAAAGGGGTCGACAGCCTGTACTTCACGATGCTCAATCACAACAAGCGCTCGATCACCATCGATTCGAAGAATCCCGAAGGCAAGAAGGTGGTCGACAAGCTGATCCAGCACTGCGACGTGCTGGTCGAGAACTTCGCCCCCGGCGCCCTCGATCGCATGGGCTTCACTTGGGACTACATCCACAAGCTCAATCCGCGGATGATCGTCGCTTCTGTGAAGGGCTTCGGCCCGGGCCCGTACGAGGATTGCAAGGTCTATGAGAATGTGGCCCAGTGCACCGGCGGCTCGGCGTCGACCACCGGCTTCCGCGAAGGCCCGCCGCTGGTCACCGGCGCCCAGATCGGCGATTCCGGTACTGGCCTGCACCTGGCGCTCGGCATCGTCTCGGCGCTGTATCAACGCAAGCGCACCGGACGTGGCCAGAAGGTGTTGTGCGCCATGCAGGACGGCGTGTTGAACCTCTGCCGCGTCAAGCTGCGCGACCAGCAGCGCCTGAAGCACGGACCGCTGCGTGAGTACCGGCAGTTCGGCGAGAATATTCCGTTCGGCAAAGCGGTGCCGCGGTCGGGCAACGATTCCGGTGGCGGTCAGCCTGGCTGGATCATCAAGTGCAAGGGCTGGGAGACCGATCCCGACGCCTACATCTACTTCATCACTCAGGCGCCGGTGTGGGAGGCGATTTGCGACGTGATCGGCGAACCGGGCTGGAAGACCCATCCCGACTATGCCACGCCCCCGGCGCGGCTGCCGCGGCTGGGACAGATCTTCGCGCGGATCGAGCAATGGACCATGACCAAGTCCAAGTTCGAGGCCATGGACATCCTCAACAAGTACGACATCCCCTGCGGTCCGATCCTGTCGATGAAGGAGATCGCGGAAGACGAGTCGCTGCGCAAGACCGGAACCGTGGTCGAGGTCGACCACCCGACGCGCGGCAGGTACCTGACCGTCGGCAACCCGATCAAGCTTTCGGACTCGATCTCCGACGTGAAGCGCTCGCCGCTGCTCGGCGAGCACACCGACGAGGTACTGAAAGAGCTTGGCTACACTGCCGACCAGATTACCGGCATCCGTGCCTCGGGCGCGGTCTGACTGGAGCGAATCCGAGGGGGCGCACGCTCGGCGACGTCGCCCGGTACTTTGCGCTTCCCCTCACCCGGCGCTTCGCGCCACCCCTCTCCCCCAAGGAGAGGGGTTATTTCGAGCTGCATCGGTCAACCCTCTCCTTGGGGGAGATGGTAGGGTGAGGGGAAGCGCTCAATGCCGCGAGTAGCGCTTCCAAGTACTCGCCACTGGATGCCAGTTCGTTTCTGAGAGAGTGCCGTGGCCGAGTCAAAACCAACCGTCAAACCGCGCAACCATCCGGGCTCCGGCCGGCGACGCGGCGCCGAGCATCCCAAGGGACGCCAGATCGATCCGCAAGCGCTCGAGGAAGTGCAGTCGCTTCTCGGGCCGCGCTCGCGCCAGCGCGATCTGCTGATCGAGCATCTGCACCTGATCCAGGACAAGTACCATCACCTGTCGGCGCGCCACCTGGCGGCTCTCGCCGATGAAATGAAGCTGGCGCAGACCGAGGTCTACGAGGTTGCGACCTTCTATGCCCATTTCGATGTCGTGCTCGAGGACGAGACGCCGCCGCCGGCGCTGACCGTGCGCGTGTGCGACAGTCTGTCCTGCGCGCTGTTCGGCGCCGACAAGCTGCTCGGCGATCTCAAGACCAAGCTCGGCGACGGCGTGCGCGTGATGCGCGCGCCGTGCATGGGCGGTTGCCACAACGCGCCGGTCGTCGCAATCGGCCACGCCTTGCACGAGCATGCCACGCTTGCAAGCGTGACGGCCTCCGTTGCCAAGCACGAAACCCATCCGCATCTGCCCGACTATCCCGGCTTTGACGCCTACCGGGTCGGCGGCGGCTACAAGCTCCTCGAAGATTGCCTGTCTGGGCGGCGCGACGTCGAGGACATCATCAAGATCATGGAGAATTCGGGTCTGCGCGGCCTCGGCGGCGCGGGCTTTCCGACCGGGCGCAAGTGGCGCTTCGTGCGCGCCGAGAAGGGGCCGCGCCTGATGGCGATCAACGCCGACGAAGGCGAGCCCGGCACCTTCAAGGATCGCCACTATCTCGAGGTCGATCCTCATCGCTTTCTCGAGGGCATGCTGATCGGCGCCTGGGTGGTCGAGGCGCCCGATGTCTACATCTACCTGCGCGACGAATACCCGCAATGCCACGAGATCCTCCGGCGCGAGATCGCCAAGGTCGAGGCGGCCGGGCTGGCGCGCATGACGCGCATCCATCTTCGCCGTGGCGCGGGCGCCTATATCTGCGGCGAGGAATCCGCGATGCTCGAGAGCATCGAAGGCAAGCGCGGCCTGCCGCGCCACAAGCCGCCGTTTCCATCCCAGGTCGGTTTGTTCGGCCGGCCGACCCTGATCAACAATGTCGAGACCGTCTTCTGGGTCCGCGACATTGTCGAGAAGGGGGCGGACTGGTTCCTGTCCCACGGCCGCAACGGCCGCAAGGGGCTGCGCAGCTTCTCCGTCTCGGGCCGCGTCAAGAATCCGGGCATGAAGCTGGCGCCTGCCGGCATCACCGTGCGCGAGCTGATCGACGAATTCTGCGGTGGCATGGCCGAAGGCCATACCTTCAAGGGCTACCTGCCGGGCGGGGCGTCGGGCGGCATCCTGCCTGCGTCGATGGACGACATTCCGCTCGATTTCGGCACGCTCGAGCAGCATGGCTGCTTCATCGGCTCGGCCGCCATTGTGATCATGTCCGACCGTGATGATATGAGGTATGCGGCTCTCAACCTGCTCAAGTTCTTCGAGGACGAGAGCTGCGGCCAGTGCACGCCCTGCCGGGTCGGCACGGAGAAGGTGGTCAAGCTGATGGAGCGTCCGTCATGGGACGAGGCCACGCTCCAGGAGCTGGCCAAGGTCATGACCGATGCGTCGATCTGCGGCCTTGGTCAGGCGGCCATGAATCCGGTTAAGATGGTGTTGAAGCATTTCCGAGGTGATCTGGCATGAGCGAGACGATTCGCTTCACGCTCGACGGCCGCGAGGTCGAGGCCCAGCCGGGCGAGACGATCTGGCAGGTCGCCAACCGTCTCGGCACCGAGATCCCGCATCTTTGCTATTCGCCGAAGCCCGGCTACCGCGCAGACGGCAATTGCCGCGCCTGCATGGTCGAAATCGAGGGCGAGCGCGTGCTGGCTGCGTCCTGCGTGCGCAAGCCGGCCCAGGGCATGAAGGTGCAGAGCGCCAGCGAACGCGCCAAATTCTCGCGCAAGGCCGTGTTCGAGCTGCTGATCGCCGACCAGCCCCCGCGCGAGGTCTGCCACGATCCCGGTTCACGCTTCTGGAACTGGGCCGAGCGCATCGGGGCCGATGACGGCGGCATGAGCCTGCCCAAGCGCGAGACGCCAGCCGCTGATCGCAGCCATCCGGCCATGGCGGTTCAGCTCGATGCCTGTATCCAGTGCAATCTGTGCGTCCGCGCCTGTCGCGAGGTGCAGGTCAACGACGTGATCGGCATGGCGTTCCGCGGCGCGCATGCCAAGATCGTCTTCGACTTCGACGATCCGATGGGCAAGAGCACCTGTGTCGCCTGCGGCGAGTGCGTTCAGGCCTGTCCGACCGGCGCGCTCATGCCGGCGACCGTGGTCGACGACAAGGGCATCCACGCCAAGTCGCCCGACCGCCAGGTCGACAGCGTCTGCCCGTATTGCGGCGTCGGCTGCCAGCTCACCTACCACATCAAGGACGACAGGCTGCTCTATGTCGACGGGCGCAACGGCCCGGCGAACGAGAACCGGCTGTGCGTCAAGGGTCGCTTCGGCTTCGACTACGTTCATAACCGCCAGCGCCTGACCGAGCCGTTGATCCGCCTGCCCCATGTCGGCAAGCACGCCGACATGGAGGTCGATCCGGCCAATCCGTGGACGCATTTCCGCAAAGCGACCTGGGAGGAGGCACTCGCGCTCGCGGCTTCCGGCCTCAAGAAGATCCGGGATCGCGACGGGTCGAAGGCGCTCGCCGGCTTCGGCTCAGCCAAGGGGTCGAACGAAGAGGCCTATCTGTTCCAAAAGCTGGTGCGCACCGGCTTCGGCACCAACAACGTCGATCACTGCACGCGGCTGTGCCACGCGTCCTCGGTGGCGGCACTGATGGACGGCATCGGCTCGGCGGCGGTGACGGCGCCGTTCACGGCGGCCAAGGACGCCGAGGTCATCATCGTCATCGGCGCCAACCCGACCGAGAACCACCCGGTCGCCGCGACCTTCTTCAAGAATGCGGCCAAGCAGGGCAAGACCCTGATCGTGATGGATCCGCGCGGCCAGGCGCTCAAGCGCCACGCCACGCACATGCTGCAGTTCAAGCCGGGCCAGGACGTGGCGTTGCTCAACGCGCTGATCCATGTGATCGTCACGGAAGGGCTCTACGACAAGCAGTACGTCCAGGCGCACACCGAGAATTTCGAGCAGATCCGCGAGAACGCCAAGGACTACGCGCCCGAGGCGATGGCGCCGATCTGCGGCATCGATGCCGAGACGCTGCGCACCGTCGCGCGCAAATACGCCAAGGCCAGCGCCTCGATCCTGTTCTGGGGCATGGGCATCTCCCAGAGCACGCACGGCACCGACAATGCGCGCTGCCTGATCGCGCTGTCGCTCATCACCGGCCAGGTCGGCCGGCCTGGGACCGGGCTGCATCCGCTGCGCGGCCAGAACAACGTGCAGGGTGCGTCGGACGCCGGCCTCATCCCCATGGTCTTCCCCGACTACCAGTCGGTCGAGAACGAGAAGATCCGCAAGGTCTTCGAGGATTTCTGGGGCACCAAGCTCGATCCCAAGCGTGGACTGACCGTGGTCGAGATCGTCAACACGATCCTCGCCGGCACGATCAAGGGCATGTACATCATGGGCGAGAATCCGGCCATGTCGGACCCGGATGCCCAGCATGCGCGCGAGGCGCTGGCCAAGCTCGAGCATCTCGTCGTGCAGGACATCTTCCTGACCGAAACGGCGTTCCATGCCGACGTCATCCTGCCGGCCTCGGCCTGGCCCGAGAAGGACGGCACGGTCACGAACACCAACCGCCAGGTCCAGATGGGCCGCCAGGCGCTGCCGCTGCCCGGCGATGCGCGCCAGGATTGGTGGATGATCCAGGAGATCGCCCGCGGCATGGGTCTCGACTGGAAATACACGCACCCGCGCGACGTCTTCGCCGAGATGGCGCAGATCATGCCGTCGATGAAGAACATCACCTGGGACCGCCTGGTGCGCGAGAGTGCGGTGACCTATCCGTGCCCGGCGCCCGACCAGCCCGGCCATGACATCGTGTTCGGCGACGGGTTCCCGACCGCATCCAAGCGCGGCAAGCTGGTGCCGGCGACGCTCAAGGCGCCGGCCGAACTGCCCGATGCCGAATACCCGATGGTGCTGTCCACGGGACGCCAGCTCGAGCACTGGCACACCGGGTCGATCACGCGGCGCGCCACCATCCTCGACACGCTGGAGCCGGAAGCGGTCGCTTCGCTGTCGCCGGCCGATCTGCATCGTTTGGGCATCAAGCCCGGCGAGAAAGTTCGTGTCAGCACGCGGCGCGGCGCCATCGAGCTCAAGGCGCGCGTCGATGGCGGCATCCAGCCCGGCATGATCTTCATCCCGTTCTGCTATGCCGAAGCAGCCGCCAACCTGCTGACCAACCCGCAGCTCGATCCGCTCGGCAAGATCCCCGAGTTCAAGTTCTGCGCCGCGCGCGTTGAGCGCGTGACGGCGCCGGCGCGGGCGGCGGAGTAGGATGCTTACTCTCCCTCCCTCGCGCAGCGCGCGGGGGAGGAAGGCGCGCGTGACCTCTTTTCTCACATCGAGTTCCGACGGCGGCACGCGCATGGCGCGCGCGGGCTGGGTGCTGGTCTGGGCGCTGTCGGTCGGCCAGCTCATCTCATGGGGCACGCTCTATTATTCGTTCGCCGTCTACGCGCTGCCCATGGAGCGCGAACTCGGCTGGTCGAAAATCGAGCTGAACGGCGCGCTCTCGCTCGGCCTGCTGATCGGCGGTCTTCTCGCCCTGCCGGTCGGCGCCTGGATCGACCGGCGCGGCGGCCACGCGTTGATGGTCACCGGCTCGCTCGTCGGCGGCGTGCTGCTGCTGCTATGGTCGGTGACAACCGATCTCGTCGCCTTCTACGCGCTGTGGGCGGTGATGGGCGTCGTGCTGTCCGCGACGCTGTACGAGCCGGCCTTCGCCGTGTTGACCGCCAATCTCGGCGCGCACTATCGGCGCGGCATCACCACGCTGACGCTGCTGGGCGGCCTCGCCAGCACGGTGTTCATTCCGCTGACGCAGCTCCTGATCGAGATCATGGGCTGGCGCCACAGCCTGATCGTGCTAGCCGCCTTCAACCTCGGTGTCTGCGCGACGGTCCACGCCGTCGTTCTGCGCGGTACCCGACCCGGCCTTTCGCCCGCGCCGTCGATGTCCGCTGGAGTACAGGCCGGCGAAGCGGCGCCCGATCGCTCGCCGCTCCGCCGCGCGCTGGGCACCGCGGCCTTCTGGGGATTACTCGTGGCCTTTTCCGGCTATGGCTTCGTCGGCTCGGCAATGACGTTCCACCTTATCCCGCTGCTGACGGAACGCAGCATGGATACCGCGACGATCGTCGCCATGATGGCCTTGATCGGGCCGATGCAGGTGTTCGGCCGTCTCGTGCTGCTCGCTGCCGAGCATCGGCTCACCGCGCGCATGACCGGCCGCGTCGTCGTCGCGCTTCAACCGGTTTCGGTCCTGGTGCTCATGCTGGCATCGACCTCGATCTTCTGGGTTGCCGCCTTCTTCGTGCTCTACGGCATGACCAACGGCATGATGACGATCGTGCGCGGCACCATCGTGCCCGAGGTGCTCGGCCGGCGCGGCTATGCCACCATCAACGGGGCGATCGCGTTGCCGGGAGCCTTCGCGCGCGCTGTCGCGCCGGCGGGCGCCGCCTTGCTCTGGGAGATCGGCAACAACTATGGCGCCGTGCTCTGGTTCATGCTTGCAGTCTATTGCGTGGCTGCCGTTGCGCTGTGGGCGGCGACGTCGGCTGCACCGGCGCAAGAGGAATAGCGGTTCTCAGGATCGGTCATGGGCGAATTCGTCGAGGTCGGCATATCGCTGAATGGTTTCATCGCCGGCCCGACAGGCGGCTGGGCAATCCGCTGGGCGATGGCGGCGTTCGCATCCGGGCATGTTCGACGAGGGCGAGGCCTCCAGCAATGCATCCGCGCCGGCTGGGTCGACGAGATGGCAATCCATCTAACACAAGTCCTGATGGGCCGCGGCGTCAGGCTGCTCGACAGGCTCGCCGACTGCGACGTCAAGCTTGAGTCGGAGGACAGCCGCCATCCGCCGCCGGTCACGCATCTGCGCTACAGGGTCGGCTCGGAGGCCGCATAAGCCTGGATTGACGCGGCGCTCGCATGCCATCAGTCTTGCCCGCCGTGACGACCGCCTCGATGACCGACCGCCCCGCCAATCCCGACTCGCTTTGGGTCGCGACCGCCGAGCCGGCGGCGCCGACGCCGCCGCTCGAGGGCGAGGCGAAGGCGGATGTCGCCGTGGTCGGCGGCGGCTTCACGGGGCTGTCGACCGCGCTGCACCTGGCCGAGGCCGGCGTGTCGGTCGTGCTGGTCGAGGCGGCGGAGCCCGGCTGGGGCGCTTCGGGGCGCAATGGCGGGCAGGCGATCCCCGGGCTCAAGCTCGATCCCGACGAGATCGAAGCCAGGTTCGGACCGGAGCTGGGCCCGCGCGTCGTCGAACTGGTCGGCGGTGCCGCCGATTTCGTCTTCGGCCTGATCCGCCGGCACGGCATTTCGTGCCACGCCGCGCAACGCGGTTGGATCAGCGCGTCGTTCAGTCCGGCCGCCCTCGCGCTTGCCGGACGCCGTGTCGAGCAATGGCAGCGCCGCGGCGTCGGCGCCCGGCTGCTCGACCGCGCGACCGCGGCGGCGCTGATGGGGACCGACCGCTATGTCGGCGGCTGGCTCGATCCGCGCGGCGGCGCGCTGCAGCCGCTCAGCTATGCGCGCGGCCTGGCACGCGCCGCGATCCGCCAAGGCGCCCGCATCCACGGCGCGTCGCCCGCGACCGTTCTGCGGCGCGACGGCGCGCAATGGCGCGTCGAGACGCCCGGCGGTTCGGTCGTGGCCGATCAGGTGGTGCTGGCGACCAATGGCTACACGGACACGCTGTGGCCCGGCCTCGCGCGCTCGATCATTCCCGTGTTCAGCTACCAGGTCGCGACCCGTCCGCTGTCGGACAATCTGCGCCGCACCATCCTGCCCGAGCGCCACGTCGTCTCCGACACGCGCCGGCTGCTGCTTTATTTCCGCCTCGATCACGACGGGCGCCTGCTGATGGGCGGGCGGGGCAAGCTCAAGGATTCGAGCGATCCCAATCTCTACGGCTATGTGAAGTCGGCGCTGGCCGGGCTGTTTCCGCAGCTCGACCGGCCGGACTACGCCTATTTCTGGGGCGGCAAGGTCGCGATCACGACCGACCAGATCCCGCACCTGCACGAGCTCGCCCCAGGCCTCCATGCCGGGCTCGGCTACAACGGCCGCGGCGTCGCCATGGCGAGCGCCATGGGGAGGCTCCTGGCACTGCGCGCTCAAGGCAAGAGTGCGACGGACATTCCCTATCCGATCTCATCGATGCGGCCGATCCCGTTCCACGGGCTGCGCCTGCCGGTGCTCCAGGCGATCGTCGGCTGGCGGCGCATGATGGATCGGCTCGAAGCAGGCGCGCGCTGAGCCATGACGCAGGTGGATCTGAGCCGCGACGAAGCCCGGCATATCGCGCTCGCGGCCCAGGGCTTCGACGCCGCCGCGCCGCGCCGTGAGCACGCCGAGTGTCCGATCCTCGGTGCCGTCGAGGACATGGGCCTGCTGCAGATCGATTCA
>VGDO01000066.1 GCA_016869645.1 Alphaproteobacteria bacterium
ATCGCTGCTCGCCGATCTCGCCACGCTCACCCGCAACACCGTCCGCTTCGGCCGCGCAGCCTCCTTCCCGGTGCTCGCCACCCCGACCGAAATCCAGCGCCGCGCACTCGATCTGCTCGCCGTCAAGCCCAGCCTGTAGTCAGGACCCGCAGACAAACGCGAGTCACATCAGTGGCTTGGTCAAAATTCGGGCAAAGTTCAGTTTAGAGCTGATAGCGCAGCCCGACCTGGAACTCGTGCGACTTGAGTTCGCCCTTGGCCTCGCCCACGGGCAGGACTCCCGCGACGGAATCCGTCAGCCTGCCCGCCTTTGTCTTGATGTCGCCGGCATCGAGATAGCGATAGCCGAAATCGAGCGTGAGCTGCGGCAGCAACTCGATGCCCAACCCGAGGCCCGCCTGCCAGGCGAAGCTGGTGGCGGTACTGCCCGGCAGCCGGCCCCTGGCGGTGGCGCCGCTCGCGAGGCGCTGGCTGTAGCTCAAATCGTCGAGCTCGTTGCGCGCGACGCCGAGGCCGAGGCCGACCCAGGGACGCACACGGCCGAGCCACCCGGCGTACTGGCCGAGATCGACCGGCAGGTCCCAATAGGCATTGACCAGAGTGACGAGCGACGTGATGTCGCCCTTGTAGTTGGCGGCGAACGGGGTCGCCTGGTCCGAATCGTCGACCGCGAAGCCCGGCCGGTAGTCGAGCGTGACGTCGAACCGGACCTGGCGATTCCAGCGATAGCCCAGACCGGCGCCGAAGGTGACCGAACTGCCGACATCATCGAGCTCGCCGCCGCATCTCGTGCCGCGCGCCAGGCAGGCGATCACCGTGCCCGACGGCGGCGTGTCCTTGATGTCCGCGTCGAGTCCGGCGGCATAGCCGAGCTGACCGCGGAGATAGAGGCCCGATGCTGCGGCGTCGCGACCGAGTGTGGCGAGCCAGCCGCTGTCGCCCGCGCGCGCCGCGCCGTCGGCCGGCGCCGGAAGAGCTTGAGCCGTGCGCGGCGATGGCTGACCGGTGCGTGGGGGCGGTGGCGCGGTGCGCGCCATTCCAGACGGAGCCGCACTTGGCGGCGCGGCGGGAGCAGCTCCGGGTGGGCGCGCCGCCTGCGGCTCCTGCGCGGGGCGCAATGTCACCGCCGGCAGCGGCGGAGCGGCCGCTGGCTGGACGATGCGCGGCGTCTGGGTCTCGAAGCACGCCAGGCGATCTGTTTCCCGCAAGCGCGCCATGCATCCGCCAAAGACATTGTGAATGGACCCGAAGCGTGCTGCCGCTTCGATGAAGGCGGCGCGCTCGAAACAGGCGAGCCGCGTCGCCGCCGCCCTCTCGGGCGCGCACTGCGCCAGGGCTTCGGCCGAACCTTGTGCCTGAACAGGCGCGCCGGTCGCCGTCAGCGCAGCGCATATGACTGCCGCGAACATTCCGCCGGTCGTGTGCGAAAACTTGCTCACCCCCCACCTCGCTTCGAGCAATCCGGACGTTGCCGGCCATCGACAGAACGACCATACAGGATGGTCGGAAACATGACTACACGCGACGCGCCGCAATTTCGCGCGCGACCGCCATCAAGGCGTCGATGCCGGCGCGGCCGCGCTGCGTCTTCAGGCAAGCCACGGTGTCGATGCTGACCCGGCCGCCCTCCTTGACGCGCAGCACCTGGAAGCGCTCGTCCCAACCCGCTTCGCGGTCGGTGCCGAAGCCGACGCCGAGACCTTGCGCCACCGCCTCGTGCACCGCTTCGCGGCTGTCGAGCCGCATGACCATGCTGACGACCACGCCGGCCGAGACGAGCACCCGCTCGAGCAGAATCTGCGTGCCCGACTCGGGTTCACGCGCGATCACCGCCTCGCCGCGCAGATCGCGGATGCTGACGGTGCGTCGGTCGGCCAGGCGGTGACCGTTCGGAACGAGTGCCACCAGGCTCTCGCGGCGATAGGCGACATGGGCGATGCGGTCGTCGGGCGGCGGGTTGGCGGCGATCACGGCATCGACGCGCTGCTCGGCCAGTTCCTGCCAGACGCGCGTCGAATTCGCGAAAGATACGGAGAGGCGCACGGCCGGGTGCCTGCGCTGGAAGACCGCGAGGACGTCGACGGCCGATTGCGGGCTGTCCGAGGCCAGCGTCAGCTCCCCCTGGGCCAACGTCTCGATCGAGGACAGCTCGGCCCTGACGCGCGCCTCGATCTCGAACATCTGGCGGGTCAGCGCGAAAATCCGCCGGCCCGTGTCGGTCAGCGCAATACCGTCACCGCGCCGCTTGAAGAGGCGCACCTTGTACGCCTTTTCCAGAGCGCGCACCTGCAGGGTCACGGCTGGATGTGTCACGCCGAGACGGCGGGCGGCGGCTGAAAAGCTGCCGTTCTGGGCGACCGCGTCGAAGGCGAGAAGCTGCCTGGTGCTCATGCCCCATGCTAAAAAAACTTATAGGTATGGGCAAGATATCTAAATTGCTTTCGCACCCGGCCAGCGCCACACTCACAGCCATGCATGTGGGGGCACCGACCGCGGCGGACGTTGTTCCGTCCGCACAAGATGCGCTTGCCGCGCTGATCCGTCGGCAGCAGGACGGTTGGTCGCTCGAGGCACCCTTCTATCTCGACCCCGAGATCTTCCGGCGCGATGTCGCAGCCCTCTTCGGCCGGCGATGGCTGTTTGCCGGACACAGCTGCGAACTGGCTGAGGCCGGCGACTTTGTCACCCGCCAGATTGCCGGCGAGTCGATCATCCTCGCCAGGGGCAGCGACCGATCGCTCCACGCCCACGTCAATGTCTGCCGGCACCGCGCCTCGCGCGTCTGCCTCGGCGAGCGCGGCCGGGTGCGCGCGTTCACCTGCCCTTATCACGGCTGGACCTACGGACTCGACGGCAAGCTCACCCACGACATCGCCGAGCATGGTGTCGACGCGCGCGACATGTCGCTGCATCGCGTGGCGCTCGCCGAGGTGGCAGGCCTGCTGTTCGTCAATCTCGCCGCCGAGCCGGCGAGTTTCGAGCCCGCCCGTCAAGCCATAGAACCGGGGACGGCGCCGCACGGCCTGGCCGACGCGAAGATCGCCTACACCGTCGACTATCGCGTAGGTGCCAATTGGAAGGTGATTTTCGAGAACAACCGCGAGTGCTACCACTGCGCCGGCACGCACAAGGAATATGTGCGCGCCAACTACGACGTGGATGTGTCCCTCGGCCGCAACGGCGCGGCGATCGCCGCACGCATGGCGGAGTGCAGCGCGCGCTGGCAGCGCATGGGCCTGACGCCCGCGGCCGCCCAATCCGACATGACCGGATCGTGGTACCGCTGCAACCGCGCGCCGCTGGCGCCGGGCTTCGTCACCGAAAGCCTCGATGGGCAGCCGGTCGGCCCGCTCATGGGTCGCATCACGGAGCCCGACGCCGGCACGCTGCGCGTCACCACCTTCCCGAACTTCTGGATGCACGCAAGCAGCGACCACGCGGTGACGACGCGCCTGACGCCAGTCGCGCCTGACGAGACGGACGTCACCGTCTGCTGGCTGGTCGCCGGCGGCGCCGTCGAGGGCCGCGACTACGGCTTCGAGCGCCTGACACCGTTCTGGAAGCTGACCTCGGAGCAGGACTGGGCGCTGTGCGAATCGGTCCAGGCCGGGGTCGGCTCGAGCCGCTACCGGCCCGGTCCCTTGTCGCGCCAGCGCGAGCGCAATGTGCAGGGCTTCATCTCCTGGTATCTCAGGGAACTCGCCACGCCATGATTCCGCGCCACGCGCGCATCGTGATCATCGGCGGCGGCGCGGTCGGCTGCAGCATCGCCTATCACCTGGCCAGGGCCGGGGTGCGCGACGTCGTGCTGCTCGAGAAGAACGGCCTGACCCACGGCTCGACCTGGCATGCCGCGGGCCTGGTCGGCCAGCTCCGCTCCAAGCGCAACCTCACGCGCCTGATGCAGGACTCGGTCGAGCTCTACGGCAGACTGGCGGCCGAGACCGGCCAGGAGACGGAATGGAAACCGGTCGGCAGCTTGCGCCTGGCCGGCTCAGCGGAACGCTGGAACGAGCTGAAGCGCGCGGCCACAACCGCGCGCAGCTTCAACTTCGACATGCACCTGATCTCGGCGCGCGAGGCCGTCGACCGGTTCCCGCTGCTCGACCCCGCTGGCATCGTCGGCGCGGCCTTCGTGCCGACCGACGGGCATGTCGAGCCGTCGAGCCTGACCCAGGCCTATGCCAAGGGGGCGCGCGCCGGCGGCGTCAAGATCGTTGAGGGGATCACAGTCACCGGCTTCGCGCTCGCGGACCGGCGAATTACGGAAGTGCGCACGAGCCAGGGCGCGATCGCCTGCGAGACCGTGGTCAATGCCGCCGGCATCTGGGCGCGCGACGTGGCGGCCCTCGCCGGCATCGGTCTCGCGGCCGGAGCTACCGAGCACCAATACATGGTGACGGCGAAGATCCCCGACTTGCCTACCAATCTGCCGACGCTGCGCGATCCCGACCGCAACTTCTATCTCAAGCCCGATGTCGGCGCGCTCGCCATGGGCGGTTGGGAGCCCGATACCGTGCCCTGGGGTCTCGGCGGCATTCCCGCCGGCTTCGGCCGCGAGCTGTTTGCAGGCAATCTCGATCGATTCGAGCAGATCTTGCTGCCGGCGGCCGAGCGCCTGCCGGTGCTGGGCGAGGTCGGCATTCGCACCTTGATCAACGGCCCCATTCCGGTTTCCGCCGACGGCGAGCCGATCATCGGCCCGGCGCCGCAGCTCGACAATTTCTACCTGGCCTGCGGCTTCACCTCGGGAATTGCCGCATCGGGCGGCGCCGGCCGCGCGCTCGCCGAATGGATTGTCGCGGGTGAGCCGTCGATGGACCTCTGGGCATTCGATGCGCGGCGCTTCGGCGATCATCACACGGGCGCGCGCTATCTGTCCGAGCGGATGGTCGAGTCCTATGGGCGCTACTATACCGTCCACTGGCCCGTGCACGAGCACGACGCCGGTCGCGGCGGCCGGCGCAGCGGCCTCTACGGCCTGCTGAAGGCGCAAGGCTGCGTCTTCGGCTCGAAATTCGGCTGGGAGCGGCCGAACTGGTTCGCGCCGGCGGGTACCGATGCGACGGATGCGCCGTCCTTCGTGACGAAGCCGAACTGGTTCGACGCGGTCGGCGCAGAGCATCGCGCCATCCGCGAACGCGTGGCGCTGATCGATCAAAGCTCGTTCACCAAGTTCGAGATCGCCGGGGCAGGTGCGCTGGCCGCACTGCAGCGCCTGGCCGCCAACGACCTCGACCGGCCGCCGGGTTCGGTCATCTACACGCAGCTGTGCAATGCGCGCGGCGGCATCGAGGCGGATCTGACGGTCACACGGCTTGCCGAGGATCGCTTCTACGTCGTGACCGGCAGCGGCTTCGGCGTGCGCGACGGCCGCTGGATCCGCAGCAACCTGCCGGGCAACGGCGCGGTCACGATGACCGACGTGACGTCGGCGCGTGCGGTGATCAATCTGTGCGGCCCTCGCGCACGCGAGGTGCTGTCGGCGGTCGCCGACGCCGACGTGTCCAACCTGGCGATTCCCTACATGCAGGGGCGCGAGATCCGCATCGGCTACGCTCCGGTGCGCGCGCTCAGAGTCAGCTATGTCGGCGAGCTCGGCTGGGAGCTGCACGTGCCGACCGAGTATGTCCAGCACCTTTACGAGACGCTGTGGCGCGCGGGTGAGCCCCATGGCATCGCCAACGCCGGTTATCGCGCCATCGAGAGCCTGCGCCTGGAGAAGCGCTACCTCTACTGGGGCGCGGAACTCACACCCGACTACAATCCCTACGAGGCCGGCCTCGGCTTCTGCGTGGCGCTCGGCAAGGGCGACTTCCTGGGCTCAGCCGCCCTCCAGCGGGTCAAGCAACAGGGGCCGCGGCGGCGCCTGTCGGTCTTCTCGGTGGAGGGCTGGGCGCCTTTCTACGGCGGCGAGGCCATCCTGAGGCGCGGCAAGCCGATCGCGTCTGCAACCAGTGCCGGCTTCGGCTACACGGTCGGCCGCGGCATCGCCTTCGCCTACCTGCCGGCCGACGAGACCGGCGATGACGGGTTTTCGATCGAGGCGTTCGGCGCGGTCTACCCTGCTAAGCGCCATGCACGGCCACTTTATGATCCTGACCGCAGGCGCCTGACGACGTAGCGCGGTCCGGTCCGCCCGCGCTCAAGTATCCGTGTCAGGGCTTGTGTTAGTTTGCGACTCTCGCGCAGACTGTCATCGGCAATCGATCGTCGCTCCATACCGAGGTTCAGAAAGTTCATTTTTCCGTGTCGGCGAACGGACCTGATCGCGTTTCTGCCGCATGGCCTCATCGTGGCGGAAATCGGCGTGGCTCGCGGCGACTTCTCCGCTACCATCATGTCGCTGACCAAGCCAGCCAAACTGCATCTGATCGACGCCTGGATTCATCAAGAGCGCGCAGACCTGACGCAAGACAGCAACAATCCGCCCCAGCTGGACCAGGACCAGCGTCACCAAGGCGTGCTCGGCCGGTTTGCCGCCGAGATCGCCAGCGGGCAGGTCGAGGTTCACCGCAGCCTATCCCACCTCAAGGCCGCAAGTTTTCCCGACCGATACTTCGACTGGATCTATGTCGACGCCGACCACAGCTATGACGGCGTGACCGGCGATCTTGAAGCCTACTTTCCAAAGATAAAGCCGGACGGCTTGATCCTCGGTCACGACTACTCTTGGCACGGCAAGGTCAACTTCGGCGTTGTCGAGGCGGTCAATGATTTCATCAGCCGTCACCGACTCGACTTCCTTGCCATCAACACGGGAGATACGTTTCCGAGCTACGTGCTGGCGCGGCGAGGCAGCAGCCTCGGACACAAATTCCTTGGCAAGGCGACCTTCTCGATCCCTTGCGTTGTCGAATTGCGCGACTATCCGAACGGCTACAAGTTTAGCCAACGCACGGTCAGTGCGGATGGCCGCCGCCGCGGCTTCCTGTCATTCGGACCGACAGCGGGCGCCGATGGCTATGTCTCGCCGCAGGGTAGCGCATCGAGCTAGAGCGGAAAGATCAGCGAGTTCGGAATGATGACGGTGTCGAACACGCAGATCCGCTCGCTGAACATCAGGCGCCCATCCTGGCGGACGAGCTTGTCCAGATAGCGTCCGGTGCTGAAAATCTCGGTCGGCCGGTCGAGCAGGGTCTGCAGGACTAGAAAGTTGCTCCTGACCGCGATTTCGCCCCCGCCGCCGTGGTCGCCCACGCGGATGTTGCCGACGATGTGGCGCAGGTGGCGTGGCGCGTAAAGCTGGGTCTGACGCATGGTCACCACGCGGTCGGCCATCATGCGCCGGCTCTCGCACAGCATGGTCGCGAGCGGCAGGCCGCGATCGAAATTCTCGCGGCTGATGATCTTGTAGAGCCCGTCCTCGCAGAACAGCTCGGGCCAGCGCTCGAGCTCCATGTCGTCGATGGCCGCGCAGTAGTCGACGAACAGCGCATCGATCTCCGATCTGATGTCCGGCATCGCCTCAGATGCCCATCACCAGCCGGTAGTGCTTGTAGAACGCACGGATGGCGGCCTCGGTGACCATGTGCGGCACGCCCTCCGTGTCGCGGCCACCCATCTCGAGCAGCCCCGATTCGTCGTCATATGGCGTCACGCCGGCTTGCGAGAACTCCATGATCTCGCCATCGTCGATCGACACCAGGCCCGCGGGGCCCATCAGGTTGGCCTGGCGCAGCCGGCGCTCGGTCATCTCCGCGCTGTCGTCGGCATAGCCGAAAAAGGTCCAGTTGAGATCGAACGCCGCCGGCCCGCGCGTCACCATCTGTCGCATGGCGAGCGTGTTCGACTGCTGCTGGATGATCAGGTTCGGCCACAACGTCTGCATCACGACAGTGGCGTCGCCCGCGAACTCCTTCACGGGGTTGAGCAGGCGCGGATCGCTGAGCTTGAAGTCCTGGCGGAAGGACTTCATGGCGCCGGTGGTCTCGTTGAGCTTCTGCTCGCCGCGGCTCGACACGAGGACACTGTGGCGGCCGGTCTCGTCCATGCGCACCTCGGAGGGCTGGTCCGCCCGGAACAGACCGAAGGTGACGAGGAAAACGTGCAGCAAGCTGGCGTGATACGGATCCTTGATGTTCTCGAACATCAGCTTCCAGTTGCCCGGGATGCGCTGGCGCGAGTAGCCGAGCAGGCGCAGCTCTCGGCCGTCGAACACCCGGTCGTAGTAGCCCAGCATGCTCGCGCCGAGATACTGCTCGAATGGCGGCGCCGCCGGATCGAAGCTCGCGAAGATCGCGCCGTGGCGTTCGGCGACCTGGAGCCGCTGCAGCGCGTGAGACGCGGGATCGAAATCCTCGGGCATGCCGCCCTGCTTGTTGACGCCGCGCCGGAACGGCACCCCGATCAGGTTGCCGCGCAGGTCGTAAGTCCATTGATGATAGGGACACATGAACTCGCGGGTGTTGCCGTGATCCTTCTGGCAGAACTGGACGCCGCGATGGGCGCAGCGGTTCGCCACCACGGTGATGGCGCCGGTATCGTCGCGAACGACCACGACCGGCCGGTCGCCGATGTCGGTGCGCTTGAAGTCGCCGGGGTTGGGAATCTCGCAGGCAAGCGCCACGAAGCTCCAGCTCGGACCCGCGAAGATGCGCTCCTGCTCGAGCCTGTAGACCTCGGGATCCGTGTAGACCCAGTAGGGCACGCGCGCATGACCCTGTTCTGGCCAGCTCCGATCGAGACGGTTGCTGATGGCGGCGGTCATGGAGCCTCGGGCATCCAGCCAGGCCCAGGGCCGCGCCGGAGGGCGCCACGCAGGACCGATTCCATAGAAGTCTAATGATTCTCCATCTATCATAGCAAGCTCTGCCCGCCAGCCGGCGGAACTGGGCCGTCGCCCACCGTGGATGTCCATGACGAGAATTGCACCGGCCATGCCCAGGAACGGACGCCCGCCACGGCGAGGCGCATCGGGCGCCGAGGCGATGTCGCGCGCCGTCCTGGCGCCGGACCACAGCGTGGGCTACCTCATGCGCGAGACGCATCGCGCCTTCATGCGCGAGCTTCAGCTTCGTGTGGCGCCCGCCGGCGTGACGCCGGGCATGTGGTTCTTCCTGCGGGTGCTCTGGCAAGAAGACGGACTCACCCAGCGCGAGCTGAGCCAGCGCGTGCGCATGATGGAGCCGACCACGGTGACCGCGCTCAACAACATGGAGCGGCGCGGGCTGGTCCGCCGGGTGCCCAATCCCGTCGATCGTCGCAAGGTGAACATCTACCTGACGGCGCGCGGACGCCGACTGAAGGCCGAACTGCTGCCCCACGCGATCGCCACCAACGCGTTGGCGCTGAACGGCCTGGCGCCCGGCGACGTCGAGGAGCTGCGCCGCCTGCTCCGTCACATGAAGGCCAATCTCGACGCCGCGGCGCGGCGCAGCAAGGCCGTCTAGCGGGATTCGAGCAGGAAGCGCCGGCGCAGTTCCTGCACCGGTCGCGCATTGGTCGGGAACAGGGCGGCGAAGCGCGCGACCTGCTCGCGCGAGATCTCCATCGGCGCCGGCAGGACGCGCCAATGGACGCCTTCGCTGCACGGCGGCGTGGTCAGCGAGCCGTGGTAAAGGAAATGCTGGCGCTCCTGCGGCAGCAGTCCGTTGAGATCGATCGCCCCCTGCCCGGCCGCTTCGCCGGCCTCGGCCGGCATGACGCGCCAGATCGCGTCGATCACGGGATTGGCGGCGCCGAACACGCCGAGCACGGCCAGATCGCCCGCGCCGTTGCGATGCACGAAATGCCGTTCCAGCTCGAAGCTGCGCCCGTCGAGGCGATGCTCGCTCGGGTGATGGAAATGGAATTGCAGGAGTTTGAAAGTCTCGCTGCCGACGGTCATCGCGTTGCCGTCGGGGCAGTCGACCTGGATCGTGTGACCGTTGTTGACGACCTTGAGCGGCACTTGTCCGTAGGCCAGACGCACGGGCTTCAGCTCGGCGCGGACGCCGCTCTTCAGGTCGATCGGCGACTGCTGCATTCCCGAGCTGCATGCGCCGAAGTCGGCCGACAGCTGGCCCCAATGGGCAGGGCCGCCATGGCCGGTGCCGTAGTCCCAGTGCGGTCCCGCCGATGCCGCCTGCGCGGCGCCGCCGCACAGCGGGCAGGCAGCGGCCGCCCCCGCCAGCAGTTTGAGTGCATGCCGACGATTCATGGTCCCCTCATTCCAGTCGACCCGCCAGCAGGCTAGCACGCCGATGTCGCGCCAAGCCTGACCGTCGGAATGGGGTCAATCGCCCTGCGTGGCCGGCGTTGGGCGCGCGCGCCGGATCGTCTCGCGATAGAGGATGAACAGACCGCTCGCCACCACGATCGCCGCGCCCGACAAGAGAGTCGGCGTCGGCAGATCGCTCCAGATCAGAAAGCCGAGGATCATGGCCCAGATCATCGCGGTGTACTGGAAAGGTGCGGCGACTGCTGCCGGCGCCAGACGCATGGCTTGCGTCCACCAGAACTGCCCGATGCCCGAGCCGAGGCCGAGCGCCGCCAGCATGCAGAAATCGAGCAGGCTCGGCGTGGTCCACCCGAACGGCAGGAACGCGATCGACAGCAGCGTGGCGAAGCCGATCTGATAGGTCGTCAGCGCCGTCGGCGACTCGGTCAGGCTCATGCGGCGGATCGCCAGGCTCAGTACCGCGCCCATGATCGAGTTCGCGAGCACGAAGAGCGCACCCGATTCGAACACGCCAGGACCCGGCTGAACCATGACCAGCACGCCGATGAAGCCAACGATGACCGCGCCCCAACGGAAGATACCGACCTTCTCGCCCAGCATGGGCACGGACAGGGCCGTGATGAAGAGCGGCAGCGAGAACGAGATGGCGACCGCGTCGGCCAGCGGCATGAGTGCAAACGCGGCGAACATGCAGGTCATCGAGGCGAACTGCAGCACGGCACGCGACATGTGCCAGCCGATGCGCTTGGTGCGCAGCGCGTTCAGCCCGCCATGGGTCATGACAAGATAAAGACAGGGCAGCAGCGCGAACACGCAGCGGAAGAACGCGATCTCGGTGACCGGATAGCCTTGCGTCAGCCACTTCGCGAGCGCGTTGACCAGCGAAAAGATCAACACGGCAGCGCACATATAGGCGATGCCGTAGCGGACGTCCCGGACGTCTGGTGTGGGGAGAACGAAGGCTGTCATGACCCGGTGCCATGCCCATGATGTGGCCATGTCGGCCAATCGCGGCATGTTGAATGCGCAGCCCTGTCATGCCGAGCGGCAGCGTTGCCGCCTCTGCGCCGGCGGCCGATCAGCTTCCGGCCTCCAGCTCGCGCGCAAGCTGTCGTCGGCGTGAATAGGCCCATGCCAGCAGGATCAGGCACACGGCGGCGCCGGCTGCGACTGGCGGTCGCAGCCCGTGCCAGTCGGCCACCGCTCCCATCGCCAAGGCACCCAAAGCGGGCGCGCCGCGGAAGATCAGGCCGTAGATGCCGAGCACTCGTCCGCGCATGGTGCGATGGACGGCGGCCTGGACCAGTGTCTGCGTACCCGTGCCATAGGCGACGGTGGCGAAGCCGGCGACCGCAATGCAGGCCAGCGCGAAGGGAAACATCTCGGTCGCGGTGAACGCCAGGATGGCCACTGCGAAGACGATCGCGCTGATGATCGTGGCGGCGGTCAGGCCCTCGAGCGGGCCGCGCTGGGCGAGCCACAATCCGCCGGCGAATGCGCCGGCTCCCATCATCGACGTCATCCAGGCGAGCCCGTCGGCGCCGCGGCCGAACACGTTGTCGGCGAAGCCTGGCAGAAGCTCGGGCAGCGGCCGGATCAGCAAGGAGATCGCCAGCATCAGCAGGAGCGCCGGACCGATGCCGGGATGGGCCCCGGCGTAGCGCATGCCCTCGCCCATGTCGCCGAGCAGCCCGCGCTTCGACGGCTCGTGCGGCGGCTCGGGCGGCACCCGCAGCAGCCAGAGCGATGTCAGGAAGGCGAGGTAGGAGACCGCATTGCCGAGGAAGGCGGCGCCGACGCCGCCATGCAGGATCGCGATGCCGGCGAAGGCCGGCCCGACGAAGCGCGCCAGATTGAAGATGCTGGAGTTGAGCGCGAGCGCCGCGCTCAGGTCCTCGGCTGGCACCAGGCTCGGGATGAAGCTGAGCCGCGCCGGCTGACTGAAGGCCGAGACGATGCCCGCGAAGAGCGTGAGCGCGAACAGGAGCTCGACGGTCGTGATGCCGGCGAAGGTCAGCGCGGCCAGCACCGCGGCTTCGCCCATGGCCAGGAACTGCGCCGTGCGGATGACCGTCAGCTTGTCGAAGCGGTCGGCCAAAGCGCCGGCGGGCATGCCGAAGACCATGCTCGGAATGAGCTCGGCACAGGCCATGGCGCCGAGCCAGGTCGCCGATTCAGTCAACTGCCAGGTCAGCCAGCCGACGCCGACCCGCTGCATCCACCAGCCGATCAGCGACAGGAAGTTGCCGGTCGCGTAGAGCCGATAGTTGCGGCTGCCGAGCGCGCGCGTGATGCGGGAGAAGCCGCTGACCATGCTCATGCGCGCGTGGCAACCGCCTCAGTACGTCCCCGGATAGAGCCCGCCATCCATCAGGAGATTCTGACCGGTGATGAAGCCGGTATGCGCGCTGCACAGGAACGCGCAGGCGTGGCCGAACTCCTCCGAGGTGCCGAAGCGCCCGGCCGGAATCGCGCCCTTGCGCGCCGCGACCACGTCGTCGATCGGCTTGCCCGAGGTGTGCGCCATGTGGTCGAGCGTTTGGCGCAAGCGGTCGGTATCGAACGGCCCCGGTAGCAGGTTGTTGATCGTGACGTTGTGCTTGACGGTCTGGCGTGCCAGCCCGGCGATGAAGCCATGCAGGCCGGAGCGCGCGCCGTTCGAGAGGCCGAGATTCTGGATCGGCGCCTTGACCGACCCGGAGGTGATGTTGACGATGCGGCCGAACCTGCGCGCGATCATGCCGTCGACCGTCGCCTTGATCAGCTCGATGGGCGCCAGCATGTTGGCGTCGAGCGCGGCGATCCAGTCGTCGCGCGCCCATTCGCGGAAATCGCCCGGCGGAGGACCACCCGCGTTGTTGATCAGGATGTCGGGATCGGGGCAGGCCTGGAGGGCGGCGGCGCGGCCCTCCGGCTTGGTGACGTCGGCCGCGACCGTCGTGACCGAAGCGCCGGTCGCCTTGCGGATGTTGGCGGCGGTCGCCTCCAGCGGCTCGCGCGTTCGTGCAACGATGACGAGATTGACGCCTTCCCGCGCCAGGGCCGTGGCACAGCCGCGGCCAAGCCCCTTGCTTGCCGCACAGACCAGCGCCGTCCTGCCTTTGATACCCAGATCCATGACGTCCTCCGAAGTGCCCGCACCGCGACAGACTGCGCCATGACCACTATCGGCCTCGGCCGGCCGGCACAAGAACCGATTTTGCACGTCTGGCTGCGGCAGTCGGCTTGTCTCGGCCGTTCGCGCTGCGACAATGGGTGAAATCCGCGCTAGAATCGCCTGGCAATGAACATCTACATCAAGACCTTCAACCGGCCATTCTATCTCGACCGCTGCCTCGCCTCGCTGAAACAGCACGCTCTCAACCGCGGTGAAATTCGCGTGATGGACGACGGCACGCTGGACCGGTATCGGCGGCGGCTGGCCGAGCGGCATCCCGACGTGGTCTTTCTGAGGTCGAATGCCGACGACGAGAAGTTCGCACTGTTGAAGCAGCAGCGCTTCGACGAGATCCGCCAGCGCTACGATGATCCGGCCGCCTTCTGGGTGCGCGTGGCGCGCGCCGAACCCGACGACTACCTCATGGTCATGGAGGACGACACCTGGCTGGTCGAGGCGATCGACCTGGCCCATGTCGGGTCGGTGCTGAAGCGCAGCAACGCCGCCCTCCTGCGCCTCCACTGGCACATGCTCACGACCGGACGCGAGCGCGTCTACTACCAGGAGCCGCTCGCCCCCGATCTGACCATCGACTTCTTCATGCCTGATTTTCGCGTCAATCCCGAGACGAAGGCGGTCAACATCTATGATTTGTTCATGATCTGGCAGTCCTCGATGGCGGTCTATCGACGCGACTTCTACATTCACTGCCAGGACAAGGTCGACCACTACATGAACGAGAACTGGCAGGTGAAGCGCGCCGCCGAATGGATGATGAGCTTTCCCAAGGACAGCCGGCCGCGCTTCGCCAAGACCAGCCGCGCCGTCGTCCATCAGGGCTGGATCGTGCCGGCGCGCTCCGAGCCGTCCTACTATCAGGTCGGTCTCATCCAGCATCTCTACATGGAGTGCCTGAACGAGGCTTGGTACGACGGGCGCCTCGATCCGGCGGCATCGCTGCCGCTGGATTTCAGCGAGGACTACATCGTCGGCCTGCTGCGCCGCGATCTTGACGACGCGGCGGTCCAGCAGTGGCGCAAATGGCGCGACGACTACGTCAAGCAGCAGGCATTTCCCTATGCCTGGTTCCACTAGGATGACGCTCCGATCTCCTGGCGTGGGCGTCGGTCGATGACCATCCGGCTGAAGATTCTCGCGATCTCCGCGGCGATGCTGGCGATCCTCTCGGTCGCCCTGCTCGGCTCCGTGCTGATTCAGGACGAGGTGCACGAGGAAATCGCGGCGATCGTCGAGTATCACGTGCCGCTCAATGCGGCGATTTCCGAGTTCGACGTGGCGACATCGGAGTACGAGCTCAACCTGAGCCGACTGCTGCGCGAAGATCCGATCACCTCCGAACACCTGCAGCACACCGAACGGCGCGAGCGCGAGATCATTGTGCTCATCAATGGCAGCGTCGAGCGCGCCGTGACCTTGATCTCACGCGGCATCGACGACCGGCGCAACGACGTCGCGGACCGGCTGGTCCTGGCGCGCATCCTCGGCACCTTCAACCTGGTGCGGCGCGATGTGCCGGAGTTCGAGGCCCTGGGTCTCGAGGTCATCCAGGCCATTCGCGCTGGCGACATCGGCCGCGCGCGCGGCCTGATGCGCGGTTTCGCCCGTTTCACGCGCAGCTTCGGCCCCGACCTCGCGGACATCAGGCGCGACGTCGCGCGCCTCACCGAACACTCGGTGACCGAGACGCTGGAGCGTCAACGGCATGTCGAGCTGATCGGCATTGCCGTCTTCGTCGTCGCGGCCGTTTTCGGTCTCGGCGTCGCGGGCGCGCTCGCCCACCGTATGGTCGGCAGCCTGCGCGAGCTGGTTGCCGGAGCGCGCGCCGTCGAGAAGGGCACTCTCTTCGAACCTCTGCCGGTTCAGTCCCGCGACGAGATCGGCCAGCTGACCCAGTCCTTCAACCACATGGTCGGCGAGCTCAGGGCCAAGGAACGCATCACCGCCACCTTCGGCAAGTACGTCGACCCCAAGATCGTCGCCCGACTGATCGACACCACCGACGCCTCGGCCGAGCTCGCCGAGCGGCGCCTGGTCACGGTGTATTTCTCCGACATCAAGGGCTTCTCCAGCCTCAGCGAGCAGCTCACCGCCGGCGTCATCGCCAATCTGCTCAACCGCTATTTCGGCCTCGCCTCGGAGACGATCCGCGCGCACCACGGCGTGATCGACAAGTACATCGGCGACAGCGTCATGGCGTTCTGGACGCAGCCCTTCTCGGCCGGCGACCAGCATGCCGCCGATGCCTGCCTGGCGGCGCTTGCGGTCGAGAACGCGCTCGACGCGCTGCGCGCGGATCTGCCCAACATCCTCGGACTGCGCCGCCAGCTCCCCGAGCTCGTCGTGCGCATGGGACTGGCGACCGGCGAAGTCGTCGTCGGCACAATCGGCGCGCCCGCTTCGCGCACCTTCACGGTGATCGGCGACACAGTCAACCTCGCCTCGCGGCTCGAAGGCATCAACAAGGTCTACGGTACGCGTATCATCGTGTCGGAAGACACGTTCAGACTGGCGCAAGCCGCGATCGAGGCGCGCGAGCTCGACACGATCGCAGTCGCCGGCAAGAACGAGCCGGTACGCATCTACCAGGTCCTGGGCACCGCCGGATCGGTCGACGGCGCGCGCGCCGAGCTGCGGCGGATCTACGGCGAAGGCCTGACGGCCTATCGTGTGCGGCAGTGGGACGTGGCCCAGGCGGCGTTCGAGGCGGCGCTCGCCATCGATGCCGGCGACGGGCCGGCGCGTGTCATGCTGGAGCGCGCAGCCAAGCTGCGCGCCGCTGCGCCGTCCGACGACTGGGACGGCGTCTGGCGGATGACGGAGAAGTAGCGGAAGCTCAGTTTTCCTTCGGGTCGAGCGCGTCGCGCAGCCCGTCGCCCAGCAAGTTGAAGCCCAACACGATCAGGCAGATCGCGAGCCCCGGGAACGACGCCATCCACGGCGCCTGGCTCAGGAAATTCTTGGCGACGTTGAGCATGCTGCCCCAGCTCGGCGCCGGCGGCTGCTGCCCCAGGCCGAGGAAGCTGAGGCTCGCTTCGGCGATGATCGCGGTCGCGATCGAGAGCGTCGCCTGAACGAGCACCGGCGCCACCACGTTGGGAAACACGTGCCGGACGGCGATGCGTGGGTGGGAGTTGCCGACGGCGCGCGCCGCTTCGACATAGTCCTCGACCTTGACCGACAGCACCTGTCCGCGCGTCAGCCGGATGAAGATCGGCATGGTCGAGATGCCGATGGCGATCATGGCGTTGGTCAGGTTCGGGCCGAGAAAGGCCGCCAGCGCGATGGCGAGGATGAGGAACGGAATCGCCAGCATGGCATCGGTGATGCGCTGGAGCAGCGCATCGAGCCAGCCGCCGCAATAGCCGGAAAGAAGGCCGATCGGCACGCCCAGCCCGACCGCGATCGTCACGGAGACGACACCGGCGAGCAGCGAGGCCTGAGCACCCCAGATCATGCGCGCCAGCACGTCGCGGCCGATCTCGTCGGTGCCCATCCAGTGCGCCATCGAGGGCGCCTTGCGCACGGCGCTCCAGTTGGTCGCCGCGGGATCGTAGGGCGAGATCCACGGCGCCAGCACGGCAACCAGGATGAAGAACAACACGAAGATGCCGCCGACCACGGCGCTCCTGCGCCGGAGCAGGCGGCGGAAGGCGCGCAGCAGTTCGCTGGGTTCGGCCGGTTGCGCTGAGATGACGAGCGTGGTCATGACAGGCTCCTAACCGCGCATCCGCGGGTTGATCAGGAAATACGCCATGTCGGCGCACAGATTGAGCGCGATGTAGGCGCTGGCCGTGAACAGCACGACGCCCTGGACGACTGCGTAGTCGCGGTTGAACACGGCATCGACGATCAGCTTGCCGAACCCGGGGATGGTGAACACCTGCTCGGTCAGCACCGCGCCCGACAGCAGCACCCCGAGCTGGAGCGCGCCGACCGTGACGACGGGGATCAGCGCATTGCGCAGCGAGTGCTTGAGGATCACGACCCGCTCGTCGAGGCCCTTGGCGCGCGCCGTGCGCACATAGTCCGAGCGCATCACGCTGAGCATGGCGCTGCGCGTGTGCCGCATCATGACGGCGGTGATCGCGTTGCTCAGCACGAAGGCGGGCATGATCATGGCGGCGAGATTGCCGCGCAGGCTCTCCCACGGCGACACATAGCCCGAGGCCGGCAGCCAGCCGAGCTCGACCGAGAACAGCAGGATCATCATGATGCCGAGCCAGAAATTCGGGATCGACAGGCCGGCCAGGCCGACCACGCTGGTCGTGTAGTCGAGGCCGCTGCCCTTGCGGACGGCCGAGATCACGCCGAACGGAATGCCGATCACGAGCGCCAGCACCATCGAGAGCAGCGCCAGCTCGACCGTGACCGGCAGCTTCTCCAGGATGAGATCGGTCACCGCCTTCTTGGTGCGGATCGATTCGCCGAGATCGCCCTGGAGCACGCCGGTGATCCAGTAGACGTATTGCACCGGGATCGGCTGATCGAGCTTGTACTGCTTGCGGATCGCCTCGATCGCCTCGGGCGAGCGGTCCTCGCCGGCGAGCGCCAATGCCGGGTCGCCCGGCAGCAGGTGCTGCAGGCCGAAGACGATGATGGTGACGAAGAACAGAGTCGGGACGCTGATGGCGAGGCGTCCTATGAAATAGGTCCACATCGCCGGCGCCCCGACTCTCGGTTCAGGCTATTGGAACCTCACGCCGGTCAGCCGGATCAAGCCGTCGGGATGGGCTTCGAAACCGGCGAGCTTGGCCGTGTGAGAGAAGAACCGCTTGTCGTGATAGAGATAGATGCGCGGCCGCGCGGGCATGTAGCGATCGGCTGCCCGCTCGAAGGCCGCCATGCGCTTGCTGGTGTCACCTGTCGTGCGCGCCTCGTTGAGCGCCTTGTCGGCTTCCTGGTCGCAATACTTGCCCTCGTTGAGCGGCGCGCCGCACATGACGAAGACGTTGATGTTGCCGTCCGGATCCGACCGGCCGCTCCAACCGATCACGAAGGCCGTGAAGTCGCCCTTCGTCTGGTTGTTGAGCGCGGTGGTGAACTCGGTCGAGATCAGCTTGATGTCGAAGCCGGCTTCGCGCGCCATCGACTGGATGACTTGCGCGACCTGCTGGCCGATCGTGTCGTTGGTCACCATCAGGTCGAACGAGAAGTTCGGGTGTCCGGCCGCCTTGAGCAGTTCCTTCGCCTTGGCGACGTCGCGTCCCGGCACCGGGTACTTCTTGACGTAGAACGGATTGGTCGGCGGCACCGGCTGATTGCCCGGTTCGAATTCGCCGTTGAAGACGACCTGGACGAGCGCCTTGCGGTCGATCGAAAGATCGAGCGCCTCGCGGATGCGCGGATCCTGGCCGAGCGGATTGTTGGCGCGCGGCCCATTGCCCAGGTTGATGGTGATGCCGTTGTAGGCGAGGCCTGTGACCGACGAGAGCTTGAAGCGCGAATCCTTGCGCACCTTTTCCAGATCTGTCGGCGCGGTGCGCTCGATCAGGTCGAGCTGGCCCGACTGCAGGTTGGCCAGGCGGACCGTGGTGTCGATGATCGGCAGGTAGGTGATGCGGTCGAAGTGGATGTTCGCCTTGTTCCAGTAGCCATCGAACTTCTCGACCACGATGCGGTCCTGCTGGACGCGCTCGACGAACTTGAACGCACCGGAGCAGACTGGCTTGTTGCCGAACTTGTCGCCCATCTCCGCGCCCGCCTTGGGCGAGATCATCATGCCCGCACGGTCGGAGAGCTGGGCCAGCAGCGGCGAGAACGGCTTCGACAGAATCATCTTGGCGGTGTGCTGATCGACCACCTCGACGCGCTCGACGTCGGCGATCTCCGCCTTGCGGAACGAGCCCTGGATGTTCTTCGCGCGGTCGATGTTGTACTTGACCGCTTCGGCGTTGAACGGCGTGCCATCATGGAAGATCACGCCCTGGCGCAGCTTGAAGGTGACCTCCTTGCCGTCCTCGGTCGTGCTCCACGAGGTCGCGAGCTGCGGCACGATCTTCAGGTTGACATCGATGTCGACCAGCTTGTCGCACAGGCTGGAGAACACGATGCGTCCCACGAAGGTGCGCGCGAGATGCGGATCGAGAATATCGGGATCCTCGGCGAGGCCGATGCGCAGCGCCTGAGCGGACGCTGCCGTTGAGCCGAGCGCCACGGCGATCGCCGCTGCTGCGAACAGATTGCGTTTGATCATGACGTTCCTCCCTGCCTTGGAGTGCCGGTTTCTACCTGTTCAGGCGTCTTGTCGTTCGGGGGCTAGGCTACGACTCCCGCCTGGCGCGGGCAAGTCGCAACGGTGATTCATGAGTGCACTCACGATTGGGCGGTGCCCGATTGCACGTCTGGCGCGCCGGCGCGGCGGAACATGGCCTGGAGCTTCTCCAGCCGCACGTTGCCCGGCACGCTCGCCGGATCGGGCACCAGATTGGTCGGCGGCGTGATCTCGCGCCAGAAGTGGCAGGCGACTCGATGGCTGTCGCCGCCATCGACGAGCAGCGGCTCCTCGGTCTTGCAGCGCGCCTGAGCGTGCGGGCAGCGCGTGTGGAAGCGGCAGCCTGACGGCGGGTTGAGCGGACTCGGCACGTCGCCCTCGAGCAGGATGCGCGAGCGCTTGAGCTGCGGATCGGGGATCGGGATGGCGGACAGCAGCGCCTGGGTATAGGGGTGGCGCGGTGCGGCGAACAGCCGGCGCTTGTCGGTCAGCTCGACGATCTTGCCGAGATACATGACGGCGACCTGGTCGGCGATGTGCTTGACCACGGCAAGGTCGTGGGCGATCAGGATGTAGCTCAAGCCGAAGCGCCGCTGCAGGTCCTGCAGCAGATTGATCACCTGGGCCTGGATCGAGACGTCGAGTGCGGAGACCGGCTCGTCGCCGACGATCAGCGCCGGCTCGACGGCGAGCGCGCGCGCGATGCCGATGCGCTGGCGCTGACCGCCGGAGAATTCGTGCGGATAGCGGCGCGCGTGGTAGGCGGCGAGCCCGACCAGGCCGAGCAGCTCGTGGACGCGTTCGGTGCGCGCCTTGCCCTCGGCGAGCCCATGCAGCATCAGCGGCTCGGCGATCATGTCGCCGACCGTCATGCGCGGGTTGAGCGAGGCGTAGGGATCCTGGAAGATGATCTGCATGCGCCGGCGCATGCGGCGCACCTCGGTGTCGCCGAGCTCGAAGACCTCCTGTCCGTCGAAGCGCACGCGGCCTTCCGTCGGCTCGATCAGCCGGAGGATCAGCCGGCCGGCGGTCGACTTGCCGCAGCCGGACTCGCCGACCAGCGCCAGCGTCTCGCCGCGCCTGACCGCGAACGAGATACCGTCGACGGCGCGCACGGCGCCGACCTTGCGCTGCAGCAGGCCGCGGCGGACGGGGAAGTGCTTGACCAGCCCTTCGACCTCGAGCAATGGCTGCGTCGCGGTCGCTTGTCGTGCCGATTCCTTGAGTTGCGCGGACATGGCGTCAGGCGATCAGCGCGTCGAGCGGTGCGCGACGGCAGGCGACGGTATGCGCGGAACCTTCCCCACGCCCGGCGACCGGAGCCAGCGGCGGCTCGGCATCGATGCAGGCCTGCTCGACGAAGGGGCAGCGCGGATGGAAGCGGCAGCCCTTCGGGAAGGCGAGCGGGCTCGGCACCACGCCCTCGATGGCGGCCAGCCGCTTCTGCTCGAGGTGCAGCTTCGGCAGCGAGCCGAGCAGGCCGATCGTGTAGGGATGCTGCGGGTTGGCGAACAGGGTCTTGACGTCGGCGCGCTCGACGATGCGGCCGGCATACATGACGATGACCTCGTCGGCGAGCTCGGCGACCACGCCCAGATCGTGGGTGATCAGCACGATCGCCATGCCGAGCTCCTGGCGGAGCCGGCGCAGCAGGTCGAGGATCTGCGCCTGGATCGTCACGTCGAGCGCCGTGGTCGGCTCGTCGGCGATCAGCAAGGCGGGATCGCAGGCGAGCGCCATGGCGATCATGACGCGCTGGCGCATGCCGCCCGACAGGCGGTGCGGATAGTCGTCGATGCGCCGCTCCGGGCCCGGTATGCGCACGCGCTTCAGCATCTCGATCGCGTGCTCGCGCGCCTCGCGCTTGCTGACATTGCGGTGGCGCAGGATGCCCTCGATGATCTGGTCGCCGATCGTGAAGGCCGGATTGAGCGAGGTCATCGGCTCCTGAAAGATCATCGACATCCGGTTGCCGCGCAGCGCGCGCAGCTCCTCAGGCCCGAGCTTGAGCAGGTTGCGCCCCTCGAACAGCACCTCGCCGGCGGCGATCTCGCCGGGCGGCTGGGCGATCAGCCCCATGATCGACAGCGAGGTGACGCTCTTGCCGCAGCCCGATTCGCCGACGATGCCGAGCGTGCGGCCGCGCTCGAGCGAGAAGCTGACGCCGTCGACGGCTTTGACCGTGCCGTCCTCGCCATGGAAATAGGTGGCGAGGCCGCGCACGTCCAGCAGCGCGCCACCGTCACCCTGGGGTGCTGCCCCGCGAGGACTCGCCGATTCCGAGATCGTTGTCATTGCAACGAATTGACCGCTTCCCAGGTCTCCCAGGCCCATCGAGCGCAAACACTAGCGCCCGTTGCCGGTTTCGTCCATGCGGGCGATTACCGGCGCCCGGCTTGTGAATTGACGCCACGCAGCCAGTCGGCCAGCCGGTCGATGCCCTCTTCGAGCTTGACGCGCGGCTTGAAGCCGAGCTCGGCCTCGATGCCGTCGGCGCGATAGTCCCAGGCGGCTGGTGGGAACTGCGCGGGATACGCCACGGCGCGCACGGCGGGGAACCGGCGGCGCAGATGGGCGACCGCGTCGGCGATGCGGCGAAAATCGCCGCACACATTGTAGACCGGCCGGCTCGGGCGCGGCACCGCGAGGGTGGCCAGGATCGCATCGGCGGCATCGTCGACATATGTCCAGTCGATCGGTTGGGAGAAGTCGGGCCAGCGGACTTCGGCATGGCCTTCCGCGAAGTGCTCGATCATCTGTTGCAGCTCGCGCCAGCCGCGGTCGCGATGCGGCCCATAGACATAGCCGAAGCGCAGTCCGGTCAGCGCCAATTCGGGCGCCATCGTCTTGAACGCTGCAGCCAAGTGCTCGCCATAGGCCTTGGTCGCGCCGTAGACGGTCAATGGCCGCAGCGGTGCGTCATCCCCCGCTTTTTCCACGGTCCCGCCGAGGGCCGCCTGCGAGCTGGCGTAGATCACGCGCCGAACGCCGGTCCGGCGCGCCGCCTCGAACACGGCTGCCGTGCCGACCGCGTTGACCCGTGTGCCCTCGACCGGATCGCTGGCCGAGGTGTCGGTCAGCAGCGTCGCCAGGTGGACGATGGCATCGATGCGGTGGCTCTTGAGCGCCGCCTCGATCGCGGTGCGATCGGCGATGTCGGCGACGACATCCGCTTCAGCGCGGTCGAGGCTGGTCGTGCGGTGGCCGGCTTCGACGGCGCGCCGGACGAGATGGCGACCGAGGAATCCAGCGCCGCCGGTGACGAGAAGGTTCATGAATCCGGACTCCTGGCGACGTCCTCAAACGGCCTCGTGCTGAGCTTGTCGAAGCACGAGGTCTTCTCTGCGCGATAGTTTCGCTGGAGCAACCGCCACGGCCTCATGCTTCGACAAGCTCAGCATGAGGCGTTCAAAACCTGATCACGCCGAGCTGGCGGAAGGTGCGGTGGATGCGCTCGGCGTAGCCGTCGAAGCTCGGGTACTCGCCGAGATGGGCCGGCCGCGGCCGCGGCAGGTCGATCTTGATCTCGTCGACGATGCGGCCGGGTCCCGCCGACATGACCAGCACGCGGTCGGACAGCCCGATCGCCTCGTCGATGCTGTGCGTGATGAACAGCACGGTCTTGGCAGTCTCCAGCCACAGAACCTCGAGATCGTGGCGCATCTGGGTGCGCGTCAAGGCATCGAGCGCGCCGAACGGCTCGTCCATCAGCAGGATCGACGGCTCGTGGATCAGCGCGCGCGCGATCGAGACGCGCTGTCGCATGCCGCCCGAAAGCTGGCGCGGGTAACGCTTGGCCGCCTGCTCGAGGCCGAGCTTGCGCAAGAGTTCGATGGCGCGCGGCCGCGCCGCGTCGAGGGCCATGCCGCGGATCAGCGGCTGGAGCAGAATGTTGTCGATCGCGGTGCGGAAATCGAGCAGCAGATGGTCCTGGAACACGATGCCGACATCGGTCAGCGGCCGGTCATGCTGCGTGCCGTCGACCAGCATCCGACCCGACGAGGCGGGAATGAGGCCCGCCGCGATCAGCATGAGCGTGCTCTTGCCGCAGCCGGACGGGCCGATCAGGCTGACGAACTCGCCGGGCTCGATGCGGAAATCGAGCCCGGCGAGAGCATGGACCTGGCCGTCGGCCGTGTTGAACGTCTTGGTGATCGCGCGGCCCTCGATCGAGGCGCCGCGCGATCCGATCGTTGCTGTCACGAGCTGCCCGGAACTACGAGCAGGCCGCTGCGTCCTTCGGCACGAAGTCGGTCGTGTAGTAGTCGGCGATCGGCTTGTCGGTCGGGAACTGGAGATACTTGGTCATCAGATCGTAGGTGATCTTCCAGTTCTCCTCCGGCGGCAGGCCGAGCGCCTTGGAGCCTTTGGCGCACAGCAGCAGCAGGTCGACCTGGAGCTGCTTGAGGATCTGCGCCTTGTTGCCCGCGGCGAACTGCTCGACCACGGCCTGCGAGGCGGCGTCCGGGTTCTTGCGCGCGGCGTCCCAGCCCTTGATGCTGGCGGCGACGAAGCGACGGTAGAGGTCGGCGCTGCCCGCGAGCTTGTCGTCGCGCGCGATGATCGACAGGCCGACCGTGGGCACGCCGACATCGCGGTAGAAGATGTCGTGGATCTTGAAGCCGCGGTCGCGCATCTGCACGCTCTGGAAGTCGGCGCCGGCGAGGATCGCATGCACCTTCTTCTCGAGCAGCGTGCCGACCAGCGCAGCCGGGTCGATGTTGACGACGTTGACCTTGGCCTTGTCGACGTTGTTGGCGGCGAAGATCGCGTCGAGCAGCGTGGTCTGTGCCGTGCCGGGCTGGACGGCGACCGTGCGACTGATCAGGTCGCTCGGCTGGCGGATGTTGGTCTCCTCCAGCGAGATGATGGCGAAGCCGTTGGTCTGGAGGATGGGCGCCACGATCTTGACCGGGCCGCCCTTGGAGCGGACCTGCATGGCGGCCGGCGCGTCGGCGAAGCCGACATCGGCCTGGCCGGTCGCGATCTGCTGCGCCGTCGTGGCCGAACCCTTGCCTTCCTCGATCGTCAGGTCGATGCCAACGTCGTTGTAGTAGCCGAGTTTCTTGCCGTACATGAAGCCGGCCTGCGGCCCGCCGGCCAGGAAGTTGAGCATGAGCTTCATCTGCTGGCGCTGCTGCGCCTCGGCCGGCTGGGCCGCGAGCGCCACGGCCAGCGCCGCGGCGCCGACCAGAATCCTGCTGAACATCGTGATCCTCCCTCGTTGCATGGTTGTCGTTCGTATCGGTCGTCTCAATGTCCTGGTCTTTCCGTCGCCCTATTCCTTGCGCTGCCACGGCATGATCAGGTACTCGCTCGCCTGCACCAGGTAGCTGAACAGCAATCCAACGATGCTGAGCGCCACCAGCGCGGCGAAGATCAGCGACATGTCGAGATAGCTGGTCGCGCGCAGCAGCAGGTAGCCGAGCCCGTTGTTGGCGCCGACGAATTCGCCGACGATGGCGCCGGTCGCCGCCAGCACGATCGAGACCTTGAGCCCGGAGAAGATGAACGGCATGGCGGCCGGCAGGCGGACGTAGCGGAAAGTCTGCCAGGGCGTGGCGCCCATCGAGCGCGTGATGTAAAGCAGTCGCTCGTCGAGCGCGCGGAAGCCGCTCATGCTGTCGACCAGGATCGGGAAAAAGCAAAGCAGGAAGGTCAGCAGCACCTTGGGAAACAGGCCGAAGCCGAACCACACGATGAAGAGCGGCGCGATCGCGATCTTCGGCACGAGCTGGAAGAAGACGATCAGCGGGTAGAGGCAGCGCTCGAGCCAGCCGACCGACACGATGACGAGCGCGAGCGGCACGGAGATCACCGCCGCGGCGGCGAATCCCAGCAGGATCTCGCTCGCGGTCACCAGCGTGTGCGTCCAGATCAGCGCGCGCGCCTCGACAAGGCGCGCCAGGAATTCGCTCGGCACCGGCAGGATGTATTCCGGCACGTTGAAGACGCGGACCAGCACCTGCCAGGCGATCAGCAGGGCCGCGAAGGTCGCCGCCGGAAAGGCCACGGCCTGGATGCGCTCGGACAGGCTCGTCCGGCCGGTTGGCCGCGCTGGCGCCGCTTCGCTCATCGCGACGTCCCGGTGCGCCGGAGCCGCGGCGGCGTCAAGTCGGTCGACGCCCCGGGCGCGTTGGCGCCGGACTTCCGCTGCCGCCGACGGACCGGCCACAGGGCGGACATCTCGCCGGTCGCCGCGATCATGAGATCGGCGGCGCGCTGGCGTGCCGCGCCGGCCAGCCGTGTGACCGGCCCGGCAACGCTGATCGTGGCGACGACCGGCGCGTCCGGCGCCTCGCCGTCGCGCACGACGGCGGCAAGCGCCGCCGTGCCCCATTCGCCCTCCTCGATCGCCAGCCCGTAGCCGCGCCGGCGGGTCTCTCCGAGCTGCGCGCGTAGTGCCGCGGCGGTGCGCACGGACCGCCCGGTGAAATGCGCCGGCACGTCGAAGCCGCGCGCGACGACGATCTCCAACGCGCGCTCCAGGGACAAGGTGGCGAGCCAGGCCTTGCCGGTGGCCGTCGCATGCAGCACGACCGACTGCCCCATCTCGGGATCGTAGCGCAAGCCGCGGCTCGCTCCCTGGGCGCGCGCGACCCAGGTCATGCTGTCGCCTTCGACCACGGCGAGCCTAACGTGCTCGCCTGTATCGGCCGCCAGACGGTCGAGCACCGGCTGCGCCACCTCGGGATAGCGCAGCGCGTCCAGCCGGCGGAAACCGAGCTGCGCCAGCCGGAAGCTCAGCGAATAGCTCTCGCCCGCGGCGTCCTGGGTCACGAAGCGGCGATGCAGCAGCGCCGTCAGCAAGCGGTGCGCCGCGCTCTTGGGCAGGTCAAGCCGCTCGGCGATCGTGCCGAGCGATAGGCCGTCGGCTTCCCCGCTCAGGGTTTCCAGGACATCCAGGCAACGCTCGACCGAGGCGATGGAACCCATGGGACCGCCAGAATTGGAACGCTGTTCCACTCAAGCCGATTCCTGCGCTATGGTCAAGTCGTCCGGGACAGTTCCATCCACAGTGCCCGTGCCGAGGAGGGCGCCATGAGTCTGGCGGGGGAAGGCGTGATCGCGATCTGGAACGACATCGCGGCCGAAGGCCGCGCCCAGTTCTATGCCTGGCACGGGCGCGAACATATGCCCGAGCGCGCCGGCATTGCCGGCTTCCTGCGCGGCCGGCGCTATGTTGCCATTCACGGCGAGCCCGAATACTTCACGCTCTACGAGACGATCGGACCGGAGGTGCTGTCAGGCACCGACTACCTCAACCGCCTCAACAATCCGACGCCGTGGACGCGCGACAGCGTGCGCCATTTCAAGAACGTGTCACGCTCGCTGTGCCGCGTTGCGGCGAGCCATGGTTTCGGCCAGGGCGGGCTGATTGCGACCTGGCGCTACGACGTCAGCGACGGGAGGGAGGAGGAGCAGCGCAAGCTGCTTGCGCATGACATCCTGCCCAGGCTGGCCGACGAGGCTGGCGTCGCCGGCGCGCATCTGTGCATTGCCGACCGCGCGGCGAGCGGCATCGTCACCGAGGAGAAGAAGGTGCGCAAGGACACGACTGCCGTTCCGGGCTGGGTCGTGATGGCCGAGGGCTGGGACGACCCTGAGCCGTTCGATCGGCTGTGCCGCCAGGCGATTTCGATCGAGCGCCTGGCCGCCGCCGGGGCTGCCGGTCCCATCGCCTTCGGGCTCTACCGGTTGCAGTACAGCCGCAGCAAGACCGCGCGCGCCGCTGGGTAGAGGACTGCGCTCCTCCTCCCCTGCGGCCACGCGGAGGAGGATCGAGGTGGAGGCCCATCGCGGCAAACGTCCATGGCAAGAGCCTCCACCTCGATCCTCCCCCGCGCTTCGCGCAAGGGAGGGGGTAACATGACGTCACGCTCGGACGGCTAAACTGAACTGGCTCCTCGACGTTTGGAGTGGAATTTGGGGCAGAACGGCAAGGCGGAGCGGATGGCGCTGGTGCGGGTGACGCCACGGTAGGCAAGACTTCCGCCATGGCTCAGCA
>VGDO01000067.1 GCA_016869645.1 Alphaproteobacteria bacterium
CAGCCTGTCGAGCCCCTCAAACAAATTACATGACTACCGTCAAAGCCAAAATCCCCGCACTTTCAATTGCTTAGCTCGAAAATGGGGCAAAGTTCAGCCTAGAGTACCGAGACGTCGCGGTTCTTGAGTAGCCGGTGGACGAGCGCCAGGGGAACGACGGTAACCACGATCAGCAGCGTCGCCGCTGCCGAGGCGATTCCAGCGCTGGTGCCTTCGAGCGCCTGGAACATGACGACGGTCATCGTTGCCCACGGCCCGCTATAGAGGACGACGGTCGCGCTCAGCTCGGAGGCAACGGTGACCCAGGTCAGTATCGTTCCGCCGATCACGCCGCCGGCCATGAGCGGAACGGTGAGCTGGTAGAAAGTGCGCGCCGGAGACACGCCCAGATTGATCGAGGCCTCCTCCAGGCTCGGATCGATCTGATGAAGGATCGCCGCGCTCGCCCGCACGCTGAAGGGTAGCTTGCGCACCAGGTAGGCGAGTACCAGGATCAGCCAGCCCCCGGTCAGGATCAGCCAGCCGGAGTTGAACGAGATCACCAGGCCGATGGCCAGCACGGTGCCGGCGACTGCGAAGGGCACCATGGCGACCACGTCCAGTACATGGGAGAGCCCGGAGCGGTAGCGCGTCAGCACATAGCCGATCGGCACGCCGATCAGCGTGGCGCCGGCCGCGGCGGCGCTCGCCAGCATGAGCGTGTTGATCAGCGGCTGCTGCGAGCGGGCAAACAGCGTCGCGAAATTGTCGAGACCGGGCGTCCAGGTCAGCACGGGACCTCGGAACTTCATGAATGAGATGACGACGACCGCGAAGAACGGCACCAGGGCCAGCAGCACGACGCCCCAGCAGAACACCGCACTCGCCATTCGCCAGCCCCGGCCGACCGACAACAAGGGTGGCGCGCCGCGCGCACCGGTGGCAAAGCGCCGGCGCGCCAGGTAGTAGCGCTGGAGCAGCAGCGCGCCGCTCGTGCACGCGATCAGCAGAACGCCCATGACGCCCGCCGAAGCGGGGTTTGCGCCCATCTCGCCGATGAACAGCTTGTAGGCCTGGACCGCGAGGATCGGCATGTCCTCGGCCAGCACGAAGGGCACGCCGAAATTCTCCAGCGTCTCCATGAAGACGAGCAGTCCGCCCGCCAGCACGGCCGGCATGACCACGGGCAGCGTGACGAGGCGGAAGGTACGCCAGCGCGAGGCGCCCAGATTCTGGCCGGCCTCTTCGATCGACACGTCGACCGCCTTGAAGGCGGCAAGGGTCGGCAGCAGCACGTAGGGGAAGGTCTGGAGCGTGAAGACGAGGATCAGGCCGGGCTTGCCATAGATCGACACGCCGGGAACGCCGAGCCAGGCGAGCCCCTGGGAGACGATGCCGGCGCGGCCGAGCAGCAGGACCCAGGCATAGGCGCCGACGAAGGAGGGCAGCACCAGCGGCATGGTGGCGAGCGCCAGCAGCAGCGGCTTGCCCGGCACCGGCAGACGGGCGAGGCAGAACGCCATGGGCACGCCGACGACGATGGTCGCGATCGTCGCGGACACGCCGATGATCAGGCTGTTGGTCAGTCCGGCGCGGTAGAAGGCTGCCGACAGGACCTTGGCATAGTTGGCGAGCGTGAGGGTCGTGCCTGTCGGGTCGTAGAAGCTCGCCTTGAAGACGTTGAACAGCGGATAGAGCAGGAACAGGCCGAGGAAAGCGAAGGCGATGGCGGCGACGCCGAGTGGAAAGGCGGTACGCGGCGAAGCGAAGCGCATGGACTAGGCAAACACCGTGACGCCGGCGGGGTCATAGGCGACGCGCATGCGCTCGCTGCCGAGCGCTTGCGGCGGAAGCCCGATGGTCGCGACGCGCAACGTGCCCCCGCCGCCGAGCGCCAGATCGAGGCGCGTCAGCGCGCCGAGGAATTCGATGCGCGTCCGCTGGGCGTCGAGCACGGCCCAGCCGGGCGGCGCCGCTTCGCCTTCGCGCAACGGCCTGATTGCCTCCGGCCGCAGCGAGAACGACACGGCGCTGCCGATGGCTGCGCTGCTCGCGCCGACGAGGAAGTCCTGGTCGGCGACGCGCACGCGCGTCCGACCATCCACGGTGGCGGTGATCTGGCCGGTCAGGAGATTGGTCGTGCCCATGAACTGGGCGACGAAGGGCGTCGCCGGCCGGCCATAGATCTCCCAGGGTGCGCCGAGCTGCTCGATGTTGCCGGCGCGCATCACGGCGATGCGATCGGAGATCGACATCGCCTCTTCCTGATCGTGGGTGACGTAGAGCGCCGTCAGGCCGAGCGACTGTTGAAGCTGGCGGATCTCGCTGCGCATCTCGACGCGCAGTTGGGCATCCAGGTTCGACAGCGGCTCGTCGAGCAGCAGCACGCGCGGCTCGATGACCAGGCAGCGCGCGAGCGCCACGCGCTGAAGCTGGCCGCCGGAAAGCTGATGCGGCCAGCGTTCGCCATAGCCGTCGAGATGGACGAGCCTGAGCGCACGCCCGACGCGATCGCCGGTTTCTGCGGCTGGGACGTTGCGCGCCTTGAGACCGTAGGCGACGTTCCGCGCGACCGTCATGTTCGGAAATATGGCGTAGTTCTGGAATACCATGCCCGTGTTGCGCCGGTGCGGCGGCACGGTGTCGATGCGCTGATCGTCGAAGTGAATCGAGCCACGATCGAGATCGCAGAAGCCGGCGATCATGCGCAGCAGCGTGGTCTTGCCGCAGCCCGACGGTCCGAGCAGCGTGAACATCTCGCCGTCGCCGATCTGCAGGCTGACGTCGCGCACGGCCGCAACCGCGCCAAATGCGCGCGCCACCCCGGCAATGCGGATGGTGGTCATGACCACATCTCTCCCTCCCTCGCGCATAGCGCGGGGGAGGGCTGGGTTGGCGGCATATTCAAATGTTCAGGCATCGACCGCTTCGGGCCCCCTCCCGCGAACCGCTTCGCGCTTCACGCCTCCCCCGCGCTGCGCGCAGGGGGAGGAGAGCAGGTGGCGTCGCTTGCCCGTGCGCGGCCGTGGCGCCGACCACGCTCACCGCGTCTTGACGATGATGTCCTGGATCTTCGGCATCGTGTCGGGCCGTGCGTCGGTCCAGGCCTGCTCCTTGTAAGGCACCATCTTGATCGTGTTGAGCTGGGGCATGTTGCCTGGCAGCTTGCTGAGATCGATGTCCTGGCGCGTCGGCCGACGGAACGTCTTGGCCAGGATCGCCTCGCGCGTTGCCTTGGCGTTGACGAAGTCGACGAATGCTTTGGCAGCCTCGGGATTGGGTCCGCCCTTGATGACGGCGACACCCTCCATCTGCGCCATCGAGCCGTCGGCGGGATAGATCACCTTGACCGGCGCGCCGTTGGCGGCCCAGACATAGCCGGCATATTCGAGCGACACGCCGAGCGGATACTCGCCATTGCCGACGCCCTGGAAGACCAGGGACGACCGGTTGAGCACCTTGGCGTTGCGGAAGAACTCGGTCACCTTGCTCCAGCCGGCGTCACCGCCGCCGAACAGATCGACCATCAGGGTCGCCGTCGAATAGGCGGATCCGGAATTGGCCGGATCCGTGAAGGCGATCTTGCCGCGCCATTTCGGATCGAGCAGATTGGCCCAGGTCTTCGGCCCCTGGTCGTCCGGCAGGATCTTGGTGTTCTGCAGGATCACCATGATGTGCAGGTTGTTGCCGATCCACAGATCGTCGGGGTCGCGGTACTCGGCCGGAATCGCCGCCTTGTTGGCCGAGGCATAGGGCTGGAAATACTGCTTGTTGGCCTGCAAGAGCGAACGGCTGATGCCCCAGATGACGTCGCCCTGCGGACGGTCCTTCTCGGTCTGGACGCGCTTCAGGATCACGCCGGATCCGGCCTCGACCGGCTGCACCTTGATGCCCGTCGCTTTCTCGAAGTCCGTGAAGACCAGCTGGTGCAGCGTCGCCTCGTTGGACGAGTAGACGACGACCTGCTTGGACTGGGCGAGCGCGCTTGCGCTGGTTCCGATGAGCGCAGCCAGAGCGATCGCCGCCAGGCGATTGGTTTGCATGTTCAGCCTCCCCTTTGCGGACCGGTCGGCCGACCAGCCGCGATCCGTTCGTTGACTGTGCAACAGACTACACGCGGCCCAGGCGCCGAGACAACCGCCCCTAGGCCAGTCTCTCGCACGCCCGCTTGATGCGCGAGCAGGCGTCCTCGAGCTGGGCCATCGAGGTCGCGTAGGAAATGCGGAAATAGGGCGACATGCCGTAGGCCGCGCCGTGGACGACCGCGACACCCTCGCTCTCGAGCAGATAGAGAACGAAATCCTCGTCGGTCTGGATGGTCTTGCCCTCTGGCATGCGCTTGCCGATGACGCCGGCACATGACGGATAGACATAGAAGGCGCCCTCGGGCTTGGGGCAGGCGAGGCCGGGACACTGGTTCAGCATCGCGACCACGCGGTCGCGCCTCTGCTGGAACGCGGCGGCCCGCTGCTTGACGAAGTCCTGCGGACCGTCGAGCGCGGCGAGTGCCGCCGCCTGGCCGATCGACGAGGGGTTCGAGGTGCTCTGCGATTGCAATTTGGCCATGGCCTTGATCAGCGGCGCCGGCCCGCCGGCGTAGCCGATGCGCCAGCCGGTCATGGCATAAGTCTTGGACACGCCGTTGACGGTGAGCGTGCGTTCGTAGAGTCCTGGCTCGACCTCGGCCGGCGTGCAGAAGCCGAGGCCGTCATAGATGATGTGCTCGTACATGTCGTCGGTCAGCACGCCGACATGGGGGTGGCGCATGAGCACATCGGTGAGTGCCTTCATCTCTGCACGGGTATAGGCGGCACCGCTCGGATTGTTGGGTGCATTGAGAATCAACCATCGCGTCTTGGGCGTGATCGCCGCATCGAGATCGGCGGCGCGCACCTTGTAGCCGTTGTTCTGCGGGCACGACACGGGCACGGGCGTGCCCTCGGCGAGCACGACGATATCCGGGTAGGAGACCCAGAACGGCGCGGGGATGACGACCTCGTCGCCGGGCTCCAAGGTCGCCATCATGGCGTTGTAGATGACCTGCTTGCCGCCCGTGCCGACCGTGATCTGCTCGGGCGCGTAGGTGAGGCCGTTCTCGCGCTTGAACTTGGCGACAACCGCGCGCTTGAGCTCGGGCGTGCCGTCCGTGTTCGTGTACTTGGTCTGGCCCGCGGCCATGGCGCGCTGGGCGGCGTCCTTGATGTGGTCGGGCGTGTCGAAATCCGGCTCGCCCGAGCTCAGCGCAATGATGTCCCGGCCTTGGGCCTTCAGCGCGCGGGCGCGCTGCGATGCCATCGAGCTGGGCGAGGGCTTGATCCGGCCGAGGCGCGAAGCGATGTGGATCACAGGCTTTCCCCGTCCTTGAGCAATCCCTTGGCGCGCAGCGCCGGCATGAGCCAGGCCTGGTTGATCTCGCCGCGGTCGATCTCCTCCATGCGCTTCCTCTCGCTGGCGCTCTTCGCGGCCGACGCCTCGATCGCCTTCCCGGCCATCGCCTGCGGCACCACGACGATGCCGTCGCTGTCGCCGACGATGATGTCGCCCGGCTGCACCGCCACGCCGCCGCACGAGATCGGCATGTTGATCTGTCCCGGACCGTCCTTATCGGGTCCGCACGGGCTGATGTCGCGGCAGAAGAAAGCGACGCTCGAGCCGAACAGCTCGTCGCGGTCGCGCAGCGCTCCGTCGATGACGACCGCAGCGACGCCGATCTTCGCCGCCGAATGGGCCATCAGCCCGCCCATGATCGCCGTGCTCAGGTCGGCATGGGCATCGATGACCAGCACGTCGCCCGCCTTGGCCATCGCGAGGGCCGCGTGCGCCATGAGATTGTCCCCTGAGCGCACCTCGATGGTGAGCGCCGGCCCGCAGAAGCGGCGCTCCGGGTTGATCGGCTTGATCGCCGCATCCATCGTGCTGCGCCGCCCCAGCGAATCGCCGATGATGGCGACGGGGAAGCGGGCGAGCTTTTCCATCAAGTCGCGCGGCGGCCGATGCATTTCCGTATTGATGCAGAAGCCGGGCGCGCCGTGGATCTTTCCTGCCATGAGCTGTTCCTCTTGGTCGCGTGGCGAGTCGATACGTGTCGGTGGGGAGGGCCTTTCCAAGGCGCGGCTTGCGCCTGGCTCGCGAAGGGGCGGATATCAGAACTGCGCCGAATACTGCGCCGGATCGATGACCGCGCCAACCACCAGCGGGCGGTCGGCCGCCGGACCGGCGGCGATGACGCGTTCGAGCTCGCGGACATCGTCGACCTGGATGCCGTCGCAGCCCATGGACTGGCCCAGCTTCGCCATATCGGTCGGCTCGAACACCGTGCCCCAGCTCGGATACTGGCGCGCCATCTGCTTCAGCTCGATGCGGTTGAGCGAGTTGTCGCAGAACACGACCACCGTCATGCCCAGCTTGAGCGAAGCGGCGAGCCGCAGCTCGCCCTGGACCATGGCGAGACCGCCATCGCCGATGAAGCACACGACCGGTCGCGCGCGGTCGAGCAGCTTGGCGGTCATCGCCGCCGGCAGCGAGAAGCCCATCGAGGAAAGGCCGTTGGTCATCAGCACGCCGCGCGGCGCGTAGGTCGTCCAGCCCTGGCCGACCAGCATCTTGTGCGAGCCGACATCGGCGCTGACGACGGCCTCGCGCGGCAGCAGGCGTCGCACCACGTCGATCACATCGGTCGGATTGAGCCGGCCGGCGACGCGACCCTCGTAGTAGAGCGCGCTCAGCCTGGCATGGTGCGCGCGCAGCTCGGCTTCGCTCCACTTCGCCGCGCCGGCATAGGCGTCGTTTGCGGCCTCGAGGATGTCGGGTATGTGCCCGATCAGCTCGACCTCGGCGGTATAGATCTGGTCGGTGTTGGGAGTCGAGTCGATATGGATGGTCGGGACGGCGAGAGTCCACGGCTTGATCAGCTCGACCGCGTCGAACCCGACGGCAAGCAGCAGATCGGCGGTCCTGAGGAAGTCCCACATGAAGCCCTGGCAGGCCATGTCGAGCGTGCCGGCATAATAGGGATGATCCTCGGCGATGATGCCCTTGGCCATGGGCGCCACCACCACCGGGCATCCGACGGTATCGGCAAATCGGGTTAGCGCCGCCGTCGAATCGGCGCGCTGGGCGGAGATGCCGGCGAGCACGACCGGCCGGCGCGCCGACTTGATGCGTCGGCCGAGGTCGGCGTCGACGCCGTCGGTGGCCGCGACCTGCACGCCGACTGGCCGGACGCTCAGTGGCGGCAGGACGATCCGGTCGTCGGTCGCCGCCGCGCCGACCACGTCGGCCGGCGTCGTGATGTGCACCGAGCCGGGCCGTTCCGCTATGGCGACGCGCAGCGCCTTGCGCATGATGGTGCCGGCCGTGTGCGGCCCGATCTCGGTCGCCCACTTGCTGATCGGCGAGAAGAGCCGGTTGTGGTCGAGCACCTGATGGGTGAAAACGGGCGCGCGCTTGCCCTCGATCTGGCCTGACAGCGCGATCATGGGCACGCGGTCGAGCCACGCATTGGCAACCGCGTTGACCAGGTTCGACGAGCCTGGACCCAGCGTCGACATGCACACGCCCGGGCGCCCGGTGATCATGCCGTAGGCCTCGGCCATCAGGCCGGCCGTGCCTTCGCGCCGCGCCAGCACGAACTCGAAGCCGTCCTGGCGCGCCGCCTCCATGAACTCGATGTTGGGATCGCCCGGGTAGCCGAAGACGTGGCGGATGCCGGCGGCGGCCAGGTACTTGGCGATCACCTGCGAGGTGTTCATGCGACTCCGGCCCCTGGCCCATGCTACCGGCCGGCAGTGTCACAAGTTGCGCGTCGGCGTGTCAATCGCGTAGCCTCCGCCGCGATGGTGGACAAGGGCCTCCTTGTGGACATGGCGGACTATGCTGAGCGCGAGCGGCGCGCGCGGCTGTCCGCGGACGTCATTCATCATGCCAAGCGCGCCGTGATCGACTGCTTCGCCGCACTGCTCGCCGGCGGCAACGATCCGCCGGCGACGCTGCTGGCGCGCGCCTTCGGCGACAGCATCGGCCATGGCAAGGCGCTGCTCTATCCGTCGGGCCGCAAGGCGCCGCTGCGCCTGGCGGCGCTGATCAACGCCACGGCGGCGCACACCGCCGAATTCGACGATATCTTCCGCGACGCGATCTATCACCCCGGCGCGCCGACCATTCCGGCCGCGTTGGCCGCTGCGCAAAGCCGCGGTGCCGATGGCATGGCGTTCCTGCGCGCGGTCGTCGTCGGCTACGAGATCTCGACCCGCATCGGCCTGGCGCTTGGTCGGCCGCACTATCGCTACTGGCACACCACGGCGACCGTCGGCACCTTCGGCTCGGCGGCCGCCGTGGCGACGCTGCTCGGCCTCGACCGGATGCAATTCGCGCATGCGCTCGCGACGGCGGCCACCATGGCCGCCGGCCTGCAGCAGGCGTTCCGCTCCGAGGCCATGTCGAAGCCGCTCCATGCCGGCCACGCCGCCGAGGCAGGTGCGCTCGCGGCCGTCGCGGCAGGCGAGGGCGTCACCGGCGCGCTCGACGTGCTCGATGGCGCGGCCGGGCTCGGCGCCGCGATGGCCGGGGGTACGGACTGGTCGGGTACGGTCGTCGGCCTGGGACGCGACTACAACATCACGCAGATGACGTTCAAGAATCACGGCTGCTGCGGTCACAGCTTCGCGGCGATCGACGCGATCCTGGCTCTGCGTGCCGCGCACAACCTGACGGCCGAGAAAATCTCCAAAATCACGGTCAGGACCTACAAGACCGCGCTCGATGTCACCGGCAGCTACAAGGTGACGACGTCGTTCGAGGGCAGGTTCAGCCTGCCCTATGTGGCCGCCACGGCGCTCGTCCACGGCCGCGTGCGCATCGACGCCTTCGAGCCCAAGCGGCTTGCCGATCCGGCGGTGCGTGCGTTGATGCAGAAGGTCGAGCTTGCCGTCGATCCCGTGCTCGACGCCGGCTTTCCCGGACAGCGCGCGGCGCATGTCGAGATCGCCACGACCGACGGACGGCAGCTGCGCCACGAACAGCCGACACGAAAAGGCGATCCCGACCTGCCGCTCAGCGACGACGAGCTGAGCGACAAGCTGCTCGAGCTCGCGTCACCGGCGGTCGGCGCCGCGCAGGCGCGCCGGCTGCTTCAGCGCCTGTGGTCGCTCGACCGGGCGGGCGGGGCGGCGATGGCTATCGAGTCGGCGTGCTCCGCGCGGCGTGGGCACCAGACAGAGCGCCGGCGCAGTCCGAGCAAGCCAAAGCAGCCCAAGCGTACCCGCAAGACCGGCTCATCCCGTTGATCCTTCATCGCTGGCCGTGGCACATTGGCCGGGCGGCGCGCGCGAGCGCCGCGGGCGCGGTGGAGTAGGCCGGTGGCATCAGCACGCAAGCGGCTCCTGGTGACCGGCGTGACCGGCGTGCTCGGTTCCGCCTTTCCGGGCCTGGCGGCAAGCTATCCCGCCTACGAGTTCGTCTTCGCCGAACGGCGCGATCTCGACCTCACGGAGTTTCCCCGGGTCGTCGACTTCCTGCGCCGCGAGCGGATCGACCGCATCGTTCATCTGGCGGCGCTGAGTGGCGGCATCGAGTTCACGCTGAAATATCCGGCGCAGATCCTGCGCGACAACATCCTGATGACGCTGAACGTGCTGGAGGCGGCGCGCTTCCTCAAGCTCGACAAGGTCGTGCTGACCCTGTCCTCCGGCATGTATCCGGAGAACGCGCCGCAGCCCTATCGCGAGGAATCGATCCACGCCGGCGAGCCCCATGGCTCGAACTACGCCTATGCCTTCGCTAAGCGCATGATCGAGCCGGCGATCAAGGCCTACCGGGTCCAATATGGCCTCAATGCCATCGGCCTCGTGCCGTCCGGCATCTTCGGCGAGAACGACAACTACAACGTCGCCGACGGCACCTGGATCGCCGGGCTCATCCGGCGGTTCTGCGAATACAAGCCGGGCGACGGCAACGTCGTGGTGTGGGGCGACGGTTCGCCGCTGCGCGAGCTGACCTACTCGGTCGACATGGCGAAGGCCTATATGTGGTGCCTGGACAACTACGAAGACGCCCAGGTGCTCAATGTGGGCTCGACCCAGGAATACACGATCAAGGATGTTGCGCTGACGATCGCCGACATCGTCGGCGTCGATCGCGCGCGCGTCAGCTTTGACACGTCGAAGTCGCGCGGCATGCATCGCCGGGTCACCGACAATTCACGCTTCATCAAGCTCTCCGGCTTCACCTTCAGTCCGCTGCGGCCGTGCCTGGAGCGGACCATCGCATGGTATCGCGACAAGCTGGCGAGCGACCGGGCAGCGATCCGCACGGGTCCTCGCGTGCGCGCCGAGGCGCCCGAGGCGACGCCCAAGGCGATGCCGTCGGGCAAGCGGGACAGCATTGGCTAAACTGGCCGGGGCTGGACCAGCAGCGGCGGCTGATCGCCTTTTTGCTGCCGGCCTCGCCGATCACCAAGCCGGTCGGTTGTCCCAGGCCGCCGAGACCTATCAGCAGGTCATCCGGCTGCAGCCAGAGCATGCCGACGCTCTGCACCTCTTGGGCGTCGCTCTGTTCCAGCTTGGCAACACCGGGCTCGCTGCGCCGCTCATCCGGCAGGCGCTGGCGGCGGCACCCGGGCATGTGGAGGCAGCCGCCAATCTCGGCGTGGTGCTGAAGGCCCAGGGCGAGCTGGCCGCCGCGCGGATCAGCCTGGCGCGGGCGCTGGCGCTCAAGCCCGATCACGTCGAGGCGCATGTCAATCTCGCGGCCGCGCTCAATGCCAGCGGCTTGCCCGAGCATGGCATGGCGGCGGCCGGCCGCGCGCTGGTCTTTCAGCCCGATCACGCCGAGGCCCTGATCAACCGGGGCAATGCCGCGCTCATGCTTGGCCAGCTCGACCAGGCACTGCGCGACAGCCGCCGCGTCGCCCAATTGCGCCCGGCGAGTGCCGATGCGCAGTTCAATCTCGGCAATGCCTGCCAGTCCGCGGGTCACTTGGACGAGGCGATCGCGTGCTATCGGCGCGCGCTCGAGATGCGGCCGGATTTTACCTCCGCGCTGAACAATCTCGGCACGGCGCTGCAGGCGGCCGACCGGTCCGAGGCGGCGCTTGCCTGCTTCGAGCAGTTGAGCCGCGCTCTGCCGGCCGATGCGGAGGCCGCCAGCAATCACGGCATTGCGCTCAAGGACCAGGGCCGGCTCGGCGAGGCGCGCCGCCGCTTCGACCGCGCGCTGTCGCTTCGGCCCGACTATGCCGAGGCGCACAACAATCTGGGCCTTGCCCTGATGGCGCAGGGCGACCTTGACGGGGCGGTCACCAGCTATCGCCGGGCGCTTGCGCTCAAGCCCAACCACGCCGCGGCGCACAGCAATCTCTTGCTCAGCCTGCAATATGACGCTGCGGCGAGCGGGGCCGATATCCACGCGGAGAGCCGGCGCTGGGCCGAGCGGCACGGGAAATGGCCAATGCACGCTGCGTTCGCGAACACGCGCGAGCCCGGCCGGCGCCTCAAGGTCGGCTACGTGTCGGCGGATTTCCGCACGCACTCGGTCAGCTATTTCTTTGAGGCTCTGCTGGCCGCGCATGACCGCGACGCGGTCGAGACGGTTTGCTATTCGGACTCGGCCATCACCGATGCCACGACCGGCCGGCTGCGCGCCGCCGCCGGGCAATGGCGTTCGATCGTCGGCCGACCCGATAGCGAGGTCGTGGGCATGGTGCGCGCCGACGGCGTCGACATCCTGGTCGACTTGGCCGGCCACCTCGGCAATCGCCGGCTCGGCGTCTTTGCGCGGCGTGCCGCGCCGGTCCAGGCGACGTGGTTGGGATATCCGGGAACCACCGGCCTCGACACCATGGATTGGCGGATTACCGACGGCTTGGCCGACCCACCCGGTGCGGCCGATCGCGAGCACGGCGAGCTTCTGTGGCGATTGCCGGGGCCGTTTCTCTGCTATCGGCCGCCCGACGACGCGCCCGCGATCGGGCCCCTGCCGTCGAGAGTCAAAGGCCAGGTCTGCTTCGGCTCCTTCAACAACCTGCCGAAGCTGACCCTGCCGACCATCGCGCTGTGGTCGCGCATCCTGGGTGCGCTGCCGCAGTCGCGCGTGCTGCTGAAGTCGGCATCATTGGCCGATGCGGACACGTGCGCGCGCGTGCGCCGGCTGTTCGCCGATCACGGTATCGCAGCGGCGCGCATCGAAACGGTGCCGTGGGTCCCGGCCTCGATCGGCCATCTCGGCCTCTACGGCCAGGTCGACATTGCGCTCGATACTTTCCCGTATCACGGCACGACGACGACGTGCGAAGCCATCTGGATGGGCGTGCCGGTCGTCAGCCTCGCGGGCGAGCGCCACGCTGCGCGGGTCGGCGCCAGTCTGCTGGATGCAGTCGGACTGCAGGACCTGGTGGCGCATTCGGCCGACGAATACGTGCGCATCGCCACGGAGCTGGCGACCGATCTGCCGCGCCTTCATGATTTGCGCTCCCAGCTGCGCGCGCGGCTGGCGTCCTCTCGCCTGTGCGATGCGGGCCGCTTTGCCCGTGACATGGAGACGGCCTATCGCGGCATGTGGCAGGCGTGGTGCGTCGGCGCGTGACTATTGCGCTTGTCCGTTCTGCGCCATCGACCGGTGCTCGTCCGGTTCGTAGACGATGATGCGGCTGCCGTCGCGGCCGATCTCGACCGGCACCGGAATCAGCTTGCCGAGCGCCTTGATGACGCTCGGACGCTTGTCCGGTTCGACGAAGAACAGCATGAAGCCGCCGCCGCCGGCACCCAGCAGCTTGCCGCCGATCGCGCCGGCCTTGCGGCCGGCCTCGTAGATGTCGTCGATCGTCGAGGACGTGATCGATGCGGCGAGCTCGCGCTTGAGCTGCCAGCTGTCGTGCAGCAGCTGGCCGATCTCGTTGATCGAGCGGCGCGGGTTCTGCAGGATCGCCTGCGCCTCGTCGACCATCTGCACCATGGTGCGGATCTGCTGCGCCTTCTTCTCCAGATTGGCGATCTTGTCGCCGGCGATCGTCGAGGCGTTGCGCGCCAGGCCGGTGAAGAACAGCAGCATCGATTCCTGCAGCTGATGCCGCTTGCGGTCGTCGGTGATGATCGGCACGACGCCGATCGAGTCGTCGGTGCGGAAGTTGATGCGGTTGAGGCCGCCATAGGCCGCCCACACCTGGTCCTGCGAGCCGACATTCTCCTTGATGACGTCCTGCTCGATGCGGATCGCCTCGTCGGCGAGCCGCTTCTTGCTCATCATGCGCCCTTCGTAGGCGTTGAGCGCATTGAGCAGCCCGACCGTGAAGGACGAGCTCGAGCCGAGGCCGGAGCGCGCCGGCAGGTCGCCGTCGTGATGGATCTCGAGCCCCTCGCGGATGTTCATCTCGGTCAGCACGGCGCGCACCGAGGGGTGGTCGATCTCGCTCGTGGTCTTGACCAGCTCGATACGCGAATAGACGATGCGGTGCCGGTGCTCGAAGAAGGGCGGCAGCGGGCGGATCGTGATGTAGCAGTACTTGTTGATGGTCATACCGAGCACGGCGCCGCCGTGCTGGCGATACCACGGCGGATAGTCGCTGCCGCCGCCGAACAACGAGACCCGGAAGGGCGTGCGGCTGATGATCATCGTGACCCCGCGAGCACGGTCGGCGCCTCGCCCAGCGATTCGGGCGTGCCGATGTCGATGAAGCGGCCCTCGGTGACGACGGTGCGGATCGTACCGGTGGGCAGCGCTTCGAGGATATCGCGCTCGATCGAACTCGCCGTGCCGCCGGCGATCCGGTCCAGCAGTGGCCGGCCGAGCAGGTAGATGCCGGCGTTGATCGTTCCCTCGCCTGCGGCCGGATCCTTCTCGATGAAGCGCGACACCGTGTGGTCAGGACCGATTTCGACGCGGCCGTAGCGGCCGGCGTCGGGCACGCGCACGCACAGCATGGTCGCAATCGCGCCCGAGGATTGATGCGCCGTCAGCATATGGCCGAGATCGGCGTCGACGAAGGTGTCGCCGTTGACCACCATCGCAGGATCGCTGGTCAGGCGCCCGCGCGCAAACCGGATCGCGCCGGCGGTACCCAGCGGCCGCGGCTCGACCACGCAATCGATGGTCAGGCCGGCATGGGGATGCCGGGCGACGTGCTCGCGCACGCGCTCGGCCAGGTGGCCGAGACAAAGCAGAACGCGCCGCGCGCCCTGGCCGGCCAGCCAGTCGAGTAGGATGTCGAGAAACGGCCGGGTCGCGCCGTGGAGCGCGATCGGCGCCATCACCTTCGGCGTGTCGCCGAGCACGCCGCGAATGCGCGTGCCCAAGCCGCCGGCGAGTATGGCGATGTCGATCGACGCCAGGCTCAGTGGCGCGGAGCCGGTCATGACCGGGCGCCCTCCCGCTGCGAATCCGTCGGCCAACTCAGGCGACGCGCTCCTGCCGCGCCGTCTGCCGTCCGAGCGCATCAATATATCACTCGTAGGTCCGCCTGAGGCCGTCGCGCAGGTCGATGCGCGGCCGCCAGCCCATGGCGAGCAGGCGGCTGGACTCGAGCCGCTTGAGCGGCATGCCATCGGGCTTGTCGGCGGCGTAGCGGAAGCCGCCACGGTAGCCGACGGCGTCACCGACCGCCTCGGCCAGCTCGCGGATGCTGACATCGGTGCCGCCGCCGACATTGACGATCTCGCCGGACGAATAGGTCTCCATCAGGAAGACCAGCGCGTCGGCCGCGTCATCGACATAGAGGAATTCGCGGCGCGGCGTGCCGCTGCCCCAGATCTCGACCGGTCCGCCGCTCTGCTTCGCCTCGTGGCACTTGCGGATCATGGCCGGCACGACATGGCTGGCCGCCAGATCGAAATTGTCGCCGGGCCCGTAAAGGTTGGTCGGCACGACCGCGATGAAGTCCCTGTCGAACTGCCGGCGATAGGCCTGGGCCAGCATGACGCCCGCGATCTTGGCGACCGCGTACCACTGGTTGGTCGGCTCGAGCGGGCCGGTCATCAGGCCGTCCTCGACCATGGGCTGGGCAGCCAGCTTGGGATAGATGCAGGACGAGCCTAGCACCATCAGCTTCTCGACACCGCCGCGCGCAGCGGCCTCGATGATATGGCCGACGATCGCCAGGTTGTCGTAGATGAACTCCGCCGGCCGCGAATCATTGGCGAGAATGCCGCCGACCGTGGCCGCGGCGATAAACACCGCCTGCGGGCTTGCCTCGGCGACGAAACGCTCGACCTCGTCCTGGCGGCGCAGATCGGGGCGGCGCGGCACGGTCAGCACCGCGGCGCCGGCCGTCTCGAGCCGGCGCACCAGCGCCGAGCCGACCATGCCGGTGTGCCCGGCGACCCAGACTCGCTTACCCTTGAGCGGGTAAGCCCGGTCAGACATTGCCGTAGATCGAGTTCTTCAGCATCGTGTAGCCCTTGATCAGCTCGACGATGCCGTCATCGAGCGAGTACTTGGGCATGAAGCCGGTCTGCTCGATCTTGCGATTGGACACGATGTAGTCGCGCTTGTCCGGATCCTCGCCGATCGGCGCCTCGACGAAGACGAAATTGGGCACGCGCTTCTTGATCTGCTCGCACAGCTCCCATTTCGACAGGTTCGCGTCGGACAGGCCGACATTGTACGCCTCGTCCTTCATGCTCTCGAAATTGTCGATGCCGTGCATGAAGGCTCGCGCCACGTCGCGCACATGGATGAAGTTGCGCTTGAAATGCGGCTCGAACAGCACGACCGCGCGGTCGTTGACCGCGCGGTAGACGAAGTCGTTGACCAGCAGGTCGATGCGCATGCGCGGCGACATGCCGAACACGGTCGCCAGCCGGAAGCTGATCGCATTGCCGTGGTCGAGGGCCGCGCGCTCGGCGTCGACCTTGGTCGTGCCGTAGAGCGAGATCGGCCGGAGCGGCGTCTCCTCGGTACAGAACTTGCCGCTCTCGCCGACCCCGTAGCCGCTATTGGTGATCGGCATGAGCATGCGCTGCGACTTGCTCATCAGCTTGGTCAGCGTAACCACGGACTCGAAATTGGTGCTGACTGCGCCGATCTTGTCGCGGTCGCACAAGGGCGCGCCGACGAGCGCGGCCAACGGAATGACGATGTCGGCCGTCTTGAGCAGCGGCCTGATGACCGCCTCGTCGCGCGCATCGCCGCGCGCCGCGGTGAAGTTGGAATCGATGCAGACATGGGCGAGCGGCGACTGCCGGAACATGAAATTGTCGAGCACCGTCACCTTGTGCCCGGCCGCCAGCAGGGCAGGGGCCATGATCGACCCCAGGTAGCCGGCTCCGCCGGTGATCAGGATGGATTGTCCGCCGGCCATGCGTGTCATCGCTCCGTCAATTGCAGGCTCGATCCAGGACCTCGCGCAACTTGGTGATCTGCGGCGTCAAATCGTATGGATGATTGCCGACGAAGAAGCCGTGATCGTGCGCGGTATAGGCGTTCTCGATCTTACCGACGATCTCATAGTCGTAGTACTGGATTGCATCGTGGCGCAGGAAGCAGCCGCCGGTGATGATGCGGTAGCCGATATCCGCGTCCTTGAGCGCGCGGAACACGCGTTCGCGGTCCAGACTGCGCTTGGGATTGAGGATGATGGTGAAGCAGAAGCTCGAGCTCTTGCCGTGCTCCCGCTGGATGATGAAGCGCGGATCTCCGGCGAACAGGTTCTGGAACAGGGCCATGTTCTTGCGCCGCTGCGCGGTCATGGCCGGCAGCTTCTTGATCTGCTCCAGGCCGATCGCGCCGCTCAGCTCCATCGGGCGAACGTTGTAGCCGGGCAGAATGAAGCGATAGGCTTCGTAGAAGTCACGGTTGGTGCGCTCGTAGAGCGGGCTGTCGTGCGGCAGGTCGCGCGTCCAGCCATGGGCGCGCATGGCCCGGCACAGGTGAGCCAGCTCCAAATCGTCGGTCAGGACCATGCCGCCTTCCATGGTCGAGATGTGGTGCGAGAAGAAGAAGCTGAAGGTGTTGAGGTCGGCGAAGGTGCCGGCCTTCTTGCCGTTCAGCTCGGCGTCCATCGACTCGCAGTTGTCGTCGATGAAGTAGAGGCCGTGCTTGTCGCAGAACGCCCGCATCACGTCGAAGGCGCACGGGTTGCCGAGAATGCTCACCGACAGCAGGGCGCGCGTCCGCGGGCCCAACGCTTTCTCGAGCTGGCTCGTGTCCATGTTGAGCGTGTCGAGCTCGATGTCGACGAACTTGCACTTGAGCCCGTATTGCTGGAGCGGATGGTAGGTCGTGGCCCAGGACAGGGCCGGCACGATGATCTCGTCGCCGCGCTGAAGCGGCTTGTCCTTCTTGTAGAAGAGCGCGGCCACGGCGACCAGATTGGCCGATGAGCCCGAGTTCACCATGATGCCGTGCTTCATGCCGTGGTAGCGCGCGAACTCCTGCTCCATGCGCAAGACGTTCTCGCCCATGGTGAAGCGGCCGGACTTGATGACGCGCTGCATGGCGTCGATCTCTTCCTGACCCCAGGACGGGGCGGCGAGCTCGTAGAACATTCAGATCTGCTCGTGAATCGGAGGGGCGGGGAGGGGCATGCGTCCTAGAACGGACCGCGGAACTGGCGCTGATATGCGAGCACGGCGCGCTCGGGCGCTGGCGACCAGGCTTTCGCCTTGGGGCGCACAAGCGAATGGACGGCCGAAGCGATCGTCGCCGGGTTGGGATAGAAGGTCTGCTCGAGCGCCGGCGTGGTCGGGCACGTGGTCGGCGCGAAGCCCATCCTGCGCATGACGATCGGCTTGGCATCGCCGCCCGACGTCGCCTCGGCTAGGCGCGCGATGATCTCGGCGCTGGCGCCGCATGTGGTCCACGCGTTGTCGACGACGAGCACGCACCCGGTGCGCCGGGCCGAAGCGAGAATGGTGTCGAAGTCGAGCGGCACAAGGGAGATCGGATCGAGCACTTCGGCCGAGATGCCGACCTCGGACAGAAGCTCTTGCGCGCGCAGGCACTCGACCACCATGTTCGACACGCCGACGAGCGTGATGTCGTTGCCGGGGACGGCGATGCGCGCCTTGCCGAACTCGACGGTGAAAGGCGCCTCGTCGACGAAGGCTTCGGTGCCGTAGAGCAGGCGATGCTCGACGAAGATGACCGGGTTGTCGTCGCGGATCGCGGCGATCAGGCAGCCCTTGGCGTCGTGCGCATTCGAGGGCGCCACCACCTTGAGCCCGGGCACATGCATGAACATCGAGTAGAGGCCCTGGCTGTGCTGGGCACCCTGGCCCCAGGACTTGCCGATCATGCTGCGCACCACCAGCGGCACGGTGACCGTGCCGCCGTACATGTAGTGCATCTTGGCGGCCATGTTGACGAGCTGGTTCATGCACAGCATGAGGAAGTCCATGCGGATGTGCACGTGGATCGGCCTGAGCCCGGCGATCGCCGCGCCGATCGCGACGCCGGTCATGGCGTCCTCGGAGAGCGGCGTGTTGAAGATGCGCTCGGTGCCGAAGCGGGCCTGCAGGCCCAAGGTCGAGCCCTGGATGCCCTTGTGGTCGTCGACGTCGAGGCCGAGCACGAAGACCCGCTCGTCCGCCTCCATCTCCTGGGCAACCGCCTCGCGCAACGCGTCGACGTAGCGGAGCAGTCGTCCGCTCTCGCGACTGACCGCGGGCGCCTCAGCTCTGGCCGGCGAAGACATGGGTGTGGAGCTCCTCGGGCGGCGGGAACGGGCTCTGATCGGCGAATTCGATGGCCGCCGCGATCTCTTTCTCGATCTCGATGTTGATCTTGCCGCGCGTCGTCGCGTCGAGCAGCGCGCCGACGCGCTCCAGCTGGTCGGTTGCGCGCCAGGTTTCCATGTCGTTGCGGTCGCGGTAGCCGGCCTCGTAGTCCTCCATCGGTCCGACATGCTCGCGCCAGCGATAGGTGTGGCACTCGAGGAAGATCGGCCCGGCGCCTTGGCGCATCTCGGCGACGGCGTCGGCGACGATGCGCCGGATGGCAAAGACGTCGGAGTCGGTGATGCGATGGGTGGGAATACCGAAATTGGCGACCCTGCCGCACAGCGCTTCCGATGCCCATCGCTTCGTCAGCGGCGTGTGGATGGCGTAGAAGTTGTTCTCGCAGACGAACACGACCGGCAGCTTGTGCAGAGAAGCGAAGTTCAGGCTCTCGTAGAACACGCCCTCCTCGGTCGCGCCGTCGCCGAAGAACGCCGCCGCCACTCTGCCGCGTCCTTCGCGCCGGAGGGCCAGCGCATAGCCGACCGCCAGCGGGATCGTCGTGCCGACCACCGCGGAGGCGCCGAGCACGTTCTTGGACATCTCGACGAGGTGCATCGAGCCGCCCTTGCCGCGCGCGCAGCCGGTGACCTTGCCGAACAGCTCGGCCATCATCGCGTTGAGATCGCCGCCCTTGGCAAGATAAGTCGCGTGGCCCCGATAGGTGCCGGACACGACGTCATCGCCGGTGAGCGCATCGCACACGCCGACCGCGACGGCTTCCTGGCCGATCGAAAGGTGGACCGGGCTCTTGATGCGGTCGGAGGGATAGACGCGGGCGATCTCCTCCTCCGCGCGCCGAATCAGGCGCAGTGACCGGTAGATTCGCCTGATGTCTTCGCTCGTGAGCTTCGCGGGGCTGGGCATCGCTTCATGTGGTCGGCACCGGCCGTGTCGCAGGAATCTTAACTACCAGACAAATCGCAGAACGTACAGGGCGAAGGCAAAGAATCCCGCGATTTCCGGCGCTTGTCCCCACTCCGACCGCGATGGCTGCTCGACCGGCGCGTCGGCCACCGGCCGGTGTGCGCACCGAAGCGACGGCTGGCACGCGACCACAAGTCGCTTGGCAACTTGCACGCCGATGGTTCAATTGGCGCCCCGCGGCCGAGGACGCATTGGCATGACAATCCCGTTTTCCGAGTACCGTGAGACGATCGACCAAATGCTGAGGACGGCCGCGCGTGCGCGGCCGGACTTTCCTTACTGCCGGTTCCAAGGCGAGACCGTGACGATCGGAGAGCTCGAGGACCGCGTCGCCAGCCTGGCAGGCGCGTTCAGCCGGATCGGCATTACGGCCGAGGATCGCGTGGCGATCATGCTGCCCAATCATCCCGCCTACGTCACGACGTTCCTGGCGCTGGTGCGTCTCGGCACGTGCCAGGTGCCGCTCAACACTCATCTGCGCGGCGAGGGCCTGGCCCACCAGGTGCGCCAGACCGAGCCAGCCGCCGTGATCGCCGCCTGGCAGGCGCGGGACCAGCTCCTGCCGGCCATTGCCGAAGTCAATCCGCGGCACCTCGTCTGGTTCGGCCGCGACCGGTCGGCTCCGGGCGGCACCGGGCCGGGGACGCACGACCTCGAGGACCTCCTTGCGGGACGCGATCGCATCGCCGAGGCGGCCGGCGCACGCGACGATCGCGTCCTCATGATCATGTTCACGTCGGGGACGACAGGTCCCGCCAAGGGCGCCATGCTGACCGACAAGATGCTGCGCGCGTCGGCTTGGGCCGCCGCGGTCAGCTCCGATGCGCAGCCGGGCGACGTGCTCTTCCTGTGGGAGCCGCTCTATCACATCGGCGGCTGCCAGGTGCTGATCACGGCGCTCAAGGAACAGGTTTCGATCGCGCTCGTCGAGCGCTTCAGCGCGTCGAATTTCTGGCGCCAGGTGCGCGAGACCGGCAGCACGCAGATCCATTTCTTCGGCGGCATTCTCGCCATCCTGCTGAAGGAGCCGCCGAGCGAGCGCGACCGTGACCACAAGGCGCGCGTGGCATGGGGCGCCAATTGTCCGCCGCCGATCTGGCGTGCATTCCAGTCCCGGTTCGGCACGCGCATGCGCGAGGCCTACGGCATGACGGAGGCGTCGAGCTTCACCAGCATCAACACCGATGAACGAATCGGTTCGGTCGGCCGACCCTTGCCCTATTTCGAGGTGCGAATCGTCGACGATGACGGACGCGACGTCCCGAGCGGCGCGACCGGCGAAATCTGGGTGCGCGGCCGGCAGCCGGGCCTGATCACGCCTGGCTATTTCCGCAACGCCGACGCGACTGCGGCCGCTCTCGCGGGTGGCTGGCTGCACACGGGCGATCTTGGCCGGTTCGACGACGAGGGGTACCTGTACTTTGCCGGGCGCAAGAAGGACAGCCTGCGCCGACTCGGCGAAAACATCAGCGCCTTCGAGGTCGAGCGCGTCTTCCTGGAGCATCCCGACATCGCCGAATGCGCCGTCGTCGGGGTCGACAACGACATCGGCGACCAGGACGTGAAGCTGATCGTTCGGCTCGCCGCGGGCCGCCCGCCGGACCCGGGCGGCATCATCCAGTGGTCGCGCCCACGTCTGGCCGATTTCCAGGTGCCGCGCTACGTCGCATTCATCGACGAATTTCCCAAGACGCCGACCGAGCGGATCCGCAAGGAATTGCTGTCCAAGTCGGCCGAGGGGTGTTGGGACGCCGGCCGGGCCGCCTCCTGACGGCCGGCTTCGGCCAGCCGCGTGGGCTCATTTTGCATACCGACACGCAAGGTCCGTTAACCCTTCTTTAACTGGCGGCTATGTAGGGTGGCGCCGGGTCGCCCGCCTACGCGGCTTTGCTAGCCGGCCGCGGGGCTGCGGAAATAACGATAAGGCACTGAAATGCTCGACGGAACTGTACCTGTGACTGTACTGGACGAAGCCCGGGCCGAACGCCTGGCAACGCGCTTGCCGTTTTCGCCGGGGCGCCCGACGCGCGCCGACGCCGAGCGCGCCGTGGCAACTCTGCTGCGCTGGGCCGGCGACGATCCGGCCCGCGAGGGTTTGCGCGACACGCCGGGCCGGGTGGCGCGTGCCTTTGAGGAATACTTCCAGGGCTACGAGCAGGATCCCGAGGAGTTTCTCGCCCGCACCTTCGAAGAGGTCGAGGGCTACGACGAAATCGTGCTGCTGCGCGACATACCGTTCCAGTCGCATTGCGAACACCAGATGGCGCCGATCACCGGCGTGGCGCACGTCGCCTACCTGCCGGAAGGACGCGTGGTCGGCATCAGCAAGCTGGCGCGGGTCGTCGAGCTCTACGCGCGCCGGCTGCAGATCCAGGAAAAGATGACAGCCCAGATTGCAAATGCCATCGACCAAGCTCTGAAGCCCCGGGGCGTCGCGGTGATCATTTCAGCGACTCACGGTTGCATGACTGCACGCGGCATCAACAAGATCGGGTCGGCACTCACGACCAGCAAGATGACCGGCGTGTTCCGCACCAGCCCCGACACGCGACGGGCACTAGACAACCTCCTTTTCATGCAGAACCCTCATGCCAGCAAGTAGAGGTCTGGCGATCGACCGGGCTATGGGGTCAGCGGCCGAGTCACCAGCTAGCAGCTTCGCGAGGGCCGCGACATCCGAGGCATCGGTGATACTGCAGAGGCAATAAGGCCGCACATGCAGCCTTGGAGAGACAGATGATTAGCGGCGTCTACATCGGCGGGGTAATCCCGTCCTCCAGCTTTGCCAGCTACAAGTCGGTCTTCAGCGACAAGTCGAAGGCGTTCGAGAAATTCGAGCAGAGCCCTCAGGTCCAGAAGGCGATCGCCGACTTCAAGGCGAGGGTCGGCAAGGTCAAGGACGTCGACGAGCTCCTCAAAGACCGCAAGCTGACCGAGTTCGTCCTGTCGGCGTTCGCGCTCGACGAGGAGATCAAATTCCCCGGGCGGCTCAAGAAGATCCTGACCGAGGATCCCAACGACAAGGCGTCGCTGGTCAACAAGCTGATCGACCCGCGTTACAAGGAGATGGCGAAGGAGATTTCCATCGCCGGCCTGGGCGGCATCGGCAAGCTGTCATTCCACTTCTTCCAGGACGAGCTGGCCAAGAAGTTCGTCACCAACGAATTCGAGAAGAAGCTGGGCGAGCAGGATCCGGCGCTCCGCGAGGCGGCCTATTTCAAGCGCAATGCCGGCAAGATCACCAAGGTCCTGGACATCCTCGGCGACAAGGTGCTGCGCTCGGTCGTCACCTCGGCACTCGGCATTCCGCCGCAAGCGGCCATCCAGTCGATCGAAAAGCAGATGTCGTTGATCACCGACAAGATCGACGTCAAGAAGTTCGCCGACCCGGTTTTCACCGATAACTTCCTGAAGAAGTTCCTGATCAAGAAGGATGCGGAAGGCGGCGGTGGCGGCGGGACGGCACTGACCGGCAAGAGCGCGGCGCTTCAGCTTCTGCAGAGCGCGGGCAGCAGCAACAGCCTGGTCAACCTGCTCGTCTAGCCCGTCGCGTCAGGCCTTTCCTCGCCGCCCGGCGCGGGGGTGCGGCCATTTCGCCGCGACACGATCCGGACCAATATGTTAACCTGTTAATCTTCGCCGAGATCGTCGGCCTGATCGGATTCCGCGTGCAGCGACGTGCCTGACAAGCTCGACATTCTCTTCATCAATCCGGGCGAACCCAATCAGATCTACCAGGGCCTGAGCGACGAGTTCTGCGCCTTCGAGCCACCGGTGTTTTCGGGTTTGTTCGCAACCTACGCGCGGCAGAAGGGTGCCAGCGTCGCCATTGTCGATGCGCCGGCGATCGGGCTTCGCGCGCCGCAGGTCGCCGAGGTCGCGACCAAGATCTTCGATCCCACGCTCATCGTGATTTCGGTTTACGGCTTCCAGCCCTCGGCTTCGACCCAGAACATGACGTCGGCAGGCACGATTGCTCGGCTGATCAAGGAAGCCAATCCGCGCGCGCGAGTCTTGATGACCGGCACCCATCTCGCTGCCTTGCCCGAGCGCAGCATGCGCGAGGAGGCGGTCGATTTCGTGTGCGACCGCGAGGGGCCGGTGACGATCTGGCGGACGCTCGAGGTGCTGCGCGCGGGCCGCGACGACTTCTCCACGGTGCCCAGCTTGTGGTGGCGCCAGGACGGCCGGATCGTCAAGCCGCGCGAATCCGAAGTCTTGCTCGATGATCTCGACCGGGAGATGCCGGGCATTCCGTGGGACCTGCTCCCCATGGACCGCTACCGTTCGCACAATTGGCACGCCTTCGATCACATCGACGATCGCGCGCCCTATGCCGCCATCCACACGACTCTGGGTTGCCCCTATCGTTGCAGCTTCTGCTGCATCAACGCCCCCTTCGGCAAGCCCAGTTACCGCATGTGGTCGCCAGAGGCCGTGGTCAAGGAGATCGACTTCCTGGTCGCAAAGTACGGCATCAAGAACATCAAGTTCGTCGACGAAATGTTCGTGCTCAACAAGCGCCATGTGCTGGGCATCTGTGATCTGCTGATCGAGCGCAACTACGATCTGAATATCTGGGCCTATGCCCGCGTCGACACGGTGCAGGACCAGTTTCTCGACAAGCTGCGCAAGGCCGGGTTCCGCTGGCTCGCCATCGGCATCGAGAGCGCCAGCGACATGGTGCGCGACGGTGCGCAGAAGAAGTACGGACAGGAGGAGATCTCCGACACGGTGCGCCGCGTGCAAAATGCCGGCATCCACGTGCTCGGCAACTTCATCTTCGGCCTGCCCGACGACAGCCACGAGCGCATGCAGCAGACGCTCGACATGGCCATCGACCTGAACTGTGAATTCACCAACTTCTACTGCGCCATGGCCTATCCCGGCTCGGCGCTGTACACGATGGCCGAGCAGAGCGGCGTCGCGCTGCCGGCCAAGTGGCATCATTACTCGCAGCATGGTTACGAGATGCTGCCGCTCGCCAACAAGCACTGCAGTGCCGCCGAGATCGTGAAGTTTCGCGACGAGGCCTGGCAGACCTTCTTCACCGGCGCGCGCTATCACAGTCTGGTCGAGCGAAAATTCGGACCCAAGGTCCTCGCCCACATCCAGCGCATGACCAAGACGCCGCTGCGACGCAAGCTCCTGGAAGATCGCCTCGTCACGGCTTGACCCCGCACATGGACGGGGTTGCCCGCGCGCTCTCCCTCGCTTTCCAGCTCTTTGACGCCGGTCGCCGCGTCGAGGCGGCGTCGGTGTGCCAGAGCGTCCTCGCGCTGGCTCCCCACCACCCCGACGCCTTGCATCTTCAGGGCGCGCTCGCGCATGTCGGTGGCGAGCCGCAGCGCGCCATCGGGCCGATCCTGCGCTCGGTCGCGCTCGCCCCGGGGCGCGCCATCGTGCACAACACGCTTGGCTGCGCCGAACTGGCGATCGGGCGGCCGGTTTTGGCCGCGGCCAGCCTGTCGCGTGCGCTCGCCCTCAAACCCGACCTTGCCGAAGCGGCGAGCAACTTGGGCATCGCGCGCAAGCAGCTCGGCGATCCGGACGGCGCGCTCGAGGCCTGCCGGCGCGCCGTCGCGCTCGCGCCGGACCATGTGAGCGCCCGGGTCAATCTGGGCGCCGTGCTCGAGGAGCGCGGCGACTACCAGGAGGCGGCCGCGGAATTTCGTCGCGCCATCGGGCTCGATCCCGCCTCGGCCGCCGCTGCCTTCAACCTCGGCCGTGCGCTCGTGCCCCAGGGCAGGCTGGGCGAGGCGGCGGCGAGCAACGCGCGCGCGCTGGCCCTCGACCCATCGCATGCTGAGGCGCATCTCAACCTGGGCACGGCGAAGTTTTCGATTGGGGCGTTGGACGAGGCAATCGCCTGTGTGCGCAACGTGCTGTCGCTCAAGCCCGATGATGCGCCCGCCCACAGCAATCTGCTGTTCATGATGTTGTCGCATCCCGATGTCGGTCCCGATGCTCTGTTCGCCGAGGCGCGGCGCTGGGAGGATCGCCACGCCCGCCCGCTCTACCGCCTGTGGCGTCCGCACGACAACGACCGGGATCCGGAGCGTCCGCTGCGCATCGGCTATCTCTCGGCCGATCTGCGCCAGCACGCCGTGACCAACAACATCGACGGGCTGTACACGAAGCTCGATGCGACCGAGTTTCGACTCTACGGCTATGCCGAGGTCGCGCAGCCCGATGCGGTGACCGAGACATTCCGGCGGCGCGCCGAGGGCTGGCGCTTCATCGTGGGGCTGGGCGACGAGGCTGTCGCGGAGGCCATCCGCGCCGATCGCATCGACATCCTTGTCTGCATGGCGGGCCACACGGCCGGCAACCGCCTTCGCATCTGTGCCCTCAAGCCGGCGCCGATTCAGGTCAGCTTCGGCGATCTCACGACGACCGGGCTCGAAGCCATGGATTACTGGGTGAGCGACCCGATCGTCCATCCGCTCGACACGACCGAACGCTTCACCGAGACGCTTCTGCGCTTGCCATCATTCGAGACGCACCGGCCGCCGGCGGGCGCGCCGGATCCGGGCCGGCCGCCCTCGCTCGACAAGGGATATGTCACGTTCGGCTCGTGCAGCAACCTGTCGAAGATCAATCCCTCGGTCGTGGCTCTGTGGGCGCGCGTGCTCCATGCTGTGCCGGGGGCACGCCTGTTGCTCAAATACGTCAACCGTTTCGCCGACCCGGCCGTGCGTGGCCGCTTCGCCGAGCTGTTCGCCAGTCACGGTATCGGCGCCGATCGCCTGGATTTCCGTTTCGAGGTGCAGGCGCGCGTCCACCACCTCGGCGTTCTCCACGATATCGACATCGGCCTCGATCCCTTCCCCTTCAACGGCTGCACCACGACCTTCGAGGCGCTGTGGATGGGTGTTCCGGTCGTCACCCTGTCGGGGCAGCGCTTCGTGGGACGGGTGGGGGAGGGCATCCTCCGCCGGGTCGATCTCGGCGACTTGGTGGCTCGCGACGGCGACGAGTATGTGCGCATTGCTGCGGCCCTGGCTGCCGATTCTGGCCGATTGGCAGAGCTGCGCGGGTCCTTGCGGCCGCGCACCGCTGCGTCCGCGCTGTGCGATCATGAGGGCCTGGCGCGCGCGACCGGTCAGGCCTTCCGCCGGATCTGGCGCGACTGGTGCCGGAGGCAGGCGGCCTAACCTCCTCGATTCCCGGGTTTTTCTGGCACGCCCTTTGCTTTCTTGTCAGGTCGACCGATCTGGGGCAAAATTTCGCTACCGGTTGTCCCAAGGGCTTTCGTGGCCCGGTGTGGGCGGCAATCCAGGTCAAAACGTCCTGGAGCCCGCGCTAAGCAAGGGGAGTAGAAGGTACCATGCCGGATCGCCTGGACGATTCCCGTCCCGACGCCGCTTGCAAGCGCGTCTTTTTCAACGAATTCAACGTACGCATGGGGCGGATGTGCTATCTGCCCCTGGTATCCGGACTCTTGCGTGCGCATGCGGAGACGAGCGACGCGGTCTCCGCCGCCTTCCGATTCATGCCGTTCCTTTACCACATTGATGCGCCGGACAGAATCCTCGCCCAATACGACGCGCCCGATGTCGCCGC
>VGDO01000068.1 GCA_016869645.1 Alphaproteobacteria bacterium
CACTGCCGACGGCGCCACCCTCTTCATCCGTGTTCTTCTTGCCGAGACCGAACAGGCTGAAGCCGTCGCTGCCCCAAACCGTTTCGGCCTGCTGGTTACGCACCGGTCCGCGCCGGCCGCGCTCCGGCGTCTCGTAACGCACGTCCTGAAAGCCGCAGCCCACCGTCAGGAAGACAAGCGCGAGGGCGGCGAGACCGCGCCACGTCAGATTGCTCGGAAATGTCATTCCTGCCGACCGACCTCAGATGCCGAAATGGATGCTAAGTATCATAGTACGCGCCGCCAACCCGACGAAGGCAAAAATACCTGACCAATGCGCCGCGACTCAACATCCAATTTATTTACAATATCATGCGAACTTAAATCAAATCAGAGCGTCTGATCCGCGCGGCGCAAGCTGAAATTTTCGGTCGAATTTGGCCCCCCCATCTGGATGTGGCAATTCCGCCACAAACTGTTTCAAAAGCAACAGTTTCGGACGGTGGCGCTTGACGGGCGAATCCGTGTCGATAATGTGGCACTGCGGTCGGCTTTGGTACCAACCCGGGTGGCGGACTTATGTGCGGTTCGGGAGGGGGCAGATCGAGGTTTAAACCTAAGATCCAACAGTTTGGAGGGTGAGGTTATGAAGAAGGTTCTTCTAGCGACCACAGCTCTCGTGTCAGCCGGGGTGTTGGCTGGCGCGGATGCGGTCGCGCAGGACAAGCCGATCAGCCTCGTGCTGGGCGGCTACTACCGCGCCGCTTTCGGCGTCGTCAGCGATGATGACGGAGCGGGCGAGCGAGGCGCGGGCTTCCGCAACCACCAAGTGACGCAGGACGTCGAAGTTCACTTCAAAGGTGAAACGACCGTACGGGGAATCACGGTCGGTGTGACCATCGAGTTGGAAGCGCAGGAGCAGGCGGGCGACCAGGTCGACGAAACCTGGGCCTATTTCAAGGGCCGCTGGGGTGAGTTCCGCTTCGGTGACGAAGACAGCGTGCACCGTCTCGCCGCGCTCAGCGCGCCCAACGCGAGCGACAATTTCGGCGTGAACTCGCCGTTCTTCGTGTTCACCAACAACGGCTCGACGGTTGCCGGCTCGACCGGCCCGACGACGAACACGACGTCGGCCGATCTGGCCAACGACGCGACGAAGCTGATGTACTTCACGCCGCGCATCTCCGGCTTCCAGGCAGCGGTTTCCTATGCGCCTGATGGCACGCAGGACGTCCGCGGCATGGGACAGGGCGGTCGCGGCAAGACGGCCGGCATCGGCCAGATCTTTTCGATCCAGGGCAACTACTCTGGTAAGCTCGGTGCGGTCGAACTCAACGCCATGATCGGCTACGCTGGGGCGACCAACGAGACCCCGGGTGGCACCAACGACGATCCCAGCACGGTCCTCGCCGGCCTGACGATTGGCTACATGGGCTGGCAGTTCGGCGGCAGCTATCAGGGGATCGATGACCGTGGTGGCATCAGGGGCCGCGAATCGCACGTGTTTGATATCGGCCTTGCCTACATGCCGGGCCCGTGGGGCGCCGGCATCAGCTGGTCGCGCGGAAAGTATGACGTCGCCAACGCCGCGGGGACTGCGGTGGTCGAAGACAAGCTCGACCACTTCTCGCTCGGCGCGCGCTGGGTGCTCGGGCCGGGCATTCGCTTGAATGCTGCTCTCCAGTACGAGAAGTATGATCCGGGCATCACCGGGAACGCCGACTACGACTCCAAGTCGTTCTTGATCGGCACGACGATCATCTTCTAATCGAGGAATCTTCGAAGTCTTGGGTGGGGAAAGCAAAGCGATTTGCTTTCCCCATTTCTTTTCCTGGCATAAGTCGTGCTCGCACTCTCCTTTTGATCCCCCGGTTCAGGCTAACCCAGGGACGCCGAGGGTGATGGCAATGGCGACGGCGCGGATGACGCGGGGCCGGGCGCGCAGGCGTTTTCAAGCAAATCCACAAATGATTCGCAAAGCGCGAGCGACAGGCGACCTGAGGCGGCGCGGATCACGGAAATCGGCAATCTGATGGCCAGCATCGTCTGGCTCGCGTCCTATCCCAAATCGGGCAATACGTGGGTCCGAGCGTTTCTGCACAACTTGTTCCGCAATGCCACGGTCGCCCACGACATCAATCGCATGGACGAGCTCACGCTCGGTGACACCAAGCCCAGCGCGTACACGGCGGTCGAGCCCGCATTCACCACCGCCTGGCCGATGGCCGAGACATTCGCACTGCGCGCGCGCGTGCATCGCGCCATTGCGGCATCGCGGCCGGACTCGGTCTTCGTCAAGACGCACACCGCGCTGGTCGAGGCCCAGGGTCATCCGCTCGTCACCATGGAGGTCACCTCCGGCGCCATCTATATCGTCCGCAATCCGCTCGACGTGGCGGTGTCGTTCGCGGATCATTTCGGCCTGTCGCTCGACACCACAATCGCGCACATGGGACAACGCGGCCACGTGCTGCCCCAAAACGAGATCAACGCCTATGAGCTCGTCGGTTCATGGTCAGAGAACGTTGAGAGTTGGACGCAGCGGCCGACACTCGGACTGCACGTCGTGCGCTACGAGGACCTGCTCGATCAACCGCGCAAGACCTTCGGCTCAATCGCCAGCTTTCTCGGTGTCGAGCCGCCGCGCGAACGGCTCGAGCGCGCGATCAAGCTGTCGTCATTCAAGGTGCTCAAGGAACAAGAGCGCCGCCGCGGCTTCCGCGAGCGCGCGCCGCATGCGCAGGCGTTCTTCCGCAAGGGCACAAGAGGGCAATGGCGCACGGAACTCGCCGCGCAGCAGGTGGCGCGTGTCGTCGCCGATCACGGCAAGATGATGCAGCGCTTCGGCTATCTCGACGCAGCCGGTCAGCCAACCTGAGAACCGTCGTGCCCGACGCGCTCGACGCCGCCGAAGTCGCCGTCAACCTGGCGCAGGTGCGCGCCGAGATCGCCGCCGCAGCGGCGGCGGCGGGGCGCGCAGCCGACGACGTCACGCTGATCGCCGTCGGCAAGACGCACCCCGCGTCGGCCATCGTGCATGCCTTGGCTGCCGACCAGCGGGTGTTCGGCGAGAACCGGGTCCAGGAGGCGGCGGCGAAGTATCCGCCCCTGCGCGCGGGAGGCGCCGAATTCGCGCTGCATCTGATCGGCCCGCTCCAGACCAACAAGGCACGCGATGCGGTGCGCCTGTTCGAGGCGATCCACAGCCTCGACCGCCCCAGGCTCGCGGCGACGCTCGCGAGCGAGATCGCGCGTGCCCGCGATATGAACCTCGCCCGCGCGCCCGAGCTCTTCGTGCAGGTCAACACGGGCGAGGAGCCGCAGAAGGCCGGCGTCATGCCCGTCGAGGCCGATGCTTTCATCGACGAATGTCGAAGCGTGCATGGTCTCGCCATTGCTGGCCTGATGTGCATTCCGCCGGCCGACGAGGAAGCATCACCGCACTTCGCCCTGCTGCGCGAGATGGCGCGTCGCCACGGCCTCCGCAAGCTCAGCATGGGCATGAGCGCCGACTACGCTCTCGCCATTCAGTTTGGCGCCACCCATGTCCGGATCGGCACCGCGATTTTCGGGCAGCGGCCGGCCGTGCCAGCGCGCGGCTGACCCCTCAGGTCGGGGCCGTTTCGATTCTGATCACCGCGCGAGCGTCGCACGCGGCCAGGATGCTCAAGAGGTCGCTCCGGGCGAAAGCCACGCAGCCCTCGGTCGGACCGAAATCGGTGCGCGCCACGTGCATGAACACGGCGCTGCCGCGGCCCGGGACGACCGGGTCATCGTTGTGGCTCATGACGACCACGACGTCATAGAGACCGTCCTCGCGCCACATGCGTTCGTGCCGTCCCAAGTAGGGCAGGCGCACCGGGCGATTGTACTGCGGGTCGATGGGGTCATCGCACCAGCCGTCGTCACGATTGATCGCCTCCGTCGGCAGGCGCGTTGCGGGTGCCGTCAGCCGGTCGGGCCGATACAGCACGCGGCGTAGCGCGAAGATACCCGCCGGAGTCGCGCCGTCGCCCTCTTTCTTGTCCACCATGATGCCGCTGCGACCCAGGGCGCAACGGACGGATCGCGCGCCCCAGCTCACGGTCCCGTTGTGTACGGGGCCCGGTGCCGGACGGACCACGATCTCTGCGGGCATGCTACCGCCCCGCGGCCGTGTCGAGCGCGTCCCGCGCCGCCGCGGCCACCGTCTGCGGATCGATCACGAAGCTGCAGTGCTCTGGCAGCAGATCGGGTTTGCTGTCGCGAATATCGCCGATGGCCTCGATCATGCGCAGAGGCACGTAGTGGGCCAGGTCACGATAGAACGGCATCAGGCGCCCGGCATAGAGAATGACGAGTGGCGTATTGGCTGCGGCAAACATGCAGTTCGCCAAGGCGGCGCCCTGGACGCCGACCACGGCCCGGGCTTCGGAGAACAGCGCCAATTGCTCGTCGAAGCCGAGATGCGCGGGATCGAAGCGTTCGAACCCGAGTGGCGCCAGCGCATCGAACACGTCTTCTTCATTGATCAGATGACGATGGCGCGCGCCGCGACGTCCGATGAACAGCAATCGGCGCGCGGGACGGTCCTGCCGCAAGGCTGTCACCGCAGCCACTTGCGCCCGGCGCGCAATGCTGGTGACGAAATGGCCGTTGGCGACCGAATAGAAGGGCCGCCGCGTCACGGCGATGTCGAATGCGGGCAAGCCGTGGCGGCGTCCGAACGCGACCAAGGATTCCAGCCGAAAGCGCGGCAGTTCGTCGGCGAGCAATGTCACGCGCGGCAGCTTGATCTGCCTGACCGCCAGACAGGCGGGCAGCGCATCAAGCAGCCAATGGCCGTAATTGCCCGCATAGCCGGACACGATCAGGGCATCGGCGAAATCGTCGGGCTCGGCGAGGCGTTCGACCACCGCGCGGCGCGCCTCCGGGCGCCAGAGCCCGGCATACTTGTCCGGATAGCGCATGACGGCGAAGGCTTGCGAATAGAACCGACCGCTTGGCGCGATCGGCATGGCGAACACGCGCTCGACCACGGCGCGGCGAAACCGCACCAGCTGCGCGCCACCATCGCCGGCTAGCCCGAGTGGGGCGGCATCGAGGCCATCCTCCGCCAAACCCAGGCTGAGCGGCGCATCGCGCAACACCGGCGGTTCGTCATTGTCGGGCTCGCCGCGCTGCATCCTGTCCGCCCGGCGAAAGCAGTCGCTCGCCTTGGCCAAGAGCCCCGCGCTCAGGAACACCGCGCCCAAGCCGTGCACGGGAACCGGCCAATCGGGGCGCAGACCGCTCGCTTTGCGGAAACAGCCTTCAGCCTCCGGCAGCTTGCCGGTGCGATTGAGAAAGAGCCCGAGGTTGTGCAGGGCTTCCGCGTCGTCGGGACGTGCGGCAAGGAGCGCGCGCAACTGGGCTTCGGCCGCCACGTCATCGCCCGCCATGTGCAGCGCCGATGCAAGGCTGCGGCGGGTTTCCGCGTCGCCGGGCGCAAGTCCTGCTGCCAAGCGCAGCGCATCGACTGCCGCGCGAAAGCGACGGCACTCGAGGCGCACCAGCCCGAGCACGCGCCATGCCTGCCAGAGCCCGGGCTGCAGCGCGACCGCGCGCAGTATGTCGTGCTCCGCCTCGTCGGACCGGCCGGCCGCCCTGAACTCGCCTGCGCGGCGCATCGCCAGGCGCACATCGGCCCGCGCGACGTCCGGTTCGCCGCTCGTTCCATCCGCGCCTAGTGTTGTTGAGGCTTGCCCGATCAGCACCATCGGGCCGGGTATTGGTTATCGCTGACAGGCTGTCAACGGAAAAGCGCGTCGCTAATTCAACGTGCTGACCTGCTCACCCTGTGGCGTGCGTGCCTTCAGCATGCGGTCGTACTTCTGCAGACCTTGAAGCATGACGGCGGGAACCTGGTCCGGCGACACGGCAACCGGAAGCTGCTCCTTGGCGATGGTCGGCGCGGCGGCTGCGTTCCAGCCGAGCGGGGTCGGCGGCAGCGGCTGCGACATTCCCCTGATGCCAGCGCCCGGCACGCCCGCCGCAAAGGTCTGGGTCGTGCCGCGCGAAGAGGGTGTGCCCTGCTGGCTGGCCGCGCGGTTCTGACCGAACAGCTGGCCAACGCTTTCCGCGGTCCGCGCCGGCGCCGCTTGAGGGGCGCCCGGCTGGCTGCCGGGGGACGCGGCGGCCTTGTCGCTACCCGCTTGGGTGACCTGGAACCGCAGCGGATTGCCGGCACCATCGGTCAGGCCCGGGAACGAGACGATGTCTGCCGACGAGTTGCCAGACGCAGGACCTTGGACGGTCTCAGCAGGGGCTGCCGCGACGGGTGCGGGCGGCTGGCCGTTCAGAAGGGCGATATGAGCTGGCGGCAGCCAACTGGGCGCCGGCGCGGTCTGTTCATCACGATGGCTCAATTTCGGGAAGCTGGTCCACAAAGGCGCGCCATGTGCAGCCGTGGCGCCAGCGCCGGCAGCGGCGATGGCACCGGTGTTCGCCACGGCCGGCGAGGCTGGGGCGGGGGAATGCTGCTCATCGCGATGGGACAGGCGGGGGTATGACGTCACTGCTGCAGACGCGGAGGCCTGAGCGTCAGCTTGGCGGTTCATCGCGAAGCTGGGTTTGTCCTTGGAATCGTCAAACAAGGCGAGAGCATGGGCGCCGATATCCTTGCCCGTGTCGGCCTCGACCAAGGAATTGAAGATCGCCGAGGCAAAACCGATCGGTCCGCCGAAGATCGTGCTGCCGACGATGCGGGATCCGACACCGATATTGTCGCCGGTTACGGCCCGATAAAGGGTGCCGACCACTGGCAGGTGCTGTAGCGGATTGACGGCGTCGATCAGATCGCGGAACCCGAAGCCCTCCGGCGACTTCCATAAATTTCCAGCCTGGGTCGGACCCGTTGCGGCCTTCGGATCGGAAGAATTGGCGCCCGGGACCATGGCGGTCGCGGGCGCCGAGTTGGGGGAGGGAGGGAAGAAAGTAGACGTCATAGCTACCAATGGACAACAGATGTGCCGGTTCCGTCGCAAGCGCGATGCCAGGAGCGACATCAGCAAAATCAATTATTTAGCTGCCGGTCGGCCGGTCACTTGCAGCCACCGCCGGGCAGATTCTGCCGACAGCCTGACCGGCCTTGCCCATTGGGCGTAGTCCATCGCCGATACCGGCGATCCGTGGTAGCATGAGTGTTTGCATGAGGCGGCCCGCGCAAGGGCTGACCATTCGACCGCACGGCACAGATCGCGTGCGGCAGATGTGCGTTATCGGGGGCGCGTAGAAAGCGGTGGCTCCGCAAGTTTCCACAACCGCCGTGCGGCGTATGACAGGGGCCGCAACGGCACGGCTGGCGCTATGCGCCTCGACGGCGCTGGTGCCGCTCTATGTCGTGCTTGGAACCGTTGGGCCCGCGCTTGCCAGTCCGCAGGGCGGTCAGGTCGTCGGCGGGCAGGCATCGATTTCGTCGCCCATGTCGGGTCGGACACGGATCGACCAGGCGAGCCAGCGCGCGATCATCGATTGGCGCAATTTCTCGATTGGAGCGGGCGAGCAGGTCGAGTTCCGTCAGCCCGGCCGCGACGCGGTCGCGCTCAACCGGGTCACGGGTTCCGACCCGTCCACGATCCACGGCAACCTGACGGCCAATGGCCAGGTCTGGCTCGTCAATCCCCACGGTGTCGTGTTCGGCTCAGGCGCGCGTGTCGACGTCGGCGGTCTGCTGGCGACGACGACGAACATCCGCAACGAAGACTTCCTGGTCGGGCGCTACCTGTTCGACCAGCCCTCCAGCAACCCGAATGCGCGGGTCATCAACCGCGGCACCATCCGCGTCGGCGAGCACGGCTATGCGGCGCTGTCGGCGGCGGCGGTCGAGAACAGCGGGACGGTCGAGGCGCAGCTCGGAACGGTGGTGCTGGGCGGCGCGCGCGCATTCACGGTCGACCTCCATGGCGACCGTCTGCTGAGCTACCAGATTACGGCGCCTGTCGATCGCGCACCCGAGGGCGGTTCGTCGCTCGTGAGCAACAGCGGCACGCTCAATGCCGATGGCGGCCAGGTCCTGCTGACGGCGCGCGCGGCCAAGGGCGTGATCGACAATGTGATCAACACGACCGGTGTCATCGAGGCGCGCAGTGCGCGGTCGATGAACGGCGAAATCGTGATCGACGGCGGCACGGCGAACGTGGTGACGGCGTCGGGCAAGCTCGACGCGTCGGGCAAGGGCGACGGCGAGACCGGCGGGACCGTGAAGCTGCTGGGCGACCGCGTCGGGCTGATGGATGGCGGCACGATCGACGTGTCGGGTGATCGCGGCGGCGGGACGGCACTGGTGGGCGGCAATTTCCAGGGCAAGGGCCCGGAACCCAACGCCAAGAGAACCTATGTGGCACCGACGGCGAAGATCCATGCCGATGCGGTGACGCGCGGCAAGGGCGGCAAGGTGATCGTGTGGTCCGACGGCGAGACGGCCTACGCCGGCAAGATTGCCGCACGCGGCGGCCGCGAGGATGGGGATGGCGGATTTGCCGAAGTGTCGGGCAAGGAAAACCTGATCTATCGCGGCATCGCCGATCTGACCGCGACCCTTGGTCTGACCGGCACGCTGCTCCTCGATCCCGCGAACATCACGATCGCGACCGGCGGCGGCCAGCCGATCTCGGGCTACTCGCTATTCGGCGACGTTCCGGCATCCAATGCCAGCATCGATCCCTCGGCCATCGTCACCGGGCTCAACGGCGCCAACGTCACGCTCCAGGCCAACAACGACATCACCATCAGCAATGCGATCGATTCGACCGGCAATGCCGGCAACGGCAATCTCGTGCTGCAGGCCGGTCGCAATATCAACGTCAATGCCAACGTCATCTTGAAGGGCAGCTTCACGGCGACCGCCAATGATCCCGGCACCGACGGCACGAACCGCTCAGCCGGAGCTGGCAACTTCGGCATGTCGTCGGGCGCGACGATCAACACGTCGGCGACCAACGGCGCGATCACCCTCTCCTCGGCGGTCGCGGGGACCAACAATACGACCTCGGGCTCGATCACGCTCGGCAATCTGAACAGCGGCACCGGCAACCTCACGCTCAGCGCCTACGGCGCCAACATCACACAGAACGTCGGCGACTCCTTGACCATCGGTGGCACCACCACCGTTACCGCCAACAACATCGCCGGTCAGACGGTCACGCTCGGCAACTCCGGCAACGCGCTGACCGGCACGGTCGCCATCAACAACAACGTCGCCGGCGGCGGTGTGACGATTGCCGCGTCGACGCTTTCACTCGGCGCGATTACGACCCAGGGCAATCTCACGATCGCCACCGACACGCTGTCGGCCACCAATAGCGCCTCGGCGGTCGGTGGCGTTCTGGCGATTGGCACTGTGGACCCGTCGCGCAACGTCATCTTCGGCTCGGGCGGCGGCGCGCTGGTCGTCAACGGGACGAACGTCACAGATTTTGCCGGCGCGACCAACTTCTTCCTCGGCAGCCCGATCGGCACCGGCACCGTAACGTGGAACGCCACGACCACGCCGGCGATCGCCAGCGCGGTCTTCACCAACAGCGGCAATGTCAGCTTCACCAGCGCCGGAGTCACGCTCGGCGCCAATCTCGACGTGGTCTCGACAACGGGCAGCGTCACCTTCGCCGGTCCGATGAACGGCGCCGGCACACTGACGGCCTCGACGTCGGGCAACGTATCCTTCAATGCCGCGGTCGGCGGCACGACGCCGCTGACGAGCCTTGACGCGTCGGCAACGTCCGGCACGATCACCATCGGCAACGTGACCACGACCGGCGTTCAGCTCTATGGCGGGCCGGTCGCCCTTGGGGCGGCGGCGACGCTGACCACGACGAACAGCAATGTCGTTTTTGCCAGCAGCGCCCCGGTCGACGGCGCCCAGGTCCTGACCGTGAACGCCGGCACGGGTGCGCTTACCTTCGGCAGCGCGGTCGGCGGCACGACGCCGCTGACCATCCTCGATACCACGGGCACCACGGGAACCATCACGATCCGTAATGTCACGTCGACGAGCACGCAGACCTATGGTGGGCCCGTCACGCTCGGAGGTGCATCGACCCTCGCCACTACGAACGCCAATATTACCTTCGCCAGCACGATCGACGGCGGACAAAACCTGACAATCAGTTCCGGCACGGGCACTCTGTCGTTTGGCGGCGCGGCCGGCGGCACGACGACGCTGACGAGCCTCGATGCCTCAGGCACGACAGGCGCGACGACATTGCGTAGTGTAACGACCACGGGGAACCAGCTCTATGGCGGCACGGTTACACTCGGCGCAGCGACGACGCTGACGACGACCAATAACAACATCACATTTTCCAATACAGTCGATGGCGCGCAGACTCTCACGCTTGCCGCCGGCACTGGCACCGTCGGTTTCAACGGTGTTGTCGGCGGCACGACGGCGCTCACGAGCATCACGCGCACGGGCGGCGGCACGACGAATTTCTCGGGCAATGTCACGACGGCCGGCGCGCAGAGCTATGCCGGACCGGTCGGTCTCGCCGGCACGGTGACGACGGGCGGTGGTGCCTTCTCGGCAACCGGCCCGGTGAACCTGTCGGGCAATTCGACGATCAATACCGGGGGCGGCAACATCACGCTCAACACCGTCTCCGGCGTGGGCAACACCTTGACGCTCAACGCCGGAACGACGGGCGCCATCGTCGACAGCGGCACCAGGTGGCGACAATGCAGGTGGCACCAACCTGGCGGCCGGCAGCAGCTCGCCTGGCGGCGGCAGTGTCGTCGTCGTGCCCGGCCTTCTGACGCGTGCCAACCCGACCCGACCACCCGCGACGCCGACTGGCCAGTCGCCTCTCAGCCAGCCCTTCCCCAGCTTCGGCAACGCCAATCTCTGGCGCCCCTAAAGCCGCTGCGGCACCCTAGAAAATGTGGCCGCCGCGCGTCGCTTTGGTGCGCAGGTACTCTTCGTTGTGAGGATTGGACGGGAAGACGTGCGGCACGCGCTCGACGACCTCGATGCCGCAATGGGCGAGCGAGTCGACCTTGGCCGGGTTGTTGGTCAGCAGGCGGACGCGCCGGATGCCGAGCTGGCGCAACATCTCAGCGGCCGGCAGGTAGACCCGCTCGTCGGCATCGAAGCCGAGCACCTCATTGGCCTCGATCGTGTCGAAGCCGCGATCCTGCAGCGCGTAAGCGCGCAACTTGTTGACCAGGCCGATATCGCGCCCCTCCTGCGCCAGATAGAGCAGCACGCCGCCACCCGACCTGGCGATCTCGGCGATCGCGCCGCGCAGCTGGTCGCCGCAGTCGCAGCGCAGACTGCCGATCAGGTCGCCGGTGAAGCACTGAGAATGCAGCCGGGTCAGGACGGGCCGATCGGTGATCGAAGGATCACCGATCATGATGGCCAAATGTTCGACGCCGCCGTCGCGCGGGCGAAACGCGATGATGCGCGTGTGCTCGGCGTCGGCGAGCGGCACGCGCGCATCACCGGTGCGCGTGAGCGACGATGCGACCAGGGCAGAATAGGCGGCGATGTCGCGGGCGTCGACGAACAGGAGGGATTGAGCGCGCGCCCAGCGCGCCAGCTCGTCGGGTTCGTGGAGGTCGATCAGCGCGACCAGCGCCGCCGGTAGCAGCCGCGCGCGCTTGGTGAGCTCGATAGCCGCCACGGCGCAGCTGTCGGCCGGTTCCGCCACGATCGCGAGCTGGCCCAGAGCCGGCATGGTCGCAGCGGAGGATTGCGTCGTCGGGTCGGCGAGCCTGAGCACGAGATCGGCATCGGCATCGGCCGGCAGCATGATCGACTGAACACCCGGCCCGCGCTGTCCGGGGCGCAGCGCGGCAGCACGTCGCGCGGTCAGGGCCAGGACCGGGGCCGATCGCGCCAATCGCTTGAGCTGTGCCAGGCTTTCGGAGGTTGCCATTTCCGCGGCGAGCGCCAACGCGGCGTTGCCGCGCGGCGCCTGCACCGCAATTAGTCCGCCGCGCCTGATGTCGCCGATCGCGCGATCGACTGCCAGCAGGCCGTCGGACCCGGTGGGCGGAATGGACATTCTTGCGTCTGCCATGATGGCCGCGGATTAAAGCATGCCGCGTGCCCGGCTGCGCAGCGAATTTGCGCCCCGACCTTGCGGTATTGCATCGCTTCATGCCATCGGCGAAGCTGGTCCGTAACAGGGCCGGCCATCGCACTGGCCGGCGGAGAATGGGATAGGCGCTTTGGCAGCGGTTTTCGGCAACTACGACCAGGCAGGGCTGGACGCGCAGTACAACAACCGCGCGATGGTACCGGACTACCCCGCCTATCTGGCGCGCTGGCAAGCCGATAGCGAAATCGCGCGCAAGACCTTGGCGGTCGAGCTCGATATTGCTTACGGCAAGAGCGATGCCGAGCGGCTCGACGTATTTCGCGCCGTCGACCAACCGCGCGGCGCCCCCGTTCTGGTTTTCATTCACGGCGGCTACTGGCAGGCATTGGACAAGCGCGATTTCGATTTCGTTGCGCGTGCCTATGTCGCCGCCGGCGTTACGGTCGTCGTCGTCAACTATGCGCTGACGCCCACCGTGTCGATGGATGAGATCGTGCGCCAAACACGCGCATCGCTGGCGTGGACCTGGCAGAATGCACGCCGCTTCGGCGGCGATCCTGGGCGCATCCACGTCACGGGCCATTCCGCAGGCGGTCACCTGACGGCGGCGCTCCTGGTCACCAATTGGCCGACGCTTGGGCTGCCGGCAGACCCGATTGCCGGCGCGGTCGCCATCAGCGGGCTCTACGAGCTTGAGCCGATCCGGCTCAGCTATCTCAATCAAGCGATCCGGTTGGATGCCGATGCCGCGCGGCGCAATAGCCCGATTTTCGCCGTCCAGGCATTGGAGGCGACGGATTCCGCGGTTGTCAGCACGGCGCCGGGCAAGCTGCGCAGCGCGCCCTTGACGCTCGCCGTCGGTCAGAAGGAGAGCGACGAGTTTCACCGGCAGCAACGCAGCTTCGCCGCTGCATGGCTTGCAGCCGGCCGGCCGGTCCAAGAGCTGGATTTGCCTGGCCGCAACCACTTTTCTGTACTCGACGCGTTTTGCGACCCGAACAGCGCCTTGTTCCGCGCGACGCTCGAGCAGATCCAGCGGCCCACGGCGTGATCCGACGGCGACGCAGGTCGGCGCAGGAGCTGGCCCGGCTCTGGCGCCGGCATGCTATGATCCGGCGTGTTCGGACGAGCAGGCACAGAGGCATGGAATGACAGCGGCGCGAGCCGGTGCAAAGGCCGGCGCCAAGAAGATCCTGCTGGTCGATGACGACGAGGCGTTGCGCGCAACGCTCGCCGAGCAATTGCAGCTCCATGAGGAATTCGCGACGGTGCAGGCCGAGTCCGGTCAGAGCGCGCTTGAGCGCGTTCGGACGGAACATTTCGACATCGTGCTCCTCGATGTTGGCCTGCCGGACATGGACGGCCGCGAAGTTTGCCGGCTCATGCGGCGCGGCGGGCTCAAGTCGCCGATCGTCATGCTGACCGGTGCCGACACGGACGCCGACACCATTCTCGGTCTCGACGCCGGCGCCAATGACTACGTGACCAAGCCGTTTCGTATCGGCGTATTGCTTGCGCGCGTGCGCGCTCAGTTGCGTCAGCACGAACAGAGCGACGATGCCGTGTTCACCATCGGACCCTACAGCTTCAAACCGAGCGCCAAGCTGCTGCTCGACTCGACGCGCAGCAAGAAGGTACGACTGACCGAGAAGGAAACGGCGATCCTCAAATACCTCTATCGCGTCGGTGATCGGGTCGTCGGCCGCGAGGTGCTGCTCAAAGAGGTGTGGGGCTACAACGCCGGCGTCACAACCCACACCTTGGAGACTCACGTCTATCGCCTGCGACAGAAAATCGAGTCCGACCCGAGCAATGCAACCATTCTCGTCACCGAACCGGGTGGCTATCGGCTCGTGCCCTGACGCGCGATTTGAGGCGTCGATGGCGATCCCCTTGGTCCCTAACAATTAAATCTTTTCCTGCCACTGCGGCTCAGGCACACTCGGGTCAGGCCGTGGCGGCGCCGAAGGGGGGTCTGCCATACCGGCTTGTGATAACAGCCGGAGACATGGCGTGGCGGAGGGGCGCGATTTCTCAGTCCGGTTTTGGGGCGTGCGCGGCAGCATTGCATGCCCGGGCCCGGATACGGTCCGCTATGGTGGCAATACCTCCTGCTTGGAAGTGCGTTGTGGCGATGGCCTGCTGATTTTCGACGCTGGCACAGGCTTGCGCCCGCTCGGGCCGGCGCTCGATAAGTCAGGCACGGTCGACGCCGACCTGTTCTTCACCCACACCCACCTCGACCACGTCAATGGGCTGCCCTTCTTCAGCTCGGCCTTCGTGCCGGGCAACCGCTTCCGCTTTTCTGCCGGCCATCTCAAGCCCAACCACAATCTGCGCGAGGTCCTCGGCTTGATGATGACCCCGCCCTTGTTTCCCGTGCCGATTGACGTATTTCGTGCTGACATCACCTATCACGACTTTTCGGCGGGCGATGTGCTGCATCCCAAGCCAGGCGTGGTGTTGCGCACCCAGCCGCTCAATCACCCCAACAACGCAACCGGCTACCGGGTCGAATTTCGCGGAAAATCAATCTGTTACGTCACCGATACCGAGCATGTCATCGGGCGTCCCGATGCCAAGGTTCTGGATCTGATCGACCGGGCCGATATCGTCATTTACGACTCGACCTACACTGACGAGGAATATCCGCGCTATGTGCGGTGGGGCCATTCGACCTGGCAGGAATGCCTGCGCCTCTGCGAGGCGGCCAAGGCCAAGACTGCCGTGATTTTCCACCATGATCCGAGCCACGACGATGCGTTCATGGACCGCATCGCGGCCGAGGCGGCGCAAATGCGTCCGGGAACCGTGGTCGCACGCGAAGGGCTGACATTGACGCCTTGATCGGGCGCCGGCAGTCTGCCCGGGTTGCGGATGGTTGGGGCGCCAGGATTCGAACCTGGGATCGCGGGACCAAAACCCGCTGCCTTACCGCTTGGCCACGCCCCATGCGCAGGCGCGGCACCATACGCGCATTCACGGTCGCCCGCAACCAGTGGCCCTACGCCCGGAACCATTTGATAGAACAAGGATATTTTGACGAAACCAATCGCGCTTAACAGGCCGTTTGGCCTCTGTTATGCTGGTCACTACCAGCACTACACTGCCCGTCGGCCATGGACAGATCTAATTTACCCTGGAGCATCAAAGGCATAACTCCTGAGGCCCGCCAGGCTGCCAAGGAGCGTGCCGCGGAGGCCGGCCAGCCCATGGGTGCTTGGCTCAGCGAGGCCATTCACAGCGTCAGCCGCGCGGAGCGCGCCGCTGCCGGGGGCGGGCCGTCCACGGCCCACCCGGTGGTAGATTCGCAAGGCGGCGGCAAACCGGCCTCGGCGATCCATGGTGCGCTGGAAGACGAAACCACACGGCCCTACGACACCGCGGGGCTCGCCAGCGGCCTCGGTGGCAACGTCGGCGCGGAGATGACCATCCTGGCCCAGCGAATCGCCAAGGTCGAGCGCTGGACGGCGCGTTCGGTAGCCCACCTGCGGCACGCCATCGAGGAGATCACGCGACGACTTGAGGCGCTTGAGCGACCCAGCCGTCAGCCCGGGGATTACGACCGGCCCCACGATCCGAATGCGCCGCTCGCCCGGCGACGCTGGCGCCCCTAACAAATCCTCTTCACGCGTCGAGCCACCATTCGTCGGCTCGCGCCGGGCAGGTGTTGCGGCCCACTACCGGCAGGTATCTGGCCGGATTGGTCTACAAAGCTTGGTAGCATCCAGAAATCCTACTACGGCATATTCGGTAGCCCTTGGTAGCGCACCACCTCCAATTGGCTTGAAATACCGAGAGAATTTTGAGATATTCACTGCCCGGGCAGGCACTGCCGTGTCCTACCACCACGGGCTGACGATCTGACCAACTGGCCATGACGAGCAATACGCCGTGGAGCGTGAAGAGTGTAGCCCATGAAGCGCGGGAAGCGGCGAAGATCGCGGCGCGCAAGGCTGGCCAACCCATCGGTGTCTGGCTGAGCCAGACCATCCTCGCGGCGGCGACCCAGGAGTTGAAGCGCGGCTATGGGACAGGCGGCTATGGGACAGACCGGGGACCACCCCGCTACCCAGAGGCGCCGCCCGCCCCCTCCGCCATGCCCGGCGCGGGCTATCCCCCCCTCTTATGTCAACACGCAGCCGCGGCCGCCGGCACTGACCACCCAGGCCGTCATCGAGTCGATTAATAAGCTTTCGACGCGGATCGACGCCGCAGAGCAACGAACGACTGCCCAAATCCAGCCGATCCTCAGGAAAGTCGATCACCTGACGACCCAGCTCGAACGGGTGGACGACATCGCCAATCAGATCGGCCGCGTCGACCAGATCTCGGCTCAGCTCGAGGAAATCAAGTCGCGCGGGCCCGGTGGTCCGGCCACGACCGCACCGGTCGAACGCGCGGTCATGCGCATGTCCGAGCGGCTCCAGAAGCTCGAGCAGCGGTTTCAGCCCGGCGGGACACGCGCCGAGACCAGGGGCCAGGGCAACGGATTTTTGGCTCGACTCTTTCGGCGGGGCCGCTAGCATGGTAGCGCCTATGCGCCAGGCGGAGGAGTGCTGACACCGCGAGGGTTGATCGCGCCAGCGCGACTTGTTTGCTCGGTCAGGCCCCAGGGCGCCATTAAGCGATTATATATAAGGAGGTATTCCAAATTGCTGTGTGCGCTACGCAGTCGTGAAGGGCGGGTATGACCGATCTCGCGCGGAGTTCGGCGCCATGGAGCGTGAAGGGGGTCGACCGCGGTGCCCGTGATGCAGCCCGTGAAGCCGCCCAGGCGGCCGGGCTAACCATTGGCCAATGGATCGACAGGGCAATTCTGCGCCATGCGGGGCTGGCTGAAATGCCCGGTCCGGCGCCCGCCATTCATGCGGCAGCCCGACCGTCTCAGAAACATGCTGAGGTTCAAGGTCACGACAACGCCGGCGAGCCAGTTGAGCCTGATCCGCAACTCATCGAGCTGTCGCGCCAGGTTGAGGCCGCCGAGCGGCACATGTCGGAGCAGCTGCTACCGGTCGGCAAGGCTGTCGAGGCGCTCGCCAAGCGGCTGGTCGACATCGAAGCCAAGCGGCGCGAAGGCGAGGAGGCGAGACAACCGGACGAAGAAGGCTTCCCCGGCAATGGCACCGAGGCTCATACCGCGAGCGGACCCGCCGAATTCGCTGGCCTCGTGTCGCGCGGTGACCGGGTCTACGATCAGTCGGATCCGATCGGCCGGGGCGCAGAAGCCTCATCCGAGACGGCTCGACAGCCGGTCGCGCGGCGAAGCCTTCTCGAGCGCGAGCCCGAACCCGTCGAACCCGTGCAGCCGCCGTCGGAGATCATCGATTTCGAATCGCGCCTGAAGCTCGGCTCGGAAACGCGGATCTATCGCCGCACAAAGATCGCGCCAGAGCAGGACGATGAAGCGCCGCCGCCGCGGCGCTGGCGCCGCCGGCTGCTCATGAGCCTCGCTGTCATCGTCATGTTGTGCGGCATCGTCCCGGTTGTCTGGTTCGGTTACCAGGCGACGCAAAAGCCCGGGATCGAATGGGCGGACGTGCCGGATCAGATGGTGGTCGAAGCCGAGCAGTTCTGGGTCGAGACACTGGGGCCCGGTTTCATGGTGCTGCGCACCGAGGTCGCAGCTTTCCCGTGGCCTGATCTCGGCGAACTCTTCAAATTGCCGACAGACTGGCAGTTGCCAACCTGGCTCGCCGACTTCCTGGGACTGACAAGCGAAACACCAGCATCGCCCACGGCACCATCCGCGACGCTGGCCCCGGCGACAGGGCCAAGTCCGCCGCCGAGCAGCGTGCCGCCGCCGGCAACCTCGAACACCGCGCCGCAGATGCCGCCACCAGTCGCGAGCACGGCCGCACCACCGGCTGCGCCGATGACAGCACCGAGCACAACACCGCCACCGCAGGCGGCTGCCCCTCCGCCTCGTCCGGCGGCGCCGGCACCCCAGGCCGCATCGCCCGGCGCAGCCGCACCGTCATCGGCTGGAGCGACGCAGCAAGCCGCCTTGCCGCCACCGTCGACGGCCGCGCGATCTGCGCCGGCTGCACCGGACGTCACGCGACGTCCGCCCGCCGCGCCCGCCGCGCCGGCTGCCGACGCCGATCCGGCCGCGCGGCTTGCCTGGCTCGAGAATATGGCCAAGCAGGGCGATGCCAAGGCGCAGCACGACCTCGCTATCCTCTATGCCAAAGGCGAAGGCGCGGCGCAGGACTTCAGCAAGGCCGCGTATTGGTTTCGCGAAGCCGCCGTTCAGAACATTCCGAACTCGCAGTACAATCTTGGCGTTCTCTACGAAACCGGGCTTGGCGTGACCAAGGACGAGGTGCGCGCGCTGCTCTGGTATCACACGGCGGCCGAGCTCAATCATCCCAACGCGCAGTACAATTTCGGCATCTACTTCCTCGACGGGCGCGGCGGCATCGCGAAAAACACCAAGGAAGCGGTGCGCTGGCTGCGACGCGCCGCCGACCAGGGTGTGGCGCGCGCACTGTTCGTCCTCGGCAAGATTTACGAGGAAGGCCGCGAAGACATCGAACCGAACATGCAGGAGGCGGTCAAGTTCTATATGCGCGCCGCCGATCGCGGCTATGCCGAAGCGCGCACCGAACTGGCTCGTCTCGGTCGGGCGACCAGCAGCGAAACGCCCGCGGCGCAACGCGCGGGGCGCGCCCAGGATCCGAATGCCGTGCCGACCGCGCCGGCTCCGGTTGCAGCCGGCGCGCCGGCATCCTCGTTGCGCCCCGGCGCAGCAACGCCGGCCGCGGCGTCGGCTCCGACTCCCAACGCGGCGCGCGACACGGTCATGGCGATTCAGCAGTTGCTGCAGCAGCTCAATCTCAATCCCGGACCTGCCGACGGCTTCATCGGCCCGCGCACGACCAACGCGATCAAGCGCTATCAGGAGACCAATGGCCTGGCGGCCGACGGTCTACCTTCCGAGGCTCTGCTGCGCCATCTGTCCGAGCACGCGCGGACCAGCAGGGTATCGACCAACTAGCGGGATCGGCGAGGTCGCGAGCGCGAGGGTTCGGTCAGCAGAGTCGGCCGCTCCTGATCCACCAATCCGGGTGCTCGACGCCGATGCGACGAGCAGCGCGCGCCGCCGCCGCTGACCCGTCGAAAATGCCGTAACAGGTCGCGCCGCTGCCGCTCATGCGCGCGACCAGGCAGCCCGACGCTTCGGCAAGCCGCGCCAGGATCTCCGCAACCGGTGGGCAGAGCTGCACCGCAGCGTCGGTCAAATCGTTGCGCCGCTCGGCAATCAACGCAGCCAATGCCCGGAAATCGCGGGGCGCCGCGCGGAACCGCTGTGCCGTCGAAAATGGGCCTTGCCGCGCCGCGAAGACATGGGGCGTCGGCAAGCCGATACCGGGGTTGATCAGCACGATCGCAGCCGACGGCAGAGACGGCGCAGCTGCGAGACGCTCGCCGATGCCGCCCGCGAATACCGCACGGCCGCGAAGACAGGCCGGCACGTCGGCACCCAGAGAGAGCGCCAAGCTGGCGAGCACCCGCTCGGCGGGCTTGATGCGCCACAGCCGGATCAGCGCGCGCAGCGTTGCCGCGGCATCGGCGGAGCCGCCGCCGATGCCGGCCGCAACCGGGAGATTCTTGCGCAACGTCAGACGGGCGCCTCGGGTGACGACGCAGCGATCGCGAAGCGCGCGCGCGGCGCGAAGAGCGAGATTGTCGGCCGCCGCCGCATGCAAAGCCCCGGCGTTTGGTCCGACGATGCGCAACGACAGCTCGTCCGCCGCGCGCGCTTCGATGACGTCGCCGATATTGGCGAATGCGATCAGGCTGTCGAGGGTGTGATAGCCGTCAGCGCGCTGGCCTGTGATGTGGAGATAGAGGTTGATCTTGGCGGGCGCGAACTCGCGGGCGACGCGCGCCGCCGACCGTCGAGGCATCCGCGCGCGCGGCAGAGTCAACCGCCCTTGCGCGGTTCGTCGCCGGTCTGCAGACCGTTTTGCAGCTTGCCTTCGATCTGGCCGACGACATCAGGCTCCGGCTTGAGCGAGAGCGCTCGGCGCCACTGCACGCGCGCCTCCGTCCGACGTCCGACGCGCCAATAGGCGTCGCCGAGGTGATCGTTGATCACCGGATCCTGCGGCCGGAGCTCGATGGCGCGCTCCAGGTGACGCACCGCGCCCTCGAAGTCCCCGAGCCGGTACAGCACCCAGCCCAGGCTGTCGACGATGTAGCCATCCTGCGGACGGAGCGCCACGGCCTTCTCGATCATTCCCTTGGCGCGATCGAGATTGACGCCCTGTTCGACCCAGGAATAGCCGAGATAGTTGAGGACGTAGGCCTGCTCGGGCTGTAGCTCGAGCGCCTTCAGGAAGTCGCCCTCGGCGCGCGGCCACTGCTTGGATCGTTCGAGCACGATGCCGCGCGAATAGAACAGCGACCAGTGCTGCGTCTCGATGCTGGACAGACGGCTGATCGCCTGGTCGTAGAAGGGCACTGCTTCGGCATAGCGCTCCTTGGTGCGCAGTATGTCGCCGGCGCGCACCAGGGGATCAGGCTGCCGCGGCCGCTCGGCCGCCATTGCCTTGAGCTCGGCGATGGCACGATCGGTCTCATTGAGCGCTTCCAGGTTGCCTGCGATGCGCAACCGCGCGTTCCAGGCATAGGGCGACTTTGCTGGCACCGCGCGATAGGCTTGCGCGGCCTGCTCATTGCGGCCCTGCGCCTCGAGCACCTCGCCCAGCAGAATGTGGCCGATGTCGAAATCCGGGCGCAGGTCGAGCGCCATCCGGACATAGATCAGCGCCGTGTCGGCGGTGCGCGCATCGATCAGCGCTCCGGCGACGTCGGTCAGCCCCTCGGCGATGCCGTCGCGCGGCGATCGGACGGTGCGCTCGGGTCTGCTGCCTGCCCGCAGCCGCGCCATGGCGGCTTCCACCATTGGCGATTCCGGATGACGCTGGCCGAATTCCTGGTAGATCGCCTCCGCCTTGGCGCGCTCGCCCTGGCGCTCATAGAAATTGCCGATCGCCGTGATCATGCGCTGGCTCGGTTCGCCCGCCTGCTGGCGCGCGCGCAGATAGCTCTGCTCGGCGGCCGGAAACCGTCCAGCCAGATCGTTCATGAAGCCCTGGTGCATCTGGTAGAGGGCGCCGAGGCCGGTATCCTGGCCGACCGGCTTGAGCGCCTCGAGGCCGGCGTCGAGATTCGTCTGTCCGATCTTGGTCCAACCGCGCAGCAGGGGGCTGATCAGATTGTTGATGCGATTGCGCTCGATGGCCGCCAGATGCTTCTCGGCCTCGGCGAAGCGCCCGGCCTTGATGTCGGCCAGAGCCAGGGTCAGGCTCGCGAGCGCGGTCTCCGCACCTCCGTCGACGATACGGCGCGCGTAGGTCTCCGCCTCTGTCATGCGCCCTTCGCTCGCCATCAGGAAATAGGCTCGGCGCAGCAGCTGGGGATTGTCCGGATCGGTGGCAAGCACGCGCTGGACGTATTCCGCGGCGGCGGTCAGATCGCGGCGGTTCTGCGCGTAGCGCCCGGCAAGATAGCTGCCGAAGTTGGACATTTCCGAAGCCGACGGGCGCCGGCTCTGCTCGGCCCCCTGCGGCTCGACGGACCAGCCCGCCACACCCGCAAGCATCGCGGCCGCAATCAAAAGCGACCTGCCGCGGCCGGATCTGCCGTTACCAGACTTGATCATGTTGCGCTCATTTCTATGTCCCGCGCTGTGGCGCACGGAACTTCAGGCTCCGGTCCATTCTAGCGCCGCAGGGTACGAGGGCAAGCAGGCGGGGCAATTTGCCTCGGTTGAGCGGCGGCGTCCTGGCAGCCGACGGGCGGGTCGCGCTCACGAGCGGCGAAAATCCATGGGCGCGTGGCGGAACCGGAAATGGCGCAGATCGAGAGCGGCGGGACCGGGAGTATCGACATCGATCATGGTCGGGATCAGCGGCCGGAACGCGGCGCGGAAATGGTTCTTGGCCTTCACGCCCAGCCATCGCAGGCGGTGCACGTCGATGTCGTGCAGCGTGAAAAAGCCTGGATCGTTGGGGCTCTGACAGGCCGCCGTCACAATGATGGCGAGCTCGCCGTCGCGGACAAGGGCGGTGCGGCCGAGATTGCAGTGGGCGCCATGGGCCAGCGGCCCGCTGTTGCGAAAGCGTCCATCGGTCAGACGGTCGACCGTGCCGGAAATCGCGACCGGCGCGCCGAATTCGGGGGCAATGCGGCCGCCTAGCGTGACCGCCACCCGACCGCCGATCCCCGCGGCGGCGGCCTGGCCAACCACGCCCGGATCGGCGAAAAAAGCGAACACGGCCGGCCCCGGGGGCCGTGCCGCGTGCATGGCCGCGAACAATCCGGTTGTGTCACCGATGCCGCCCGAACCCGGGTTGTCCGAGCTCTCGATCAGCGCGACCGGCCACGCCGTCGCGCCGGCTGCCTGCATCAAGGCGGCCGTTGGTGTCGGCAGGGCGACATAGAAGCGATCGAGCCGCGCCGTCATCGCCGCGCCGACTTCGTGCGCCGCTTCTTGCGCGAGCTCGGCATCGCCATCGGCGTGAACCATGACGGATGCGCCAGCCAGCGGACTGTCGCCGTAGGAAAAACCGCCGAAGACGCTGACATCGAGCAGACCGTGTCGCCGCTCGACCTCGGCCGCGATCGCCTCGATCTCGGCCATCGGTCCATCGGTCGTCCGCATGTTCATGCTCGGCAGGATCGCCGGCACCTTGGCAAGCGCGCCTTTCGGCGCGATCTCGCCGCTCGCGGTGCGCGCCAGTAGCTCAAGGGTCCTGGCGGCGGTCTCGTACATGTCGACATGCGGATGGGTCTTGAACCCGCAGGCGACGTCGAAGAGCCCGATCTGAGCCGCGCCGAGATTGGCATGCAGATCGAAACTGACGCCGAGCGGCGCCCGGCCGATCGCACGGCGGACGGCGCGGAGCAGGTCGAGATCCGCCGTGGGGCTGGACGCCGAGAGCATGGCGCCGTGAAGCGCGAGGTAGACCGCGTCCCACGGTCCTCGCGACAGTCCGTCCAGGATCTCGTCGCGGATCAACGCAAACGTCATGTCGTCGATCGGACCGGCCGGACCTGCTTCGGCACAGGTCAGAAACAAGCCCTGCCAGTCGCGGTGGGTGTCGAGGAAGTCGACGGCCGCACCCAGCTCGGTTCGGGTCCCGCGCGCGTGTTCCTTCGCCGCGCAGCCGGACAGCCAAAGCTGCTGGCGAAATTCCGCCGTCGTCGTCGGCACCGGCGAGAAGGAATTGCCCTCGTGGATGAAGCTGGCGATCGCGATGCGCTTCATCGCCGTGACTTCAGTCGCTCAAGGTCGTGGTTCATCATCGCTCGCCCAGCACCCACTGGCGGGGCATGTCCGGAGGCACGGATTGACAGCCGAGGATGCGGTCGACCTGCCCATCTGCTTCTCCAAGCGGCATCAGGAGCACTTCCGAGCGATAGCATTTGCCGAGCAAGAGGCGCTCGGCTGAAACTCGGACCGGCGACCGGCCGTTGACGACCAGATCGAGAGAATGACGAATCGAGTCGCGAACGTGCGCGATCGGATGATCGTCGACGAGTTTGCCGGTCAGGTCGAAGCCGACGCGCGCCGCCACGGCGCTGGCGAACAACCGGTAGCGAAAGCGCGGCTGCGGACCTTCGATGTCATAGATGAATAACCAGCCCAGGAAATCCGCAAGGTTGACGGGGTCGACGAATGAGCGCGTCGGCATCGTTCGGCTGCCGCACGCGGCGCGCCAGCGTCGGTAGAGCACCCGCAGTCGCTCGTCGTCGAGCGTATGCTCACCGGCGACCGATTCGTATCGGTCGGTCGGCGCCATCGGCTCGTCATGTCGACGGGACATGTTCGCAACCGCGTGACGGCGCAAGCGATCCGCTCACATATTCGGATAGTTCGGGCCGCCGCCGCCCTCGGGCACGACCCAATTGATGTTCTGCAGGGGATCCTTGATGTCGCACGTCTTGCAGTGCACGCAGTTCTGGGCGTTGATCTGCAAACGCGGGTTGGCGCCCGAATCATCGCGAACGATCTCGTAGACGCCGGCCGGACAATAGCGCTGCTCCGGCGCATCGTAGAGCGCCAGGTTGACGTCGATCGCGATGCGCGGCTCGGTCAACTTGAGATGCGGCGGCTGGTTTTCCTCGTGGTTGGTGTTCGAGACGAACACCGAGGACAGCTTGTCGAAGGTGATCTTGCCGTCCGGCTTCGGATAGTCGATCGGCGCGCATTCGCCGGCGCGCCGCAGTGTCGCATTGTCGTCGTGGTGATGGAAGGTCCAGGGCGCGCGGCCGCGCATCACATAAGTGTCGAGCGCCGAGTAGGCGAGTCCGCCCCACATGCCCAACCTGAACGATGGGCGGACATTGCGCACGCAATAGAGCTCGTCCCACAGCCAGGTCCTCTTCAGCCGCTCGGGATAGCCGGTCAGCTCGTCCACACGCCCGGCGGCGAGCATTTCGTGCAGCGCCTCAGCGGCGACCATGCCGGACTTCATCGCGGTGTGCGTGCCCTTGATCTTGGGCACGTTGAGGAAGCCGGCACTGTCGCCGACGATGGCGCCTCCCGGAAAAGTCAGCTTCGGGATCGCCTGGAACCCGCCCTCGTTGAGAGCGCGCGCGCCATAGGCGACGCGCCGTCCGCCTTCGAAGATCGGCCTGACCGCCGGGTGCGTCTTGAAGCGCTGGAATTCGTCAAACGGGCTGAGATGGGGATTCTCGTAATCGAGGCCGATGACGAAACCAACGGCGACCTGACGGTTTTCCAGGTGATAGAGAAACGAGCCGCCATAGGTCCCCCAATCCATCGGCCAGCCGATGGTATGCACCACCGTGCCCTGCTGATGCTGCTCGGGCTGAACCTCCCACAGCTCCTTGATGCCGATACCAAAAGTCTGCGGATCGCAATCCCGGCGCAGATCGAAGCGCTTGAACAGCGTCTTGGTCAGCGAGCCGCGGCAGCCTTCCGCAAAGAGCGTGTACTTGGCCAGCAGCTCGACGCCGCGCGCGTGGCTTGCGGTCGGCTTGCCGTCTTTGCCGATGCCCATGTCGCCGGTCGCCACGCCGCGGACGCGGCCGGCCTCGTCGGTCAGCACCTCGGCCGCGGCGAAGCCCGGATAGATCTCGACGCCGAGTGCTTCGGCCTGCTGGCCCAGCCAGCGGCACAGATTGCCGAGGCTGATGATGTAGTTGCCGTGATTGTTCATCTGCGGGGGCGTCGGCAGGCGAATCGCGCGCCGCTTGGTCAGGAACAGGAAGCGATCCTTCTCGGCCGGCGTGTTGAGCGGCGCGCCCTTCTCCTTCCAGTCGGGGATCAGCTCGTTGAGCGCGCGCGGCTCGAGCACGGCACCGGACAGGATGTGAGCGCCGACTTCCGAACCTTTCTCGATCACGCAGACGGAGAAATCCTGGCCGGTCTGCTGACCAAGCTGCTTGAGGCGGATCGCGGCCGACAGGCCGGACGGACCGGCGCCGACGATGACGACGTCATATTCCATCTTGTCGCGGTCCATGCCCCAACCTCCGAAAGCGAACCTCGAACCTCTTTGTCAGAGAATTAGCGCAGGTGTTAGGTTCATGCCATGGCTTCGTCGGACACTGAACGCCAGCGACAGAGTGACCGGTCGGCGCTGATGGCGGCACTCGCTTGGCAGGTGGCGGCCGGCGCCGACGAAGCAATCGGCGAAACGCCGGTCGATCGGTTCGTGCGGGGCCAGACAACGGCCGCGACCTCGGTCCAGCCCGCCGTCTCGCCGACCGCGCCCCGGACCGGGTTTGACGAACCGGGCCGGGATAGTTCGCCGGGTTCCGCGCCGGACATGCCGGCTCCGGTCGCCGTGGCGCCGGCGCCGCCAGCGGCCGACGCACACCGTATCGCCGGCGCCGTGGCCACTCTTGCCGAATTGCGCGCCGCGCTCGCCGCTTTCGAGGGCTGCGCGCTCAAGCAAACCGCGACCAATCTCGTCTTCGGCGACGGCAGTCCCGCCTCGGGTCTGATGCTGGTCGGCGAGGCGCCGGGCGCCGATGAAGACCGGCAGGGCCTGCCCTTTGTAGGCGTCAGCGGCCAGCTGCTCGACCGCATGCTCGCCGCCATCGGCCGCGACCGTGGTTCCGCCTATATCACCAACATCCTGCCCTGGCGGCCGCCGGGCAACCGCCAGCCGACCCCGGCCGAGATCGCACTCTGCCTGCCGTTCATTCAGCGGCACATCGAGCTGGTCGCGCCGAAGGTTCTGGTCCTGGTCGGCGGTACATCGGCCAAGACGCTGCTCGGCCGCAACGAAGGGATCATGCGCATGCGCGGCCGTTGGTTCGAGTATGTGAGTCCGGCTTTGCCGAGGCCGGTGCCGGCGCTCGCCACATTTCATCCCGCCTACCTGCTTCGCGCGCCGGCTCAGAAGCGCGAAGCGTGGCGCGACTTCCTGTCGTTGAAGCGGAAAATCGAATCAGGCATGCCCGACTAAGTCGCTGGCGGGGCTGAACTCGAGGCAAGTTATCCACAAGTTGCGCACCTTGCCGTGAGGCGCTCGGGCAGGCTTTGCTTGCCAGATCAGGTTCGATGCACTATGTAGGCCCGCAATGCGGGCGCGAAATTTCTGCAAAGACTTGCGCGCAATACCGGTAATCCTCGCCGGACTCGTCGCGCTTGCTTCTGGAATCTCGACAGGTCTTGCGGCAACGCAGACCCAGACGGTGCCAAGTGCTGGACTCGACACCGCGCTTCTGCTGCCGCGCGCGCAGAATCCCATGCCAGCTGACCAGTTGCCGACCATTCTATCGGCCAACGA
>VGDO01000069.1 GCA_016869645.1 Alphaproteobacteria bacterium
GTTCGCGACGGCACCCGACGCACGAAGGTCCTGCAATCTTTCAGAGTCCGTAGACGATGGCCGGCCCGGTGCACATGAACGACGACGAGTGGGTCAAGTTGCTTGAGCAACTCTCGAGCACGTTCGCGCGCAAGGACACGAAGGGCGCTGAAGTCGTTCTTCGCCGGGTCATCGAAGCGAAACCATGTACGGTGAAGTTTCGCTTGGCTCATGGAGACGTTTTGGCCGAGCTCGATCGGCTCGATGAAGCGGAGACGGCATTGCGGGCGGCGATCTGCATTGGGCCCGACACAGTCGAGGCATGGCGACGATATGGTGTACTTCTACTAAGGAGAACGCGCGCGGAGGAGGCCAAGACTGGCCTATTGTCCGCCCTATCGCTTGAACCCAACGACGTCGCTTCGCTTGCCGGTCTCGGCCGCGCCTGCGTGGCGCTGGGGAATTGGCAGATTGCCGAGGCATGTCTGCACCGGGCAATCGCGCTGAATCCTGCCAACGGCGATGTCTACGTCTCACTTGCGCACGTTCTGCAAGGCGCGGGTCGAGCGGAAGATCTGGGGCTGGTGATCCACATTGCGCTCATTCTCGGTGGCAAATTTCGACTGAAAGAGTATCGCGAACTCGCGCAGTTTCTCACCTCGGCCGGCTGCTTTGCCGCCGCGGTCGAGCTCTTGAACAGATATGTGGCGCAGAACCCGGAGATGTACGAGGGCCACATGGCACTGGCCGTCGCACGCGCGAACCTTGCAGCGCAAGAGGGCCGCGTTCGGCCCGAGGCTGCCGTACTTCCGGAATGTCCCGCCTTTGTGCCGATGTCGATGACGTACCAGGATGGGCGGACATTGCTCCGGCACACGCCGCCATTCCGCATTTTCGCGCAGCTGACCACGATGTCATTCGCGGGCTTCATAGGCTGCAATGTCTTCGCCGCGACGATCAAGCAGCAGTTTAGCAAGGGGCATCTTACCATCTATCATCGGGCCGATCGTCCGTTCAAAGAGGACATCCTCGCACTCAATCCTTATATCGATGTCGTATTGCGGCCGCGCGAGGAGGAACTTCTGGCTATCGACTACTTCGAGCAGAGCTACTCCGTATATCGGCGACCCCAGGCCAATCCGGTCCACCGGTGGTACTCCGATCGCCGGGACTGGGTCGATTTCATGATCACCACGCCGATGATGTCGGACATCCGCCTCGCCGGGTTCGACCATGTGGCAAAACTGAAAGTTCCTCAGTCGCGCATTTCGGAGCTATCCGATCGACTGATCGCGCTCGGCCTCGATCCGCAGCGGTGGTTCTGCACTCTTCACTATCGCGAGCCGAGTTGGCGTTATGTCCTGCCGAACTGGATCCGCGACACGGATCCGAAACATTTCGAACAGGTCGTGCACAGGATCATCTGCGATCTCGACGGTCAGGTCGTGCGGTTGGGACACAAGGGCATGGCGCCTTTCACGCCGGTTCCCGGCTTTGTCGACCTGAGTCAGGAAACGACGATGCTGCAGGCCTTTGCGGTCAGCCGGTCGCGTTTCATGCTGAACGGTGGTTCGGGCCCGTTCATGCTCGCCTGCGCTTTCGGCGTTCCCATTCTCGCCGTCAACGCTCCGGACATCTGGGCTGGCTGGGGCAAAGGGCATTACGTTCTGCTTCAGCACCTCATTACTCCTAACGGCTACCGCGTCACGCCGCGACGCGCGCTACGCAACGAGCTGATGTCGACCCAGGCGATTACGTATCTCGTCCGAGAGTGTGGCTATCGAGTCGTGCAGAATTCCGTGGACGAGATCGTGGCTGGTGCGCGCGTCATCAGCGACGAGAATAGGGCGGTGCATGGCTGGCGCGAGCCGGTCGACGAGCGGATTCCGACGCCGCCCAATCGTTTTGTCTGGCCGCCCCCGATCGGCATGCCTTGGAAGGTCCTCGAGTTCCCCGAGCACGTGCCGCCCGGCCCCACGATCGATTGAGCCGATGCGGGCAAGTCTGTGCTGATTGGGGGATCGGCTGTGAAGCCGGTGGGATCGTGCGGCAGCCGATCCACTTCCGACATGGATGGTGCGTGCTGACGCCTTACATGGACGAAGCCGGGGTCGAAAGCCTCTGCGCGGCAATCTCCAGCTCAGTCAGCACGGCTTCGAGCAGATTGATCTCAATATCCAAATTGGGATTGTTTCGCCGCGCCACAATCCGCTTCTTGTACGAACCTGAGTTGATGGCAAACGCTGAGGACTCGTGTGCCGTGAGTTCGCGCAATTGCACGTTTGGCAGGCGGTCCCTCAGTGCGTGATGCGCCAGCAGCAGGCTCATCTGATCATGGGTCCACTGGACGCCCTGATCGGCCAGCCGTTCCATGCAGACGGCAGCAAGCCACGCGAAAAGGCGCCCTGCCGGCGTCGGCTTCAGGTAGACAAAGTTGGCGCAACATACTTCCCACGGAAAGGGCTTGTCGAAGTCGCAATACAGAGCGACGTCGCAGTCAGCCAGATCGCGCTGTATTACGTCGATCGGCGCAGCAATGCACGCATCCATGTCGAGGATCAACAGCGGCCGGCGCCACGAATCGAGAAGGTCCGGCGCAATGAGGTACCGCGCGATCGCACTATGCCCCCGCTGCCGTTCAGACGAAGTCCTGGAACTGCTCGCCTCGAAGTCCAGACCGCGGTAGCGCGACCGGAACGCCGTCAGCATCTCCACGGCCGCCGGACTGGGATTGACCAAGTGGACGTGTACGGCGCAACCCGGCCCGAACTCAGCAATCGACCGAAAGAGCCTGTCGCCGAAAATCTGCAGGTAGACATCGTTGCAGGACACGACGAACACAAGCCTCGAGTCATGCTGTCGATACCTTGCATCGGCGAGGAACAATGGGTCGACTTGGGTCCGCGCGCCGTTTCGCTCGGCTTCCTCGATGAATTTGTAGCCTCTGACACCATGGCCGCCGACCATTTCGCCTGAACCGTTCTTGGCGGCGGCTACCCTAAACAGCCGCGCCGCCTTGTCTAAATTACCTTTAGCAAAATGCGCTGCCCCCTCGATCCACTCTCGGAGGCCGGAAATGCCCCGGACGACGGGCGAAGACTCGACGTGCTCGAGCGCTTCAGTGAAGCGGTGGGCCCGGCACAGGCTATCCAACAGCAGCAGATGATAGCTCGCCTCGGCAGGCGCTAGGACGAGCAATCGTCGCGATAGCACCTCCGCACGTTCAAAATCGAACCGCCGGAGCGCGAGTTGGACGCGACCGTGCAGCGCGTTCTGTTGCAGAACTGCCTCGGCCCCGCTCTTGTCGATGGCAGCGAGTAAGGCCTCCGCCTCCTCGTCGCGTGCTAGTTTCTGGTATCTGCGCGCAAGCTGATACTTGAACCACAGCTGGCTCTGCACAGGCGACAGCTGGGCAGCGCGACGCAGGACCGGGGCCAAGCCATGCTTTGAATGGCTGCGCAGCAATGCATTCGCTAGGTGAAAAAATACTGGAGCGGAGTCCGGCATTTCGGCAGCCGCCATCCTGAGCGGCAGGACGGCCTGGGCATGGAATCCTCCGTGCAGGAGGCCACGACCCAGCGCAAACAACGCCTGGCCATAATCCGGACTCAGAGCAACGCAGCGCTTGAGCGTCTCTATTGCTTCCGAGTGTTTTCCACTTCCCGCCAATAGCCTCGCTAGGCGGTAGTGCTCGTCAGCGCGCTGCGGTGGTTGCGCGAAGCGTTGTTGGAGCAGCGTAGAGGTGGCGGCGGCATCGCCACTACCGGTCGCGACGCACATAGGCTCGATCCGCGACTGGGTGCCATCTGAAGTCCCCACCATGAGCGGACTCCACCAAACAACAGATTTACGCGGACGGCGCTGCGCCCATCCAATTTGCCTTCAGTCGAGCGCCGAGCTGTCAGGGTAGTCCGGCCTACACCGAATGCGCAACCCGAGCCACGATCAGTATCTGAACAGGCCGCGCCGGGCCGACTCGCTCTCGCTCGTGACAAATTTGTCGCAGCGCGACATATTTCGCCATCGATTCATACGGGTGTGCGCGAATCCTCCTATGTCAGCCAATGGGTGTTTAAGCTTGAGCGCGCGTCCTCGTGGCTGTGCTGTCCGAGGCGTCCGGCAACTGGGCAGAGCAGTGAGGCCCCGGTTTCGGGATGAACACTTTGCGATGACTTTTCGCTGGACCTCAAGGACCATCTGATGACCGAGCCGGCCACATTCGCGCGGACGCACCGGAAGCTGAGCGCTACGGCGACTGGGGGCCTCACTCACAGGCTGATCGAGGTGTTGCGCGCGAATGACCGACGCCCGTTCGCGATCTTGCAGTCGGCCGATGGCAGCGAGATTTCGCTCGATTTTCGAACAGCCATGCATCGCGGCGGCCAATGGGCCGTGGTTTTCGACAGGCTCGGTGTACCGCGGCATGGGCGAGTAGCGATTGCGCTGCGTCACTCGCACCATCTTTATACTTGCCTGATCGGCTGCTTGATGAGCTTGCGCGTGCCGGCGGTTTTCGCATTGCCCTCGCCAAAGCTGGCGATGGAGGCATTTGGCCACATGGTCAGTCAGCTCCTGGGGGCAGTGAAACCGGATCTGTTCATCACTGAGTCGGACATCATGCCGGCTCTGGGAGCGGTCTCCTGCCGTGTCCTACTGGCCGATGAGGCCGCGCGAAACCTGCCACAGCTCTCCCGTTACGATATTCTTCTCCCGCAGCGCCCCGATCCGGATCGGACCGTCCTTCTGCAGTTTAGTTCAGGCACGACCGGCCTCAAGAAGGGCGTTGAAATCACGGATGGTGGGTTGCTGTGGCAGGTCGACAACTATGCGCACGCCATCCACCTCACGACCGACGACGTTATCGTGAGTTGGTTACCACTGTACCACGACATGGGGCTGATCGCCTGCTTCATGATGCCGTTGCTGCGGGGGACAACGGTGGTCAGCTTGTCGCCGTTCGACTGGATCGCACGTCCGTCTTCGTTTCTTCATGCTGCTACGCGCCATAGGGCAACGCTGGCATGGTTGCCCAATTTCGCCTACGCGCACATGGCGCGGAGCATCCCTGACCGTGAGCTTGGCGGTGTCGACTTGTCGAGTTTGCGTGGACTCGTCAACTGCTCGGAATCCATTTTGCACCGAAGCGAGCAGGGGTTTTTGGACAGGTTTCGCCGCTATGGCTTTCGTGGGGCGGCGCTGGCGTCATCTTATGCGATGGCGGAGAACACGTTTGCCGTTACCTCCGGCGGTTTTGACGGTGCGCCGCGTGTCGACCACGTCGATCGGGTCGTCTTGTCGCGTGAGGGCAGAGCGATCACCGGCGACAGCCCGATCGTATCATCGGGCCGACCGTTGCCTGAGACTGATGTCGTGACCGTCGATGCAGAAGGAAATGTCCTGCCTGACCGTAGCGTCGGCGAGATCTGGGTCGCCAGCCCTGCACTGATGAAGGGCTATCTCGGCAACCCGAAAGGGACCGCAGAAGCGCTTGTTGACGGCTGGCTCCGGACCGACGATCTCGGCTATCTCGCCGATGGCCAGCTCTACGTGGTCGGGCGCAAGAAGGACATCATCATCGTCGCAGGCCGAAATCTCTTTCCCGAAGACGTGGAGGAGGCCGTCAACGGCGTGACGGATGTGGTCCCCGGCCGCTGTGTCGCCTTTGCGGTCGAGAACGACGACTTGGGCACCAACGAGCTCGTCGTGATCGCGGAGTCGCGTAACTCTGAGCCGGGGGCGCGCCGCGATCTCGCCATCCGAATCCGAAGTGCAGTCGCCGGAGCCCTGGATTGCCCGGTCGCGGATGTGCGTGTCGTCGACCACATGTGGCTCGACAAGTCGACCTCTGGGAAGATATCGCGTTCCCGAAATCGGCAACGGTACCTCGACGCTCTAGCGCCCGCGAGGCTGGTATCGTCTCACGGAGTAGACGACGATGCTGACCGTGTGCGGCGGTGTGTCAGCACTTGTGTACCTGGAGTCGAATTGACCGACGATATGCCGCTCCTGACTGGTGGAATCATCGACTCGCTGTCGCTCGCGGTACTGCTGGTAGGGCTCGAAGAGTCGTTTGAGATATCTCTGCCGACGCCGGCCGACGTCGGGTTCCACCGCTTCGATTCGATCTGCTCGATCCGCGCCCTGATCGACGATGTGATTGCAGAACGATGCGTCACTCCGCTCAAGGCAACGGCATCCATCATGGCGACCAAGGTTGCCGACTTTCTCGCTGGACCGATGGACTTCGATCTGCTGATCCTTGGCTCGAGCACCGCTGCGACTCTCTCGGCGCGGACGGCGCGATCGCTTGGTCATCGGGCTTACAACTTCTTCGTGTCGAGCTGCACCGCGGTCGAGGCGTCGTGCATTCTATCGTTCGTACTCTCCCGACAGCGTGCGCCGCTCAGGCGACTGGTCCTCGGAGTCGATGTCGAACGTCTGGCGTCTGGCCCTGACTATCGATTGCTGGACGTGCCGGAGTTGACGGCATTTCTCGGCAACGTCGTAGTTACGCCACCCTCGGCGTCGCTTGCACCCCAGCACCAGAGGGGTGTCAGGATGCTGACGCTCGCAGACTGGAAGAACCCCTACGGCGAAGGCATAGACAGAGAAACCGGCGATCCAGTGTACTTCCATTCGGATCGCCGACCGCTAATCGGCGCTGCACGTGTAGATGAGCGGCGATATTCAGACGGCCTGTCCGAGGCGATCCTGCGGGTGACGCGGCGGCCGCCGGAGTTGGCGCGGCCGCAGGTGCGCAAGTTGTTTCAGATTGTACAGGAGTGTCGCCGCAATGGAATCCGCCTTGATGTCGTGATCACGCCGGTGTACCGGCGCCTCTATGACGAATTGATCGCGCGAACTCCCTACGGGACCTATTTCGATCAATTCGACAAGTTGGTCACCGCGATCGGACGCCAGGGGATGACGCTGTGGGATTTTCGTGACGTCACCAGCTTCGGCGGCGATCCGGAGGACTTCCTCGATGCCACCCACTGTGGTCCGACCAACGGCGATCTGATTATTCGTCGCATTCTCGGCACGCCGTGAGCATTGCCGCCGCGGCAGCGCTACGCGCGCTGTCGTGCTATGATGATCGAGGGTCATTGAAAGGCGCCCTCACGCTGACCGACATCGCCGCCTTCATCGAAGGCCTGCCCAAGGTCGAGCTGCATCTGCACATCGAAGGCACGCTCGAGCCGGAGATGCTGCTGGCGCTCGAGGCTCGCCACGGCATGAGCTTGCCCTATGCTTCCGTCGAGGCGGCGCGCGCGGCCTACCGCTTCACGCAGCTGCAGGATTTTCTCGATCTCTACTACCAGGGCACGTCGGTGCTGAGGACCGAGCAGGATTTCTACGACCTGGCCTGGGCCTACCTGTCGCGCGCCCACGCGCAGAACGTGATCCATACCGAGATCTTCTTCGACCCGCAGGCCCATACGGCGCGGGGCGTGCCGTTTGCGACCGTGATCGCCGGCATCCGTCGCGCGCTCGACGAAGCGGCGGCACGGCACGGCCTGACCTCGCGGTTGATCCTGTGCTTCCTGCGCCATCTCGACGAGACCGACGCGCAGCGCACCCTGGACATGGCGCTGCCCTACCGGAGCTGGATTGCCGGCGTCGGTCTCGATTCCTCCGAGGCGGGCCACCCGCCTTCCAAGTTCGCACGCGTGTTCGCGCGCGCGCGAAGCCATGGCTTGCGCGCCGTGGCCCATGTGGGCGAGGAGGGGCCGGCGCCCTACATCTGGGAGGCGCTCGACCTGCTCAAGGTCGAACGCATCGATCATGGCAATCGCGCGATCGATGATCCGTCGCTGGTCGATCGCCTGCACGGCGCGCGCATGCCTCTGACCATGTGCCCCTTGTCGAATCTCAAGCTATGCGTGATCAAGGATCTGCGCGATCATCCGTTGCGCCGGTTGCTTCAGCAGGGCCTGGCGGTCACGGTCAATTCCGATGATCCCGCCTATTTCGGCGGCTACATGACCGAGAATTTCACCGCGGTTCAGTCGGCGCTCGGGCTGACGGCCGCCGAGCTGATCCAGCTCACACGCAACGCCATTGACGGAAGTTTCGCCGGCGAGTCGGAGCGCGCGGCCATGACTGCGCGCCTGGCGGCCTTCGCCCGGACGATCTATTGACGCACTACGGTCGTCGTACACGGCTCTACCGAGGTCGCCAGCCAGGCCTGATGGTCGCGCGCCTGCGGGAGCGCGGCGCCACGCTCGACCGCGAGGTCAAGCAGCGCGACCAGGGCCGCATCGCCAACATGGCCGATGCGTTCGGCAACGGCTTCGACCTGATCGAGTTTTCCGGCAGCGGCTACGACGGCGTGTCGCGCTTCGAGCGCGGGCTCACGCGGGCCTAGATCAGGATGTTCAGATAGCTGCCGCGCCGGGCGCGGCGGTCCATGTTGCCGTTTTCCAGCAGGCGTTCCAGCCGATCGATCTGGCCCTCGACATCCGGGTCTGCGGTGGCGGTGGCGATGGGGCGGGCGCGCACCGGTCCGGTCTCGGCCGGCTCGTTGCTCGGCGCCACGCCGCGCTGGGGCACGGCGATCGGCGCGCGGGCAGAACTGCCTGCAAAAGCGTTCAATCGCCCGGAAGGTGGGTTGACGGCCATTTGGTGAAATCCCCCGCACGCGCATAGCCATTATGCCACGTAACGGGCAATTTCCAACCGGAGAGGCTCGGCCGCGCGCGGCTAAGCCGCGCGCCAGACCACCGGGAAGGCCTCGGAATCCATGGGCGCGCCCTCGCGCGGGGCGCCCGATTTGGGTGGCGGCGGCGACATGAACCCGTCGCGCAGCACATAAACCGCGTCGTCGCCGGTCCAGCGCGCCGAAAAGCCGCGCCGGCGCAGCGCCGTGCGATTGGGCGGCGCGCCATGCAGGGTCAGGCCCTGGAAGGCGATGCAATCGCCTGGCTCGAGCTCCCAACCCAGAATCGTGTACTGGCCGCGGTTGCCGTCGATATCGGGCACGGGCTCGAAATTCTTGTCGCGCGCGGGATGGTCCTTGCCGTCGGCAAAACGCTGGGGCGTGTACCATTTGTTCCAGCGGTGCGAGCCCGCGACATATTCCGGGCAGGTCTGGCGCGGCACCGGGTCGAGCGGAATCCACATGCTGATGACGTGACGGCCGTCGACGAAGTAGTAGGGCTGGTCGTTGTGCCAGGGCGTCGGCTCCTCGGTGCCGGGCTCCTTCACCAGCACATGCTCGTGGAACAGATTGACTTTGCGCGCACCCATCAGCGCGCCGGCGATTTCGGCGGCCGGCGAGTTGAACATGAAGTCGCGGTACTCGGGGATGCGCGCCCAGTTGCAGTAGTCGCCGAAGAACAGGCCCGGCTTGCCCTCGGCCGTGTAGCGCTTGGCGTAGGGACCAGGCTCTCTCATGTTGGTCTCGACGCCGGCCGCCAGCCGCTCGCGCCACGCGGCATCGATGACCTGACGCAGGCAGACGACACCGTCGCGGTCGTAGGCGGCGATTTCATCGCGGGTCGGCAGCTTGGTCATGGCGGGCGTCTCCGTTGTTTTGTGCTTGTATATACATGTATAGAATGGTATGGCTCGGCTGGTCAAGGTCGAGGCAGGAGCGGGGCCGGTTGTCGGCTGCTACGATCCGCCCGACCAGGGACAAAATCAACGACAGGGGGTCTTCATGAACAGACGCACGGCCATTCAGTTCATGCTGGCGGGCGCTTCCGCGCTGGCGCTCGGCGGTCATCGGGCGGCATTGGCGCAGCAGGGCCCGGTCAAGATCGGCTTCCACGCGCCGCTGACCGGCTTCGCCGCGGCTGACGGCAAGTCGGCCCAGCTCGGCGCCGAGCTTGCCGTGGCCCAGGCCAATGCGGCGGGCGGCATCGGCGGCCGAAAGATCGAGCTCGACATCATCGATGACCAGGGCAAGCCCGAGCAGGGCGTGCCGGTCGCCAACCGCTACATCGGCGAGAAGCATCCGGTCGTCGTGTCCGGCAGCTACTCCGGTCCGACGCGCGCCGCGGCACCGGTCTTCCATGGCGCCAGCGTGCCCTACATCTCTGCCTATGCGATCCACCCGGACATCACGCGCTCGGGCAACTACGTCTTCCGCACCTCCTTCATGGGCGAGGTGCAGGGCCGCGCCGGCGCCAAGCTGGTCGGCGAGATGTTGAACAAGAAGAAGGTCGTGGTCATCACGGTTAACAACGACTTCGGCCAGGCGCTGGCCGCGGGCTTCAAGGAGGCGGCGCCGAAGTTCGGCATCAATATCATGAAGGAATACTTCTTCGGCATGCCCGACCGGCAGTTCGGTCCGCTGGTCGCCTCGGTCAAGGCCGACAATCCCGAGGCGATCTACGCCAGCGGCTACTTCTTCAACGCCGGCCCGCTGGTCGCGCAGCTGCGCGGCGCCGGCGTCAACGTGCCGATCATCGGCCAGGAAGGCTATGACGGGCAGAAGTTCATCGAGATCGCCGGACCGGCGGCCGAGGGCGTGATCATCACCACCTCGCTCGATCGCGACTCCAAGGTGCCGGAGACGGTCAAGTTCATCACCGAGTTCGAGAAGGCCAATCCCGGCGCCAAGGTCGACATGGTCGCGGCCTCGACGCATACCGCAACGCGCGTCGCCATCGAAGCGCTCAAGAAGGCCGGCTTGACCGACCGCGCCAAGATCCGCGAAGCAATCGCGGCGACCGACATGGACGCGTCGACCGGCCATATCTCGTTCAACAAGCTGGGCGAAGTGAAGAAGGCGGTGCAGAACCAGATCGTCAAGGACGGCCGCTGGCGCCATCACTCCGTGATCGACGATCCGGTGCTGCTGGCGCCGCCTGAGAGCTGAAACCGGTTGCCTGATGTTCTTGTAGGGGCACGGTCCTGAGGCAGTCGAAGGACCGTGCCCCTACGCAATGCAGGGCGCCGATGCTCCAGCTCGAGCTGACCATCCAGGGCCTGATCAACGGCAGTATGTACGCGCTGATGGCCGTGGGCCTGACGCTGGTCTACGGCCTGCTGCGCATCCTGCACGTGGCCCATGCTGGGCTCTACACGCTGGGTGCCTATATCGCCGTGCTGATCGCCAACGCGTCGGGCAGCCTGCTGCTCGGCGCCGCGGTCGCCATCCCGGCGGTCGGCCTCGCCGGCATGGCCGTCTATCGCCTGCTCTACGAGCCGATCCTCGATCGTCCGCCCTATGTCGCGCTGATTGCGTCGATCGGCCTGTTCATCGTCATGGAGGAGGCCTATCGGCTGGTCTTCGGTCCCTATGGCGAGACCTTCAGCACGCCCTATCTCGCGGGCCGCCTCGCCATCGGTCCGATCGGCGCCAAGGGTGCCGAGGTGCTGATGGTGATTGCCGCCTTCGGACTGCTCACGCTGCTGGCGCTGCTCGCGCGACGCACGCGCTTCGGCGTCGCGTGGCGCGCCACCGTGAGCGATCCGGCGATGGCCCGCTCCTTCGGCGTCGACACGATCAAGGTGCGCTACGTCAATTTCTTCGTCGCTTCCGGCCTCGCCGCGAGTGCCGCGATCCTGGTCGCCGTGCTCAACAACCTGGTCGAGCCGACCATGGGCAGCGTGCCGAGCTACAAGACGCTGGCAATCATCGTGCTGGGTGGCCTCGGCAATGTCGCCGGCACGCTCGCTGCCTCGCTGGCGCTCGGCGTGATCGAAGCCTTCGGCACGATCTATATCGGGCACCTGCTCGACCGCGACGCGATTGCATTTCTCTTCCTTGTTCTCGTGCTGATGATCAGGCCGCAAGGCCTGTTTGCAGCGAAGTAGGGCGTCATGGGCAGTTACGAGCTCAGCCTGGTTACGCTTGCGGCGATCTACGCCATGCTGGCGTTGAGCCTCAACCTGATCACCGGCTTCTGCGGCCAGATCAGCCTGGGCCATGCCGCCTTCTTCGGCGCCGGCGCCTACGCGGCTGCCTTGCTGTCAAAATCGGGCGGGCCTTTCGTGGCGGCGCTCGGCGCGGGCATGCTCGTCGCCGCGCTGTTCGGTCTCGTGGTCGGGCTCGCCTCGTTGCGCGTGCGCCACGACTTTCTTGCGATCACCACGATGGGCGTCGGCTTTCTCTTCCTCGGCTTCGTGCGCAAGCAGAAGGCGCTCGGCGCCGAGCTGGGCATTTCCGGTATTCCCGACCATGGCCTCGGCGCCTGGGGCCTCGCGCTGCTCGCCGTCGCGCTGACGGTCGCTACGGCGATCCTTTCGCTGCACATCCGGCGCGCCTGGGCCGGCCGGGCCTTTGCCGCCATTGCCGACGACGAGGACACGGCGCGCACCATGGGCATCGACGTCGTGCGCTACAAGCTCGTCGCCTTTGTCATGGGCACGGCGATCGCCGGTCTTGCCGGCGGCGTGTTCGCCCACTTCACCCGCTTCATCATTCCCGATGCCTTCGGCTTCACCGTGTCGATCAGCATTCTCGCCATGGTCATCGTCGGCGGCATCGGCTCGACCTGGGGTGTGCTGGTCGGTGCGGTTATGCTGACGCTGCTGCCCGAGCTGTTCCGCTTCATCAACGACTACAAGCTGCTCATCTATGGCAGCCTGCTGCTCCTGGTCATGCGCTTCGCACCCGGCGGCCTCGCCGGCGCCTTGGCGCCGCTGTTCCGGCGGGCCGGCACAGCAGCCGGTGGCGCACGATGAGCTTGCTCGAGATCGACGCCGTCACCGTTCGCTTCGGTGGCATTCTCGCCCTCGAACAGGTGAGCTTCGCTCTCGAGGCCGGCGAGCTGCTGGGCCTGATCGGCCCGAACGGCGCCGGCAAGACGACCATGCTCCGCGCGATCACCGGCGTCGTGGCGCCGACCGTGGGCCGTATCCGCCTCGACGGCCGGGACATCACCGGCCTGTCGACCGACCGTCGCGTGCGGCTGGGCTTGGCGCTCACCCACCAGATCGTGCGGCCATTGCGCGCCATGACCGCGCTCGACAATGTCGTATGCGCTGCCGGCCACGCCAAGACCGCGAGCTTTCTCCGGGCGCTTGCGACCCGCCACAGCCTCGCCGAGGAGCGGCGCGCGCGCGAGTTCCTGGCGCTGGTCGGAATCGCTGAGTTCGCCGACGCCATGCCGTCGGCCATGCCGCTCGGCGCGCTCAAGCGTCTGGAGGTCGCGCGCGCGCTGGCGCTTTCGCCGCGCGTGCTGCTGCTCGACGAGCCGCTCGCCGGCCTCAACCATGTCGAGGCGGCGCGCCTCGCCGATACCATCGTCGGGCTCAACCGGTCGGGCCTGTCGATCGTGCTGATCGAGCACAATTTGGGCGAGGTCCTGCGCATTTGCCAGCGCCTGGTCGTGCTCGACAACGGCAGCAGGATCGCGGCGGGCGATCCGCAGACCGTGATTGCCGACGCCACAGTGCGCGCCGCCTATCTCGGTCAGGAAGCGGGCCATGCTGCGGCTTGAGGCGATGAGCTGCGGCTATGGCGGCATGCGCGCCGTCGAGGCGCTCGATCTCGAGGTCGGCGCCGGCGAGATCGTGGCGCTTGTCGGCGCCAACGGTGCCGGCAAGAGCTCGACCCTGATGGCGATCGCCGGACATGTCGAATTGCAGGGCGGGCGCATCCTGTTCGACGGCGATGACATCTCGTCCGCGGCGCCGATGGCCCGCGTCGCTTCCGGCATCGCGCTGGCGCCTGAGGGCCGCCGCCTGTTCCGCGACTTGAGCGTGCGCGAAAACCTGGTCGTCGGCGGCTATGTGCGCGACGCCGGGCGGCAGGCGCGCAACATCGAGACCGTACTCGCCTTGTTTCCCCGCCTGGCCGAGCGATTCGAACGCCCGGCCGGCACGCTGTCCGGCGGCGAGCAGCAGATGGTCGCGATCGGCCGCGCCTTGATGTCGGAACCGCGCCTGATGCTGATCGACGAAGTCTCACTCGGCCTCATGCCGAAGATGGTCGATGTCTGCTACGGCGCGATCCGTGCGCTGCGCGCGCGAGGACTGGGCGTGCTGCTGGTCGAGCAGAGCACCGAGCGCGCCTTTGCCGCTGCCGATCGTGTCTGCGTGCTCGAATCCGGCCGCGCCGTCTGGCGCGGCAGCGCAGCCGAAGCGCGCGGCAACAGCGCCGTGATCGATGCCTATCTCGGCGTCGGTCGCGCGACGGCGGATGCCGCGTCATGAGCACCCAGCTGACCGAGCCGCAGCCGCACTACCGTCGCGTCAAGAGCCACGTCATCGAGCGCATCGCGCACGGTGAATGGGAGCCCGGCGCACGCGTGCCCTCGGAGGGCGAGCTGACGCGCCAGTTCGGCGTGTCGCGCATGACGGCCAACCGCGCGCTGCGCGAGCTGGCGGCCGAAGGCTATATCGTGCGCCTGCAGGGCGTCGGCTCCTTCGTGGCCGCGCGCAAGGCCGAGTCGACCCTGTTCGACATCCGCAACATCGCCGACGAGATCGCGCGGCGCGGACAGCGCCATACGGGCGAGGTGGTCAAGCTCGTCGAGGAGCGCGATGCCGAGACGGCACGCCGGCTCGGCCTGGCAGCCGACGCGCGCTACTTCCGTTCGGTCATCGTTCACCGCGCCGACGGCGTGCCCGTCCAGCTCGAGGATCGCGCCGTCAACCCGGCCGTGGCGCCCGACTACCTGGCACAGGACTTCACGCGCATCACGCCCAACAAGCATCTGATGCGGCAGGCGCCGTTCCAGAGTTTCGAGCATGTCATCGAGGCCGAACGCGCCGACGCTGAGGCGGCGAAGCTGCTGGCGCTCAAGCCGGGCGAACCCTGCCTCGTGCTGCGCCGGCGCACCTGGGCGCGCGGCGTGGTTGCCTCGGTCGCACGGCTCGTTCATCCCGGTACCCGCTATCGACTGGCGGGCCAAGCCGGCGACATGCCGCCCGGTCCCGCCCTGCCGCCGCTCTGATCCGATCCAACAAGGAAGTCCCAATGGCCCTCAATCAGCGTCTCGACAACTCCCGCAAGATCCGCGCGCCGCGCGGCACCGAGATCAGCGCCAAGAGCTGGCTGACCGAGGCGCCCTTGCGCATGCTGATGAACAATCTCGACGGCGAGGTGGCCGAGCGGCCGGAGGAGCTCGTCGTCTATGGCGGCATCGGCCGCGCCGCGCGCGATTGGCAGTGCTTCGACCGGATCGTCGCCGCGCTGCGCAGCTTGGGCGAGGATGAGACCCTGCTGGTGCAATCGGGCAAGCCGGTCGGCGTGTTCAAGACTCATGCCGATGCGCCGCGCGTGCTGATCGCCAACTCCAATCTCGTGCCGCACTGGGGCACCTGGGAGCATTTCCACGAGCTCGATCGCAAGGGCCTGATGATGTACGGCCAGATGACCGCCGGCTCGTGGATCTACATCGGCAGCCAGGGCATCGTGCAGGGCACCTACGAGACCTTCGTGGAGGTCGGAAGGCGCCACTATGGCGGCGACCTCAAGGGGAGATGGATCCTGACCGGCGGTCTCGGCGGCATGGGCGGCGCTCAGCCGCTCGCCGCGACCATGGCCGGCGCCTCGCTGCTATCGGTGGAATGCCAGCCGAGCCGGATCGAGAAACGGCTGCAGACGAAGTACCTCGATCGCCAGTCGACCGATCTCGATGAGGCGCTGGCGATCATTCGCCAGTCCTGCACCGACAAGAAACCGGTCTCGGTCGGCCTGCTCGGCAATGCCGCCGAGATTTTTCCCGAGCTGGTGCGGCGCGGCATCAAGCCCGACGTCGTGACCGACCAGACCAGCGCACATGATCCGCTCAACGGCTATCTGCCGGCGGGCTGGACGCTCGACCAGGCAAGCCGCATGCGCGAAAGCGATCCGAGGGCGGTCGAGCGCGCCGCCAAGGAATCCATGGCGGTCCATGTGCGCGCCATGCTCGACTTCCATCGCGTGGGCGTGCCGACGCTCGACTACGGCAACAACATCCGCCAGATGGCCTTCGAGATGGGCGTCAAGAACGCCTTCGATTTCCCGGGCTTCGTGCCGGCCTATATCCGGCCACTGTTCTGCCGCGGCATCGGTCCGTTCCGCTGGGCCGCGCTGTCGGGCGAGGCGGAGGACATCTATCGCACCGATCAGCGCGTCAAGGAGCTGATCCCGGACAATCCGCACCTGCACAACTGGCTCGACATGGCGCGGAGCCGCATCAAGTTCCAGGGCCTGCCCGCGCGCATCTGCTGGGTCGGACTCGGCGATCGCGCCAAGCTCGGCCTCGCCTTCAACGAGATGGTGCGCAAGGGCGAGCTGAAGGCGCCGATCGTGATCGGCCGCGACCATCTCGACTCGGGCTCGGTCGCCAGCCCCAACCGCGAGACCGAATCGATGAAGGACGGCTCGGATGCCGTATCCGATTGGCCGCTGCTCAACGCGCTGCTGAACTGCGCCAGCGGCGCCACCTGGGTATCGCTGCACCATGGCGGCGGCGTCGGCATCGGCTACTCGCAGCACGCCGGCATGGTCATCGTGTGCGACGGCACCGCGGCGGCCGACCGGCGGCTCGCGCGCGTGCTGACCAACGATCCGGCCTCCGGCGTCATGCGCCACGCCGATGCGGGCTATGACATCGCCATCGAATGCGCGCGCGAGCATGGGCTCAACCTGCCCATGCTTGGAAATTGACGCTGCCATGAGCCTGACGCTGAAACCCGGAAACTGGTCGCTCGCCGAGCTGCGTCGCATTGCGCGCAGCCATGTGCCGCTCGCGCTCGATCAAACGGCCGTGCCGGCGATCAGGACATCGGCCGACACCGTCTCACGCGTGCTGGCCGGCGGCGGCACGGTCTACGGCATCAACACGGGCTTCGGCATCCTCGCCAAGACGCGGATCGACGCGGGTCAGCTCAAGGAGCTGCAGCGGCGGCTGATCCTGTCGCATTCGGCGGGCACCGGCGAGTTGCTCGACGACGCGACGGTGCGTCTCATCCTGGCGCTCAAGATCGGCGGCCTTGCTCGCGGCCATTCGGGCGTGCGGCTCGAGCTGATCGAGGCGCTGCTCAAGCTCTACAACGCAGAGGTCTATCCGGCGATCCCGGCCAAGGGCTCGGTCGGCGCTTCGGGCGATCTGGCGCCGCTCGCCCATATGAGCCTGCCGCTGATCGGCGAAGGCGAGGTCAGGATCGACGGAAAGCTGGTCTCCGCAGCGGAAGGCTTGAAGCGCGCCCGGCTCCAGCCGCTGACGCTGGCGCCCAAGGAGGGGCTGGCCCTGATCAACGGCACGCAGGTGTCGACCGCATTGGCACTGAGGGGCCTGTTCGCCGCCGAAGATGTCTTCCTCGCGGCGATGTGCGCAGGCGCCCTATCGGTCGATGCCGCGGCCGGCAGCGACACGCCTTTCGATCCACGCATCCATGCCGTGCGTGGTCAGAAGGGGCAGATCGACACGGCGGCTGCCTATTGGCGCCTCATGCGCGGCAGCGCCATCCGCGCAAGCCATGTCGAGGGCGACGACCGCGTGCAGGATCCCTATTGCCTGCGCTGCCAGCCACAGGTGATGGGTGCATGCCTCGACCACATGCGCTTTGCGTCGGGCATCATGCTGACCGAGGCCAACGCGGTATCCGACAATCCGCTGGTATTTGCCGCCGAGGGCGACATCCTCTCAGGCGGCAACTTCCACGGCGAGCCCGTCGCCATGGCGGCCGACACGCTCGCCATCGCAATCGCCGAGATTGGCGCTATCTCCGAGCGGCGCGTGGCGCTATTGGTCGATCCGCATCTGAGCGGCCTGCCCGCCTTTCTGGTGACTGAGCCCGGCATCAATTCCGGCTTCATGATCGCTCAGGTGACCGCCGCCGCCCTCGCCTCCGAAAACAAGTCGCTTGCCCACCCGGCATCGGTCGACAGCATGCCGACCTCGGCCAACCAGGAAGATCACGTCTCGATGGCCACCTTCGCCGCGCGGCGCACGCTCGACATGGCCGACAACACGGCTGGCGTGGTGGCGATCGAACTGCTTGCGGCGGCTCAGGGTGTCGACATGCGCAAGCCGCTCGAGACCTCGCCAGCGCTCAGAAAAGTGCTGGCGCAGGTGCGCGAGGCGGCGCCTTTCTTCGAGCGCGATCGCCCCTTCGCCCCGGCGATCGCCGCGGTCAAGGCGTTGATTGGCAGCGGCACGTTCAACTCCCTGGCCGGTGCCGGCCTCCTGCCGAGCGGCTGACCGATGAGCGCTCCCGAAACCGTCAACCTCGCGCTTTGGGCGAAATCCATGTCGCCCGCCTTGAATGGCGTCGGCGCCTGGGCGGCCGAAATCGGCGAGGAGCTCGGCCGCGCGCGCGACCGGGGCTGCGACATGCTCGTGCTGCCCGAATGGGCGGCCGCGCAATGGCTGAGCTTCGCGCCGGCGAGCCTCGCCGGCACGGACGAGATTGCCTGGCTGGCCGATCAACATGCCCACGCTCTCGATGCCGTAACGCCGTCTGTCGAGCGCACTGGTGTGGCGCTCTGCGCCGGCACCATGCCCGTCCAGTTGAAGAAACGCGGCAAGCCTGAATACCGCAATCGCGCGGTCCTGCTGACGCCCGACGGAAGCCGCTTCGAGCAGGACAAGCTGTCGTTGACGCCGACCGAGCGCGACGCCGAAGGCTGGTGGCTCGAGCCGGGCGACAGCGTTCAGATCGTGCCGTGGCGCGGCTTGCGCCTGGCGCAGATCGTCTGCCTCGACATCGAGCAGCCGGCCTTGGCCCAGCTCCTGGCGCCGCACGACCTCGACCTGATCATCGTGCCGACCATGACGGCGCGGCCGTCGGGCTACAACCGCGTGCTCAACTGCGCACGGTCGCGCGCGGTCGAGCTCATGCTGCCGGTCGCCATGGCGGGCACCGTCGGCACGCGTCGCGCGCCCTCCGGAACCGAGCCCAATTTCGGCGGCGCGGCTGTGGTGCTGCCCTGCGAGCCATCCCTCGGCTATGACGGCCGCCACGCCGAATTGGCGCCGGTGGCGGAGATCGGCGGAACGGGCGCGGTGCTGATCGCGCGCGATGTACCGGTCGGAGCCTGCCGAAGACTGCGCGCTGCCGGCGCCGAGGTATGGAACGGGCCGTGGACGGCCGGCCATGTGCGCATCGACGAGGCGCGCTGAGAGCCTATGGAGCCCCTGGCCCAGTTTCCGGTTGCAGAGCGCCGTGCCATACGCGGAGTGTTCGCCGACATCGACGACACGCTGACCAATGAGGGCCGGCTGGGTGCCGCCGCCTATGGCGCGCTCGAGCGCCTGCGCGCCGCCGGTTTCCTCGTCGTGCCGATCACCGGGCGTCCGGCCGGCTGGTGCGACCTGATCGCGCGCCAGTGGCCGGTCGACGGCGTGGTCGGCGAGAACGGCGCCTTTTACTTTCGCTACGACGAACGGCAGCGCAAGCTGGTCAAGCGCTTCATCGACGAGGCGGAAACGCGCGCCGTCAACCGGCGACGGCTCCAATCATTGGGTGAGCGCATCCTGGCCCAGGTTCCGGGTGCCGCGCTTTCCGCCGATCAGCTCTACCGCGAATCTGATCTCGCGATCGACTTTTGCGAGGATGTTCCACCGCTCCCGCGCGCGGCGGTCGACCGCATCGTTGAGCTGTTCGAGCAGGCGGGCGCCACGGCAAAGATCAGCTCGATCCATGTCAACGGCTGGTTCGGCAGCTACGACAAGCTGACCATGACCAAGATCATGATGCATGAGTGTTTCGGCATCGATCTTGATGCTGACCGGGCACAATTCGCATTCGTCGGCGACTCGCCGAACGACCAGCCGATGTTCGGCTTTTTCCCCCAGGCAGTCGGGGTCGCCAATCTGCGCCATTTCATGGATCGGCTGACGGAATTGCCGCGCTGGATCACGGCGGCTGCGGGCGGCGCGGGGTTCGCTGAACTGGCGGATGCATTGCTCGACGCGCGGGCGAGGTCAGGCATCGGTTGACAGATGCCGGTTGTCGAGAATCGGATCCCTCGACGTCCCGACAACTGACAACTGATCACTGACTTTGGGTGACCACCTCGACGTTGCCCGCGATCTCACCGCCCGCCTCGATCTCGATCTGGCCGTAGCGGATCGTGCCGTGCACCTTGCCGGTCGACAGGATGCGCAGGCGCTTCTTGGCGGTCAGCTTGCCTTCGAACCGGCCGCTGATCTCCGCGCTTTCGATTTCGGCGGTGCCGTTGAAGAAACCGCTCTCGGCAATCTCGACCACCTTGCTCTCGATCGATGCCTCGACGCGGCCCTCGACCACGAGCTTTTCGCAGCTCGTGATCTCGCCCTTGAGATGGATGTTGCGGCCGACGATCAGCTTGCTGCCTTCGGTGTCGGTGGCCCGGTCCGGCGCCCGCGTGGCGCCCGGAATGGACGCCATCCGGCGGGCGGCGTCAGTCTGCAAAGCGGAAGCGGGGTGATTGATGCTCATGAGAACTCCCTATGATGCAGCGCAGCCGGCGCGCCGCAGGCTAGATGGCAACCATGGCAAATTTGCGCCGCGAAAGCTAGCTGACTATCCGTGACATTTGTGGCGGCGACAAAGCCAGTCGTCGCTACGGACGGTTGGCACCCGGCAGCGTGTCATAGGGCATGACCATCGGCCTGATGCGGAACGGCGTCTGCTCGTCCGGAGAGACGGTCACGATGACGCCGCGAGTCTCCGGCGAGCCGAACACTTCGAGGCGCGTAAAATTTCGCAGCACTGGACCACGATGCCTGATCGGATCGGCACGCAAGGGACGGTCGACCCGAAACGTGTGATTGTCGCCATGCACGAGCAGGATCGGCCGCCGAAAGGCCTGGGCGTGGCGCGCAAAAGCGCCGAGCGTGTCGACGAACCCGATGCGACGATCGCCGGTCGCTTCGAACAGCGGATCGGCGTGCATGAACAGCACGACCGCTCCGGCATTGGTCTGTGCGGCACGGGCAAAGACCCGGTCGATCCAGGCAAGGTTGGCCGCGTTGCGTTGCATGTACTCGCCGCGGTCGGGCAGGTGATGATTGAAGTTGTTGCCGGAGCCGACAACGTGGAGCGTGGCGAATTGCACGCCGGCGCGATCCCACATGGCATTCTCGACATAGGGGGCGTGATGAGGCTGCATCTCCGGGAGATCGCCCTGGCGCGTCAACGCAATCGGGTTGCGGCCGAGGCTGCTCGCCCCGGGGAAGAAGATTTGCCGCAGGCGCTCCAACCGTTCGATTGGGTTGTACCGCCCGGCCAGGATGCGGTGGCAGTCCGTCCATTCATTGTCGCCGGGTGTGTAGATCAGCGGCGGCTCGAAGCGCCGGAACAGGTCTTGGACGTAGAAGAACATCGAATCGGCGCACGTGCTGCTGCCGCTCTTGATGTCACCGATATGCACGACGAAGGCGGGACTGAGGCGATTTGCCTCCTCGACGACCTGATTGAAGCGGCCCTCGTCTCCGGGCAGTCCATAGGGTGCGTCGCCGAAGGCAATGAAGGTGAGACTCTCCGACGACCGCGCAGAGCCTGGCAGCAGGATCAGGACGACGATGGCGAAAATCAATCGAAGGTGACGCATGCCTTACGCTGGCAGCAGCGGCTGCCCTTGCCAAATTCCGGTCCATAAGTGATGGTCTCGCCCACGGTCGTGCGACGAACCTTGCCGACCGGAGCGCGCGCGGATGCGGAGTTATGACCGTGAACATTCTTGTCGTCCAGCATGATCTGGGCGCTCCCGCCGGACTGATCGGCGAGCGAATCGAGGCGGCCGGCGGGCGGTTGGCGCCGGTCCGGCCGCATCTCGGCGAGGCATTGCCCACCAATCCCAACGGACATGACGGGGTGCTCGTGCTGGGCGGTCCAATGAGCGCCGCCGACGATGCGCGACACCCGCACTACGCCGTCCTCCTGCCCTTGATGCGCGCCTTCGCCGCGGCGCAGAAGCCGGTCATGGGCATCTGTCTCGGCTCCCAGCTCGTGGCACGCGCGTGGGGTGCCGCTGTCTATCCCAACCGCGAACCCGAGTTCGGCTTTCGCCCGCTCGTCGGCACGCCGGATGCGTGCGACGACCATCTGCTGCGCGGCCTCGATCTGCCGCCGCTCATGCAACTGCACTTCGACACCTTCGACCTGCCGGACGAAGCGACGCTGCTGGCGACCGGCGCCACGTGCCGGCATCAGGCCATGCGTATCGGCCGCCACGTCTACGGCTTCCAGTTCCACCTCGAGGTGACACCGGCGATGGTGCGCGAATGGGCGCGGCTCGACATTGCGCGTGACGCCGCGGGCGGCCGGGATCCGGTGGCGCTCGCCGAGCGTCAGCTTGCCGACCACATGGATGCGGCCGTGCGCTTCACGCAGCAGGTCGCTGACCGCTGGATGCAACTCGTCACCGAACGGCGCGAAGCTGCGGCTTAGCGCTGCGGCCTGACGCTGCACCCAGGCGGTCAACGCCGACGCAAGGCAATGCGGGGGGATCCGATGCCTGTCAGGAACATCCTGTTCATCTCGGCCGATCAATGGCGCTGGGAATGCCTGTCGGCGCTCGGCCACCGCGTGGTGCGCACGCCCAATCTCGATGCGCTTGCCGCCGACGGCGTGCTGTTCCGCAATCACTACGCCCAGGCCTCGCCCTGCGGGCCCAGCCGCACATCGATGCTCACGGGCATGTATCTGCAGAACCATCGGTCATGCCGCAACGGCACGCCGCTCGACGCGCGCTTCACCAATCTGGCGCTCGAGCTGCGCCGCGCCGGCTACGATCCGAACCTGATCGGCTACACCGACACCAGCGCCGATCCGCGCCTGCACCATCCCGACGATCCGGCGCTCAAGACCTATGAAGGGATCATGACCGGGTTCCGGAACCTGCTGAACTTGCCGGACGATCCGGTGGCATGGATCGCCTGGCTACGCCGGCTCGGCTACGACGTGCCGCCGCGTGGCAAGGAGGGCTCCATGCGTCCGGTACCCGATTATCCGGAGGCGGATCGGCGCGGGCCGACCTATGCCCCGGCAATCTACAAGGCCGAGCACAGCGACACCGCTTTCCGAACCGATGCCGCGCTCGACTTTCTCGACGCGCGGGCGGCCGAGCCTTGGTGCCTGCATTTGGTCTATTTGCGGCCGCACCCGCCCTTCGTCGCGCCCGAGCCCTACAACAAGCTCTACCATCCCGATGAAGTGCCGGGATTTACCCGCGCCGCGAACGCGGCGGAGGAGGGCGCGCAGCATCCCTATCTGGCCTGGCACCTGTCGCGCGAGCGCAAGGCGCAGGAGCTGAGCGACCCGCATCTCCGCCAACTTCGGGCCACCTATTACGGCCTGATCACCGAAGTCGATCATCATGTCGGCCGGCTGATTGCATGGCTCAAGCGCAACGGACAGTACGACGAGACGCTGATCGTCTTCACCTGCGACCACGGCGAGATGCTCGGCGATCACTGGTATCTCGGCAAGGAAGGCTACTTCGACCAAGCCTTCCATATCCCGCTGATTGCGCGTATGCCGCCGTCTGACCGCGAGGGCGCACGCCAGTCAGCGCGCGGCCGCGTCGTCGATGCCTTCACGGAGTCGGTCGATCTCATGCCGACGATTCTGGAAGCGGTCGGACGGCCGGTGCCGGTGCAGTGTGACGGCGCCTCGCTCATGCCGTGGCTGATCGGCGAGACGCCCGCGGACTGGCGCCACGAAGTACACTGGGAATTCGATTTCCGCGACGTGGTCGACGCGGCACCCGAGCGCGCCCTCGGCATTCGGCTCGACCAGTGCTGCCTCAACGTGATCCGCGATCACAAGGCGAAGTACATCCACTTCGCCGGCCTGCCGCCGCTCTTCTTCGATCTGGAACGCGACCCGGACGAACTGGTCAACCGCGCCAACGATCCGTCCGAAGCGCGCCGGATGCTCGACTACGCCCAGAAGCTGCTGACTTGGCGCATGGTCAACGACGAGCGCACGCTCAGCGGCATCATGCTGACCGACAAGGGCGCGATCGAGCGGCCGCCCGCGCGGCGATAGCCGGAGCCACACCTAGTAGCGCCGGCTCAGCCACGGAGACGGCGGCACCGGAGCGTCGATGCGCTGGCGTAGCCAAGCCGTCACCGCCCGCAGTTTGCGTCTCGCCGCCCGTCTGAGCGCCCGGAACAGGGCCACGCTCGCCCGGGCACGGGCGCGCCGCGCCGCCGCCGTGATGGCCGCGACCTCGTCGACAGACGGCATCTCATTGATTCGTAAAGCATGCAGGGGGTAACCGAGGGTCATGAGGTTCTCCTTTCGAATTCCATGGCCCTGACTTAATTTATTCTCTGGGAAGTTGAATGAGCGATTTATTCACATCATTGATGAATTAACGGAAAGAGCCATGATCGATCGATCCGGCGATATGGGCGTTTTCGTCGCGGCAATCGAAGCGGGCGGCTTCTCGGCAGCGGCGCGCCGGCTCGGCCTGACCCCGTCCGCCGTCAGCAAGCACGTGGCGCGTCTGGAAGAACGGCTGGGTGCGCGGCTGGTCAATCGCACGACGCGGCGCATCAGCCTGACCGCGGAAGGCGAGGCTTATCTGCGCCGTGCACAGCGCATTCTCGCCGACATCGACGAGGCCGAGCAGGCTGTGTCCCAAGCGCGCGGCACGCCGCAAGGCGAACTGCGCATCAACACCGGCATCGCCTTCGGCCAGCATCAACTCGTGCCGATGCTGCCCGACTTCCTCGACCGCTATCCGCAGGTGCGAGTCAAGCTCAGCTTCAACGACCGCGTCGTCGACCTCGTCGAAGAGGGCGACGATGTCGGCATCCGGATCGCGCATCTCGAAGATTCCCGCCTGGTCGCTCGGCGGTTGGCGCCCAACCGGCGCATCATCTGCGCGGCGCCCTCGTACATCGAGCGTCACGGCAGGCCGGAGACGCCGGCCGATCTGGCCCGCCACAGTTGCCTCGTGCCGAACTTCTCGTCGACGCTGTCGAGTTGGGAGTTCGAGGGGCCGGAGGGACCCGCGACGCTCGATATCAAAGGCGCCGTCGAATCGAACAACACGGAGGCCTTGCGCCAGCTGGCACTCGCCGGTGTCGGCATCGTCCGCTTCGCCGAGTTCATGGTCGGCGCCGATGTGCGCGCCGGCCGCCTGGTGGCGCTGCTGCAGGATTTCGACCGCGGCGAAAGCCCGCCGATCTCCGTGGTCTATCCGCACCGCAAGCATCTGTCGCCCAAGGTGCGCGCCTTCGTCGACTTCCTCGTCGAGAAATGCACGCCGCCGCCCTGGCAGTGCGACGGCAGCCAGGCACCGTGAGCGGCATCGACGCGCCTCTGGCGCCGGCGGTGCGCAGGCGCCGCGCCTTCATCATCCTGGCCAGCCTCGGCATCGGCTATGTGGCGAGCCAGTTCTACCGCTCGTTCATGGCGGTGATCACGCCCGAGCTGATGCGCGAGCTCGATCTGTCGGCCGAGATCACCGGCGCCTTGAGCGGCACGTTCTTCTTCGTGTTCGCGCTGGCCCAAATACCGGTCGGCATGGCGCTCGACCGCTTTGGCGGCCGGCTGGTCAATGCGGCTCTGCTGACCGTGGCGGTGGCAGGCGCGCTGCTCTTCGCGCTCGCCGATGGTGCGGCCGGCCTGATGGCGGCGCGCGCGCTGATGGGCATCGGCGTCGCGGGCTCGCTGATCGGCGCCTATGTCGTGCTCGGCCGCTGGTATGCACCCGACCGATTTGCCACGGTCGGTTCGGTGCTCGTGTCCGTCGGCATGGTGGGCACGGTGCTCGCGACCTCGCCGTTCGCCGCGCTGGTCGGGTGGATCGGCTGGCGCGGCTCTTTCGTGATCGCGGCCGCCGTCACGGCCGGGCTCGCGCTGCTCGTCCTCGCCGTCGTGCGCGATGCGCCGCCCGGCCATGGCTTTCACGCGCGCCGCCGCGAAAGCCTGGGCGAGGCGCTCTCCGGTCTCGGCGAGGTCCTGCGCAACCCAAATCTGCCCTACCTGTTTGTCCTCCAGCTCTTTCTGTACTCCTCGATGATGACGATCATGGGTTTGTGGGGCGGACCCTATCTCAATGACGTGCATGGCCTGGCGCCCGGTCCGCGCGGCGACGTCCTTTTTGCCATGGCGACCGCCATTCTCGTTGGCAACCTCTGCTACGGTCCGGCCGATCGTTTCTTCGACACCCGCAAGGGCATCGTGCTGAGCGGCGGGTGGTGCACGGTGGCGCTGTTCGCCGTGCTGGCCGCGGTGCCCGGCCTGGCGCTCTGGCAGGCCGCCAGCCTCTTGACGGCGATCGGCATCGTGTCGGCCTTCATGTCGACGCTGCACGCCCATGGCCGGGCGATCTTCCCCGATCGCCTGGTCGGTCGCGGTATGACCGTGCTCAACATGGCCGTGGTATTAGGCACCGCGATCGCGCAGACCGTGTCGGGCTGGATCATCGGCGCCTTTGCCGATGGCACGGGGCCGGTGCCGGAGATCGCCTATCGGCTGATGTTCGGCTATCTCGGCGCGGCGCTGGCCTGTGCGCTCATCGTCTATTCGCGCGTGCCGGACGTGCGGCCGAGCCAGGATCAGGCCGGCCGGCGCGGCTAGGACTGCAGTCTAGTCTGAACTTTGCCCCATTTTCGAGCTAAGCAATTGAAAGTGCGGGGATTTTGGCTTTGACGGTAGTCATGTAATTTGTTTGAGGGGCTCGACAGGCTGGTTGTGCCGTGATTCAAGCTGCACATGTACGTCGCGATCGTTCCGAACCGCGGATCAC
>VGDO01000070.1 GCA_016869645.1 Alphaproteobacteria bacterium
CCGCCGACGCCCCACTACATTCACCGAACGAGGCATCAATGATCCGCACGTCCAACACCATCACACAGATTTCAATCGTTACTCAGACAGACTCCTAGGCGTCGCGCCCGATACGAAAGAACGGGTCTTCATCATCAGCGAATGGCTCGACGCCTACCGCACGAACGGCGCGCCGGCCTTCGCGGCAGCCCAGGCCACGATCAACGGCCGATCCTGGCCGGCGACCGAGCGACTTGAATACACGCAAGGCGAGACGATCCGTTGGCGCTGGATCAACCTGTCCTTCGAGAACCATCCCATGCACCTGCATGGCTTCTATTTCCGCATCAACGGCCGCAGCGACCTGCTGCGCAGCGAGACCTACCGCAAGAGTGCCGATCGCCATTGGGTCAACACCGATTGGCTGCAGGTGGGCGAGACGCGCACGATCAGCTGGAGCGCGCCCAACCGTCCGGGCAGGTGGGTGGTCCACTGCCACAATCCCTATCACATGCGTTCCAACTTTCCGCTCGAGTCGCTGCAGTCGCGCAGTTTCCCGTTCCGCGGCACGCCCGAGTTCGACAAGCTGCTCGAATCGACGCGCGACATGGGCGGCATGGTGCTCGGCGTGACCATCCATCCCAAGCATGGCAAGCATCCGGTCGAGCCGCGCGAACCGCGCCGTAAGCTCGAGTTGTCGGCGGAAGAGGCGCCTGACAGCACGGCCGCGGTCAAGTCGTATCGCTACATGTTGAGCGGCGTAACCGACCCGAGCGAAGGAATGCGCGGCGCCAACCTGCTGATCGTGCTGACGCGTGGCGAGCCGGTCGAGATCGTGGTGCGCAACCGTCTCCGCGAGCATACGACCGTGCATTGGCACGGTATCGAGCTCGCTTCTTATTATGATGGCGTCCATGACTTCGGCGGCGACGCGCGGCGCCAGGTACCGATGATCCATCCGGGTGAGTCGTTCGCCGTGCGCTTCACACCACCGCGCGCGGGCACGTTCATCTACCATACGCACATGAACGATGCTGAGCAGCAGGAGGCCGGTCTGTCCGGACCGCTGATCGTCCTGCGGCCCGGCCAGAAATACGATCCTAAACGCGACCACATCGTGCTGGTCACCTCGCCACCCAATTTGCAGGACCAGGGCAAGTTCGCGCTCGTCAACGGCGTCAACCCGCCGGCGCCGCTCATGCTCAAGGCCGGGCAGCGCCACCGGCTGCGCATCATCAACGTGCACAGCTTCGAGGTGAACCTGTCGGTCGAGCTGAAGCGCGGCGCAGAGCTCGCGACCTGGCGCCCGCTGGCCAAGGACGGGCGCGACCTGCCCGCGCCGCGCCGCGGCGCACGGAAGGCGAGCCAGTTGGTCAGCCTGGGCGAGACCTACGATTTCGCCTTCACGCCGGCCAAGGAGGGCGAATACGCGCTCGAGCTCTCCAACAAGCAGTTCAAAAAGGTGCTGAACACGATTCCCGTGCGCGTGTTGCGGTAACCACCGGGACCGGCCGCTTGCGGCGCTCTGTCCGCCTGATATCGTAAGCGCACGCAACATCAAGCGGCCGCCGATCGATGCGCGGCAGGGGAGGCAGCATGTCTCGGCTCGTCCCGGCACTCGCGGTATCGGCATGCCTGCTCGCGAACGGCGTGGCGGCGCAGACCTTGCGCATTGGCCTCCAGGAGGACCCCGACACGCTCGACGGCGCCAAGAACTGGAGCTTCGTCGGCCGCATCGTGATGCAGGCCCTGTGCGACAAGCTGGTCGACATCGCGCCCGACCAGTCGATCGTGCCGATGCTGGCGACGAGCTGGCAGACCGACGAGAGCGGCAAGTCGATCACCTTCAAGCTCAGGACCGACGCCAGGTTCCATGACGGCGAGCGAGTCGATGCCGCGGCCGTCAAGTTCAGCCTCGACCGCGCTTTGACGCTGCCGGACAGCCGGCGCAAGAGCGAGATCAGCGCGGTGTCGAACGTCGCGGTGGTGGACGACGTCACCGTGCGCATCGACATGAAGCTGCCGTTCTCGCCGCTGCTGGCGCAGTTCGCCGACCGCGCCGGCATCATCGTGTCGCCGAAGGCGGTGGCCGCGGCCGGCGACGCGCAGTTCGGCAACAAGCCGGTCTGCGCCGGTCCCTACCGGTTCGTCGAACGCGTCATCCAGGACCGCATCGTGCTCGAGAAGTTCGCCGACTACTACGACGCGCCGCGCTATCACATCCAGCGCATCGTCTTCCTGCCGATTCCAGACACGACGGTGCGCTTCGCCAATCTCCAGGCCGGGCAGCTCGACCTGATCGAGCGCATGGCCGCCAACGATCTGGCGCAGCTGCGCCGGAACAGGAACCTCGGCACGGCCTCGATCACGGGGATGGGCTACAGCGGCCTCACCCTCAACATCGCCAATGGCGACCGCTCCAATGCGCCGTTCAGCCGCGAGAAGAAGCTGCGCCAGGCGCTCGATGCCGCGATCGACCGCCACGCCATCAACCAGGTCGTCTATGCCGGCGAGTACACGGTGGGCAATCAGCCCGTGCCGCCGGAGAATTTCTTCTACAACAAGTCGATTCCGGTCCCGGCGCGCGACCTTGCCAAGGCCAAGGCGCTGATCAGGGAGTCGGGCGTCGCCAATCCCGCCATGACGTTGCTCGTACCGAACACGACGGAGTCGCGCCAGGCGACCGAGATGATCCAGGCGATGGCCAAGGAGGCGGGCATCGACCTCAAGCTCCAGATGATCGAGTTCGTCACCATGCTGGCCCAGGCGCGCGAGGGGAAGTTCGACGGCGACTTCGTCGGCTGGTCGGGCCGCATCGATGCCGACGCCAACATCCACACGCTGCTCGCCTGCAAGGTGCCCGGCAATGACGGGCACTATTGCAATGCCGAGGTCGACAAACTGCTCGACGCGGCGCGCGCGACGGCCGATCGCGCCGAGCGCAAGAAGCACTATGCGCGCGTCATGGAGATCCTGACCGACGAGAAGCCGATCATCTATCTCTGGCACGTGAAGTGGATCTGGGGCTTCAACAGCAAGCTCGAGGGGTTCACCCCCTACCCCGATGCGCTGATCCGCCTGCGCGACGTCAAGCTGAGGTCCTGAGATTCACGTGGGGTGAGGCGTCGCTCACTGGTCTTCCGCGAAGGACGCGACGGCGCTCTCGGCCAGCCGCACGAAGGCATGGACCGGCGAACCTGACGGCGCGTCGCGCATCGTCGCCAGGTTTAGCTGCGCGCGCGGCTGGCGCGGTCCCGATAGCGGCCGGTAGACGACGCCGTCGAGGCGGACGCGCTGCATCGAGTGCGGCACGATCGATATGCCGAGGCCGGCGGTGACCAGGCTCAGCGTTGTGACCATCTGCGGCGCATCGTAGCCGATGCTGGGACTGAAACCGTTGGCCATACAGGCCGCGATGATCGCGTCATAGAGGCCCGCGCCGGCGCTGCGCGGATAGCCGATGAAGGTCTCCCGCGCCAGGGATCTGAGGGTCAGTGCGCGCCCGGCGTTGGCGCTGGCCAGCCTGTGGCGTGACGGCAGCGCGACGACCATCGGCTCCTCGACGAGTGCCGCGACCCGCACCGCCTCCGGCGGGCCGAGAGCCGTGCGGATGAACGCCGCATCGACTCGCTCGCCGGCCAGCCATTCAATGAGCTGCGGGGTGCTTCCTTGCTCGAACTGCACCGTGACGTATGGATAAGCGGCGCGGAAGGTGCGGATGGCCATGGGCGGAAAGGCATGAAAACAGGCCGAGCTGGTCAGGCCGACGCGGAGTACGCCTTCCTCGCCGCGGGCGGCACGCCGCGTCGATGCAACGGCCTTGTCGAGCTGCAGGAACACGGCGCGCGCCTCGCGCTGGAGCGCTCGCCCGGCTTGCGTGAGCTCCATTCCGCGCGGCTTGCGCACGAACAGTGGCGCGCCGATCTCGCGCTCGAGCAGCTTGCTCTGCTGGCTCAGCGGCGCCTGCTGGATGCCCAGTCGTGCCGCCGCGCGGGTGACGTTGCCTTCCTGGGCGACGGCGGCGAACTGTGCGAGGCGGCGCAAATCCATGATCCATACTCCGTATATATGGATAATACCCTTTCCATATGTTGGCAAATCGGGCGGCCGCTTGCTAGCCTTGGGCCCATGAACGCGCCCGACACCCTCGTGCTCGACCTGCTTGAATGGATCGACGCCGGCCCGCGCTCCTATGACGAGGTCATGACCACGTGGCGCACGAGCTGCCCGCGCCTGCCGGTCTGGGAGGATGCCGTCGACCACGGGCTGGTGCGGCGCGAGCGCAGCGGCAGCGGCGTGCCATCGGTCGTGCTGACCGGTGCCGGCCGGGAGTTCCTGCGCGCCCATCGCGCGCCGGCATGAAGGTCGCGATCCTCGACGACTGGTTCGACACGCTCAGAACCCTGCCGTGCTTCGCCAAGCTGGCCGGGCACGACGTCACCGTGTGGACCGACCACGTCGAGGATGAAGGTGTCCTGGCCGAGCGGCTGCGCGAGACAGAAGCCCTGGTCCTGTTCCGGGAACGCACGGCGATCCGCGCGGGGCTGCTCGACCGGTTGCCGAAGCTGCGTCTGATCAGCCAGCGCAGCGTCTGGCCGCACATCGACATCGACGCCTGCACGCGCAACGGCGTGACCGTGTCGTCAAGCATGCATCAGGGCACGCCGTCCTACGCCGCGGCGGAAATGACCTGGGCGCTCGTGCTCGCCGCCATGCGCCAGATCCCGCAGCAGGCCGCCGCGCTCAAGGCCGGGGACTGGCAGATGGGCGTCGGCCAAAGCCTGCGCGGCAAGACGTTGGGCATCCATGGCTACGGACGGATCGGCAGTGTCGTCGCCGGATACGGCAAGGCGTTCGGGATGGACGTGCTCGTCTGGGCGCGCGACGCCACGCGCGAGCGCGCCCGCGCGGACGGCTACGCAACCGCACCGGACCGGCGCGCATTCTACCAATCCTGCGACATCGTTTCGCTGCACATGCGGCTGGTGCCGGCGACCCGCGGCATCGTCACGGCCGCCGATCTCGCGCGCATGAAGCCGAGCGCGCTCCTCGTCAACACCAGCCGGGCGGGATTGATCGAGGCGGGCGCTCTGGTCGCCGCCTTGCGCGCAGGACGTCCGGGAATGGCTGCGGTCGACGTGTTCGACAAGGAGCCGGTGCGCGATCCGTCCGACCCGTTGCTCAACATGGCCAACGTCCTGGCAACGCCGCATATCGGCTATGTCACGGCGGACGAATACGAAATCCAATTCACCGACATCTTCGATCAGATCGTCGCCTATGCGCGCGGCCAGCCCATCAACGTGGTCAATCCGGACGTGCTACCGCGGCGCTAGCAGACGCCGGAGACCGATTGCCACAACAATGGCCGGCCGGGTGTCACAGAACGATCACTGTCCCTGTTCCGCTGCCGTCGCCACTGTCGAGCGAAGTCCCATCAAAGGGGCTTTGCATCAGCGACTCGAGGAGTGATGTGATGAATTCTGATCAGAAGCAAACCGAGATGGTGGCTGCTCGCCGGCACTTTCTCGCGACCTGCGGAAAGTTCGCAGCCGCGACACCGCCTGCGATTGCCATGATGCTGTCCGCGGCCGAGCGAAGCTTCGCCGCGGCGGGCTCCGGCGTGGGCGGTCCGCCCCCTTGCCACGACCACGGTCATCGCCATCGCCGCGGCAACAACGGCTTCGGCAATGGCCCGCATGACGGCGTGCCCGGTCGTTCCGGCAGCTCGCGCGGCAGCTCGAAGGACGACCGCTTCCGGTAGGTCGGCCCTGTCTCGCGACGTCACCATGTCACCGCCGAGGGCCGGCTCGGCGGTGGTCGCGCCTCCCGAGACCGCTGTGACGCAACGAGGGCGTCAGGAGAGACCCTGCACCGCCTTCAGCACCTCGTCGACATGGCCCGGCACCTTCACCTTGCGCCAGGCACGCGCGATCCTGCCCTGGGCGTCGACGATGAAGGTGGCGCGATCGATGCCCATGTATCTGCGCCCGTAGAGGCTCTTCTCGATCCACACGCCGTAGCGCTCGCACACCTTGCCGTCCTCGTCGGACGCGAGCGTGAAGTTCAGCCCCTGCTTGGCCTTGAAGTTGTCATGGCTCTTGGGGCTGTCCTTGGAAATGCCGATGACCACCGCGTTCGCGCGGTTGAACCGGGCAAGGTTGTCGCGGAAGCCGCAGGCTTCGGCCGTGCAGCCGGACGTGTTATCCTTCGGGTAGAAATAGAGCACGACCGGCTGGCCCTTGAGCTTCGACAGCGTGACGCCGCCGCCGCCATCGGTCGCCATGGTGAAATCGGGCGCCAGCTTGCCGAGCAGCGGATCGCTGCTGCTTGCGCCGACTTTGGGCGCACCCGACTTGGCGGGGCTCTTCTTGCCAGCGCTCGTCCTTGCGCTGACTTCGGGCCTGGCCGCGGCCTTCTTTCTCATTTCGCTTCCTCCGGATTCGATACCGATCGATAGCGCGCCGCCGGCGTCTCGATCAAGTCGTCGAAATGCCGCCGCACATGCGCCATCGCGCGGCCGAGCCGGTCCTTGAGCTGGTCCAGATCGTCGACGCCGCCGGCCCGCGCCAGTCGCGCCCTGAGGCCGGCCGGCAGGACGGTCTCGTCGAGCCCTTCACCCACGGTCAGCCGGATCAGCCCCTGCACGCGGGTAAGCAGCCGTGCCGCGGCGGAGAGTTCCTCGCCGGCGGCGGCCGGGATGGCGCCGTGGGCCGCCAGGCGTCGTAACGCCTCGACGGTGTTGGCCGACAGCACCTCCGGAATCTGCGCGGCATGGCGAAGCTGGAGGTATTGAGCGAGGAACTCGACGTCGACCAGCCCGCCGCGTGTGTGCTTGAGGAACCAGGGCCCTTTGACTCGGTGCTCGCGCGCAATGCGCGCACGCATCTCGGCGACGTCGACCACGAGCTTCTCGACGTCGCGCTTCTGGGTCAGGAGGCGGCGCACGATCGCCTCGACGCGCCGGCGCAGCGGCGGTGATCCGGTCACGACACGGGCCCGCGTCAGCGCCATGTGCTCCCAGGTCCAGGCGTCCTTCTCCTGGTAGGCCTCGAAGCTCTCGACCGTGCAGGCGAGCGGCCCCTTGTTGCCCGACGGCCGCAGCCGGAGGTCGATCTGATAAAGGCTGCCTTCACCGGTCTGGGCCTCAAGCGATCCGGTGAGGCGCTGGCTGAGCCGCGTGAAGTAGGTCATCGGCGCGAGCGGCTTGGCACCGTTCGACTGGATCGTCACGGCTTCGTCCACGGCCTCGTTGCCGGAGGCGTCGCCCTCGCCATCGTGACCGACGGCATAGACGAAGATCAGGTCGAGGTCGGATGCGACAGTCAGCTCACGCCCGCCCAGCTTGCCCATGGCGATGACTGCCATGCCGCCGGGTCGGAAATCGCCATGCTGGCGCGCGAATTCGGCCTCGACCCGCGGCTGCATGCCGAGGATCACGGCGTCGGCGATGTCGGCGAGCCGGGCGCCCGCCGCTTCGCCGTCGAGCGCGCCGCGCAGGAGCTGGAGGCCAACCTGGAATTTGCGGTCGTTGGCCCAGCGGCGGGCGAGATCGAGAACATCCTGGAAGTCGCCGGCCTGGGTCAGCGCGCGCGTGAGATCATCGCTCAGCACCGAGACGTCGGGCAGTGCCGCCATGGCGTCGCCGGCGAGCACGCCGTCGAGCAGGATCGGATGGCGCGCGAGTTGCTCGGCGAGCACGGGGGCGTCGCCCATGATCTCGGCGACGAGATCGAGCAGCTCCGGATGCGAATGGAAGAGCGAGAAGAGTTGCACGCCCGCGGGTAACCGGCCGAGGAAGGCATCGAAGCGGTGAAAGGCGGCGGCGGGATCGGCGGTGCGCGCCAGCGCCGCGATCAGCGCTGGCTTGATCTCGGTCAGGAGCTGGCGCGCGCGTTCGCTGCGCATGGCTCGATAGCGGCCATGGTGCCAGGCGCGCACGGTGGCGGCGACGGCGTTGCCATCCCGGAAGCCGAGGGATTCCAGCGTGCGCACGGTCTCGGGGTCGTTCTCCGTGCCGGTGAAAACCAGGTTGCCGGGTCCGGACAGAGGCGCAGCCTCCTCGAACAGCGCGGCGTAGCGGTCGCTCACCGTGTTGAGCTGGGCCAGGAGCTCGCTCTGAAAGCTCTCCGTGTCGGCATAGCCCATGAACGCCGCCAGACGCGCCAGTCCGGCCTCGTCGGCGGGCAGCGCATGGGTCTGTCGATCGTCGACCATTTGCAGCCGGTGCTCGACCTTGCGCAGGAAGCGATAGGCTCGCGTCAGTTCGTCGGCGACGGTCGGCTTGATGCGGCCCGCCGCCGCCAGTGCCGCAAGCGCGTCGCAGGTCGCGGCGACGCGCAGGCGCGGATCGCGCCCGCCCCAGATGAGCTGCTGGGTCTGGGCGAAGAATTCGATCTCGCGAATACCGCCGCGGCCGAGCTTGACGTTATGGCCGAACACGGCGACGTCTGCGCCGCCGCGATGGGCCTGGATCTGGCGCTTGATCGAATGGATATCCTGAATGGCGGCGAAGTCGAGATGGCGGCGCCAAAGGAAAGGGCGCAGCCGCGCGAGAAAAGCCTGTCCGGCACCGAGATCGCCGGCCACGGTGCGCGCCTTGATCATCGCGGCGCGCTCCCAGTTCTGGCCCATGCTCTCGTAGTAGAGCTCGGCGGCGTCCATCGACATGGCGACTGGTGTCACCCCGGCGTCCGGGCGCAGCCTGAGGTCCGTCCGGAACACGTAGCCGTCACGCGTGCGCTCCTCGAGCATGCGCACGAGGTCGCGGATGACCCGCACGATGCGGCTCTGCAGCTCGTCCGGATCCGAGCCTCTGAGAATCGCGCTGTCGTAGAAGACGATCAGATCGATGTCGCTCGAATAGTTGAGCTCGCGTCCGCCCAGCTTGCCCATGCCGAAGACGGCGATGCCCGAGCCCGTGGCGTCGGCGCAGGGCGGCAGCACGATGCTGCCGTTCGCCGCCGCCGCTTGGATCAGATGACAGGCGGCCGCGTTGATGGCGGCGTCGGCAAAGTCGCTGAGTGACCGGATGACGCGTTCGACGGGCCACAATCCCGAAATATCGGCCAGCCCGACCAGGAGCGCCGCCTGCCGGCGTGCGCGGCGCAAGCCGGTCATGAGCTGGCTTCGATCCGTCCCGACCCCATCCCCGCCGGTTAGTTGTCCGTTGATGCCGCGGCACAAATCGGCGAATGTTGAGTCCAGACCCCGAACCACCAGGTGGCGGCAGAAGGCCATTTCCTGGATGAGCGTATGACCCAGAAAGGGGCTGTTGCCGAACAGGGAGCGCAGCAGCCGATGCCCAGTAGCGTCGTCAGCCAGTTCCCGCCCGAATTGGGCAAGCGCGGGGTCCTCGGCCTGTGCGGCATGCTCGCGCCAACTCGCCACGCCGAGATCGGCAGCCTGCGGATCGCCGGGGCGCGGCAGTTCGCGGATGGAAGAGAGAAAACGTTTGTCCGACATGACTGGCCGCATCAACCCGTTGCCACAGTGCGCGACCGCCCCCCTTGGGTCAAGCAGGCGGGGGTCAAGCACGCGGGGGTCAAGCACGCGGGGGTCAAGCACGCGGGGGTCAAGCTGGGACAGGTTAGGCCGGCCCGGCCGCCCGGAAAGCGCTTGCTGACATGATCCGGCGCACGACCAAGCTGACCTTGGAGCTGCTCGGCGGCTTGATTGCCGGCCTGGCGGTGCTCGGCGCGCTCGCGGCCTGGCGCCTGTCGACCGGACCGGTGTCGCTCGACTTTCTCAAGCCCCATATCGAGCGCGCCTTGTCGAGCGAAGGCGGCGAGATCAAGGTGACGATCGCATCGGCGGAGCTCGCCTGGCGCAGCACGGACCACACGCTGGTCGTGCGTGCCCTCGAGATGCGCGCGCACGATGCCCTTGACCGTCAGATCGCCTCCGTCCCTGTGCTGGCCGTGCGGTTGAGCGGGCTCGCCATGCTGCGCGGGCTGCTCGCACCCACCGAGATCGAGCTGGTCGGACCGAGCGCGCGCCTAGTGCGCACCGAAAGCGGGCGGCTCGAGCTCGCGCTGACCGCCGACCTTGACAGCCCGCCGGAACAGGACCAGGGCGCGCTCGCCGCGCTGCTGGTCGGCGAGCTGCTTGCGCCGCCGCGGCCTGAGCGCGCGCTCAGCTATCTCAAGCGGGTCAGCCTGCGTGGCGGCTCGCTCGCGCTCGACGACCGCATGGCAAAGCGCGTATGGCGCGCGCCGCGTGCCGACATACGGTTGACGCGAGACGACGCCGGGGTCCGCGCCAGCATGGCCGTCACGCTCGATCTGGCCGGCCGGCGCCCGAGCTTCGAGGGCGATCTTCTCTATCGCCCCGGCGCCGACAGCATCGACGTCACGCTGGCGATCGCCGACCTCGAGCCCGCTTGGATCGGCAGCGAGACGCCTGTGCTGGCCGCTTTCGATCGCGTTCGCCTGCCAGTCAGCGGCATCGCGTCGCTGCGCCTGAATTCCGCCCTGCAGCTCCAGGCCGTCCGCTTCGAGCTCGCGGGCACAGCGGGAACTTTGGCGCTTCCCGAACTTTACGAGGAGCCACTGTCGGTTGCGCGCATGGAAGCGCGCGGCATCGCCGACATCGCTGCCGGGCGGCTCGAAGTCGAGCGCCTGTTCCTCGATCTCGGTGGCCCGACGGTGACGGTCGACGGCATGGTGACGGGCATGACCGGCAGCGCGCTGGGCATGCCCGGTCGCATGAATGCGCTGGCCGTGCTGCGCGACGTGCCGCTCGAGCGGTTGCCGCAGCTCTGGCCCGCGGCGCTTGCCGTGGAGGCGCGCAACTGGATCGTGCCGAACATCCTGGGCGGGCGCGTACCCGAAGCGCGTGCCGCCATCGTGCTGCGCCTGCCGACCTCGGACAATCCCAAGCCGTTCGTCGAATCCGTGACGGGCAACCTCAGCTACGAGGGCCTCTCGGTCCACTATTTCCGCCCGCTGCCGCCGGTGACCGGGGTCAACGGCACGGCGACCTTCACGCGCGAGCGCTTCGACCTCGCGGTGCGCCACGGTGGCCTGAAGCAGTTGCGCGTCGAGCACGCCACGATCGGCATCACCGGCCTCGACGTGAAGGACCAGAATTTGACCAGCGAGATCGTCGTGTCGGGACCGATCCGTGACGCGCTCGAGGTGCTGGATACCCAGCCCTTGCGCTTCGCGCGGCGCTTCAACATGACGCCGTCCGAGGTTGGCGGCCGTGCGGCCGCCCGGCTTGTGTTCGAGTTGCCGCTGGAGAAAAAGCTGACCAAGGAAGACGTCAAGGTCGCGGCCGCGGCGAACTTGCGTGACGTGTCGCAGACGCGCGGCATGTTCGGCCTGGCGATCAGCGAAGGGATGCTGGCGCTCAAGCTGGACGGGCGCGGCATGTCGCTCGACGGCGGGCTCAAGCTGAACGGCCATCCCGCGCAGGTCGAATGGCGCGAGAACTTCACCGACGGTGCGCCGTTCCGCCGCCGGTTCCGAGTCACCGGCGCCGCGGACGAGCGCATGCGCGCCAGCGTCGGCGTTGATCTCGCCGAGTTCTTGTCCGGCCCGATCGGCGCTGAGCTCAGCTACACGGAGATGAACGGAGGGCGCGCCGACCTGGCGGCTTCGCTTGATCTGAGACCGGCTGGCTTGCGCGCCGATTTCGCCGGCTGGTCGAAGGCGCCGGGCACGGCGGGCACGGCAAAGTTTTCGGCCCAGCTCGTGCGCGGCACCCCGGTCACGGTGCCGGACCTCACGGTCACCACGGAAGGGCTCGAGGTGCGTGGCCGGGTCGAGTTCACCAACGGCGCGTTTCACGAGGCGAGCCTGACGCGGCTCAAGATCGGCGAAACCGATCTGACCGGCAAGATCGAGGCCATGCCGCCGCGCGGGTATTCGCTTCGCCTGTCCGGCACACGGCTCGACGCGCGGCCGTTCTTGCGGGACGACACGCCGTCGCGCGGCGGCATGCCGATCCGGGTGAGCGGCCGGTTCGATCGCGTCATCATCGAGGGCGGCCAATCGATCGATCAGACCACGATCGATCTCGACTACGACGGCAATCGTCCCCGGCTGGTGCTGATCGACGGCAAGCTCGGCGAGCGCGGGCGTCTGCTGATTGAACAGCAGCAGAAGGGCAGCGCCCAGAATCTCACGATAACCTCCGATGCGGCAGGTGAGCTCCTACGCCGGCTTGACATCACCGACCGGGTGGTCGGCGGCAAGCTGCGGGTCGCCGGCACAATCGAAGATACGAAGCCCGGGCGGCCGACCACCGCCAATGTCGAGATCCACGATTTCCGTGCGGTCAACACGCCGGGTCTCGTGCGCCTGCTGACCGTCGCCTCGTTGACCGGGATCCGCGAACTCGCCGCGGGCGAGGGGATCACCTTCACCAAGCTGAGCGCTCAGATCAAGCGCACGGGCAAGATCGTCGAGTTCTCCGATGCCTTGGCATTCGGACCGGCGCTTGGCATTCGCGTGACCGGCAAGGTCGACCAGGCGGCCGAGACGATCGCCGTGCACGGCACCGTCATACCGGCCTACAGCTTCAACGAGGTGGTCGGCAAGATCCCGGTGCTCGGCATGATCTTCACCGGCGGCAAGGGCATCTTCGCCGCCAACTTCAACGCAAGCGGCCCGGCCGACGACCCGAACGTCACGGTCAATCCCCTGTCATCGCTCGCCCCGGGCTTCCTCGGCGCATTCCTCGACAGGCTGTTCAACCCCGACCCGAACCAGGTCGGCACCGGTCTCAGCGAATACCCCTTGCCCGCGCCCGAACGTTAGCAGAGCGCATCAGCTCTCCAAGCGCACCAGCGCATGGCGCTTGCGGCCGGCCGAGAGCTTGATCAGCCCCTCGGCTGTCAGGTCGGCCAGAGTCACCATGCGCTTCTCGTCGGTCACGGCCTGGTCGTTGATGCGCGCTCCCCCGCCACGGACCAATCGGCGCGCGTCGCCGAGGCTGGCGGCGAGTCCCGTCTGGTGGAAGTAGTTGATGACCGGTTGACCCTGCTCGAGTAGCTCGCGCTTGGTCGTAATGGTCGGCAACGCGGCGCCGATTTCGCCCTGTTCGAAGGTCTGGCGCGCGGTCTCAGCGGCGGACTCGGCCGCCTGCTGGCCATGGCACAGCCGCGTGGCATGGAAGGCGAGCACCTTCTTCGCCTCGTTGATCTCGGCACCGCCCAGCTTGCCGAGGCGCGCGATCTCGTCGAGCGGCAGGTCGGTGAAAACCTTGAGGAAGCGCTCGACGTCGCCATCCGCGGTATTGCGCCAGTACTGATAGTAGTCGTAGGGCGCGAGCCGGTCGCCGTTGAGCCACACGGCACCCTGCGCGGTCTTGCCCATCTTGGCGCCCGACGAGCTCTGGATCAGCGGCGTGGTCAGGCCGAACAGCGAGAGATCGTTGGTGCGCCGGCCGAGCTCGACGCCCATCACGATGTTGCCCCACTGGTCCGAACCGCCCATCTGCAGCCGGCAGTCGTAGCGCCTGGCGAGCTCGACGAAGTCGTAGGCCTGCAGGACCATGTAGTTGAACTCGAGGAAGCTGAGCGGCTGCTCGCGGTCGAGGCGCAGCTTGACCGAATCCATGGTCAGCATGCGGTTGACCGAGAAATGCCGGCCGATGTCGCGCAGCAGCGGGATGTACTTCAGCTCGTCGAGCCACTCCGCATTGTTGACCATGAGCGCGGCGTTGGCGCCCTCGAAGCTGAGGAAGTTGCTGAAGCAGCGCTTGATCGAGGCCATGTTGGCTTCGATGTCAGCCTCGCTCAGAAGACGGCGTGTCTCGTCGCGGCCCGAGGGATCGCCGACCTTGGTCGTGCCGCCGCCCATGAGCGGGATCGGCCGGTGCCCGGTCTGCTGCAGCCAGCGCAGCATCATGATCGACACGAGATTGCCGATGTGCAGCGAGTTCGCCGTGCAGTCGTAGCCGACATAGGCCGTGATCCGGCCGGTGCGCGCCGCCTCGTCGAGTGCCGCGAGATCGGTGCACTGGTGCAGGAAGCCGCGTTCGGTCATCACGGCGACGAAGTCGGAGCGAGGCGAGGACATGGCTGCGCACTGCCGTATCAGAGGACGACTTGCTGGAGCGGGCGGGGTTTATCACAATCGTCGCAGGCCGACAACGTTGGCCCGACAACGCTGACCCGACGGAGAGGCCATGGCCGACCATGAGATTGCACATCACGGTAGCTGCCTGTGCGGCGCCATCGGCTTCATTGCGGCAGGCGCGCCCAACTGGGTCGGCATTTGCCATTGCAGCACCTGCCGGCGCGCGACCGGCGGCGTGCTGATGGCAGCCGCCGGCTTTTCGCGCGCCCGCGTCAAGTTCAGCGGCGCGCCCGCCCGGAGCTATCGTTCCTCGTCCGAGGTGCAGCGCAAATTCTGCGGCATGTGCGGCAGCTCGCTCAGCTACGAGAACGAGCGCTGGCCCGACGACATCCACCTCATGGTCGCCAATTTCGCGCGCGCCGACCTGCTGCGCCCGCAATTCCACATTTTCGCCGGCGAGCGACTGCCCTGGCTCGAGATCGTGGATGGCTTGCCGCACTACCGCGGCACGCCGAGCGAAGGGGTGTTGGAGAGCTGATGCGACGCACGGCGTCGGCCGTCTGGGCGCTGCAGGACGCGCCCGTAGCGGCTAGCCCGCCTGGGCCGCGGCGAGCTTTTTCAACTGCGCCGCCAGGTAGCGATCCACCTGCTTGTCCAGATCCTCGATCTTGTTCTGGAAGAAGTGGTTGGCGCCCGAGACGACCTTGTAGTCGATCGAGATGTCGCGCTGGCTCGACAGCTTGTCGACCAGCTTCTGCACTGATTCCTGGGTGACCAGCTCGTCGGCCGAGCCCAGGACCACCAGCCCGGAGGACGGGCAGGGAGCAAGGAAGCTGAAATCGAACATGTTGGCCGGGGGCGCCACCGCGACGAAGCCGGCGATCTCCGGTCGGCGCATCAGCAGCTGCATGCCGATCCAGGCGCCAAACGAGAAGCCCGCGATCCAGCACTGGGCCGCATTGGGGTTATAGGTCTGCAGCCAGTCGAGCGCGGACGCCGCGTCGGACAGCTCGCCCTCGCCCCGGTCGTAGCTGCCCTGGGAGCGGCCTATCCCCCGGAAGTTGAAGCGAAGCGTAGAGAACCCGCGTTTGGCGAAGGAATGGTAGAGGGTATAGACGATCTTGTTGTTCATCGTGCCGCCATGCTGCGGGTGGGGGTGCAGCATGAGAGCAATCGGCGCATTCGGCTGCTTGCTATGCAGGTAGCGGCCCTCGAGGCGGCCTTCCGGACCGTTAATAATGACCTCGGGCATACGTTAGTCAGACCCTTGCTGTCGCCACGCCGCGGTCGGCGGGCCTAATTCCCACGTTGGCACTAGGGTGTTTTGTATCGGGTCCGAGTGCTCCCCGCCAGTCATACTTGACCAAATCACTCGGGCTAATTATATCCAACTGTGTCACTCGGAGATGTCGGCAACCCCCTGGGCCGACCGGGCCGGGATCATAACACAGCAGCGGGCACCATGTTCAAGAAGCTCCATGAGGATATTGATTCCATATTGGCCCGTGACCCCGCGGCGCGCACGCGCCTGGAGGTCATCTTCTGCTACCCCGGGTTCCATGCCCTGCTGTTCTACCGGATGGCGCACGGCGCCTGGGTTCGCGGCTGGTGCCTGCTGGGCCGGTTCCTGTCCCATGTCGGCCGCGTCATCACGGGGATCGAGATCCACCCCGGCGCGCGCATTGGGCGCCGGCTGTTCATCGACCACGGCATGGGCCTGGTGATCGGCGAAACCGCCGAAGTGGGTGACGATGTCACCCTCTATCACGGCGTCACGCTGGGTGGCATTGCGCTCAACCGAGGCAAGCGCCATCCGACCCTCGAGGACGGTGTGATCGTCGGCTCGGGCGCTCAGGTGCTCGGGCCCATCACCGTCGGGGCAGGGGCGCGGGTCGGCGCCAATGCCGTGGTGCTGTCACCGGTCGGACCAGGCGAGACGGTGGTAGGCATCCCCGCGCGTGTGGCGCTGCCGCGCGCGCGGGAAACGGAGTTCTGTGCCTATGGCACGCCGGTGCGCGACCTGCCGGACCCGGTGGCGCGAGCGATCGAGGGCCTGGTGGGCGAAGTGACCGCGCTGCGCGCGCGGCTCGACCAATTGGAACGGCAGACACAGACGGATGCTGTGTCCGGCGATCGTTGGGCGGCGCATCGCAGGATGGCTGACCAGATGGGGGATGAGGTGCAGGCGCCGGCGAACCGCGCCCAAGCGGGGTCGGCGAACTAGCGGTCGCGGCGGGCGGTCCTCGCGGGGATTGCCGCTGCGTGATTTCGAACAGTGTGGTTGCTGCGGCCATCGTCGGCAACCCAGCGAAGGAGAAACGGTCGTGAGACTGAGCACTAAAGGCCGTTATGCCGTCATGGCGATGGTGGACCTGGCACGCCACACCAATGGCCACCCCGTGGCCCTGGCCGACATCGCCGATCGGCAGGAGATTTCGTTGTCTTACCTGGAGCAGCTGTTCGCGAAGCTGCGCAAGGGAACGCTCGTGCGCAGCGTGCGCGGGCCGGGCGGCGGCTACCTTCTGGGCCGGCCCTCCGACCAGCTGCGCATCGCCGACATCATTCTGGCGGTCGACGAACCGATCCGGGCGACGCGTTGCGCGCCGGGATCGCCCGAAGGCTGCGTCAAGAACAAGAGCCGTTGCCTGACCCACGACCTGTGGGAGGAGCTCGGCAACCAGATCCACCTCTATCTGAGCTCGGTCACGCTCAACGACGTGGTCGAGAACCGTGTGCTCGGCACCAGCGGACTGATTCGGCACGGTGCGGCTACCCAGTCCCTCGCGATCGAGGCGGCGCAGCCGGCCCAGCCGACACGGGTGCTCGCCCAGTAGCATCAGCGGGAGAGGAGACGTTCGGGCCATGTTGAGTTCCGCCTACCTCGATGCCAATGCGACGGCGCCCCTGCGCCCGGCCGCGCGCGAGGCGATGGCGGCGGCGCTGGCGCTCGAGGGCAATCCGTCCTCGGTGCATCGCTATGGCCGGCTCGCCCGGCGCATGGTCGAGGACGCGCGCGAGGCGGTTGCGCGCCTGGTCGGCGCACGACCGGACCAGATCGTTTTCACCAGCGGCGGCACGGAAGCCAATGCGCTGGCGCTCAAGGGGACCGCGGCCGCATCGGTGCTGGTATCGGCCATCGAGCACGTATCCGTCCTCGCCGGCTCGGCGCAGCGGATCGCGGTGCTGTCCTCGGGCGTGATCGATCTGGACGCCCTGGAGAGGGCACTTGCCGGCGCGTCCAAGCCGGTGCTCGTGTCGGTCATGCTGGCCAACAATGAGACCGGCGTGATCCAGCCGATCGCGCGCGTCGTCGAGATCGCCCGGGCGCATGGCACGATCGTCCACTGCGACGCCGTGCAGGCGATCGGACGGATGCCCGTGAATTTCGCCGCGCTGGGCGTCGATCTGATGACGGTCTCCTCGCACAAGATCGGCGGTCCGCAGGGTGCCGGCGCGCTGATTGTCGGCGACCGGGTCGCGCTTGCGCCGTTCATGCAGGGTGGCGGACAGGAGCGCGGCCGCCGGCCGGGCACCGAGAACGTCGCGGCCATCGCCGGCTTCGGCGCGGCCGCCTCCGCCATTGCCGCCGAGCCCAACGAGCCGGCGCGGGTGGCGGCGTTGCGCGATGCGCTCGAGCGGCGTGCCTTGGCGGCGGTGCCGGGTGCGACGATTTATGGGGTTGAATCCCCGCGGCTCGGCAATACGTCTTGCCTGGGCATGCCTGGGGTTGCGAGCGAGACGCAGGTCATCGCGCTCGATCTGGCCGGCGTGGCCGTCAGCGCCGGGGCGGCGTGCTCCTCCGGCAAGGTGCGCGCATCCCATGTGCTGAGCGCCATGGGTCATGGTTCCGATGCGGCCAGCTCCGCCGTTCGCGTCAGCCTGAGCTGGCGCTCGACCGCCGACGATACCGATCGATTCATCGAGGCGTGGACGGCGCTGTGGCGCCGCGTTGGCAAATCGGGCAAGGACATGGCCGCGGCTCGCGCCGCGGCCGCACCGCCCGCTGCCTAGCGGGCGATCAGATCTGTTCAGGAGGGTTTGAGTCGTGAGCACTGCCATAGAGACCGGGAAAAAGCCCGCCGAGTCCAAGCTCGCGGACAAGCTGTCGGAGCGGGGCCGAAACCGGCCGAGCGCACCGATCTATCTCGACTATCAGGCGACCACGCCGATGGATCCGCGCGTGCTCGACGCGATGATGCCCTACTTCATCGAAAAGTTCGGCAACCCGCATTCGCGCAATCACGCCTATGGCTGGGAGGCCGAGGAGGCGGTCGAGAAGGCGCGCGCGCAGATCGCCCACATCATCGGCGCCGACGAGCGCGAGATCGTGTTCACGTCGGGCGCAACCGAGTCCAACAATTTGGCGATCCAGGGCGTCGCGCACTTCTACAAGGACCGCAAGAACCACATCATCACGGCGGTGACCGAGCACAAATGCGTGCTCGACACCTGTCGCCACCTCGAGCAGGAGGGCTTCAAGGTCACCTACCTGCCGGTCAAGGAAAACGGGCTCATCGACCTCGACGTGCTGAAGGCGGCGATCACCGACAAGACCGTTCTGCTCTCGGTGATGGCGGTCAACAACGAGATTGGCGTGATCCAGCCGATGAAGGAGATCGGCGAGATCTGCCGGTCGCGCGGCGTGTTCTTCCATACTGACTGCGCCCAGGCCGTCGGCAAGATTCCGCTCGACGTCGACGAGATGAAGATCGACCTGATGAGCATCTCCGGCCACAAGATCTACGGGCCAAAGGGCGTCGGCGCGCTTTACGTGCGCCGCAAGCCGCGCGTGCGGCTGCAAGCCCTCATTCATGGCGGCGGCCAGGAGCGCGGCATGCGCTCGGGCACGCTCGCCACGCCGCTCTGCGTCGGTCTGGGCGAAGCCTGTGCCATTGCCGAGCGCGAAATGGGTGCCGAGGCCGAGCGGCTGCGCTACCTGCGCGACCGGCTCTACAAGGGCATCACCGAGAAGCTGACCCATGTCTACCTCAACGGTGACCTGGATCAACGCATCCCGGGCAACCTCAATCTCAGCTTCTCCTGCGTCGAGGGCGAGTCGCTGATGATGGCGATCAAGAACCTCTCGGTGTCGTCCGGCTCGGCCTGTACATCCGCGTCGCTCGAGCCCAGCTATGTGCTGCGCGCGCTCGGCGTCGAGGAGGAGTTGGCGCACACTTCGCTGCGCCTCGGCATCGGCCGATTCACGACCGAGCAGGACATCGATTATGCGATCGAGGAGATCGTGGCCCACGTCCAGAAGCTGCGGGACATGAGCCCGCTGTGGGACATGGTCCAGGAAGGCATCGACCTCAAGACGATCAAGTGGGCGGCGCACTAGCCACGTTGGGCAGCCGCCGGTTATGAAACGTTCAGGCAAGGGGAAGTATCATGGCTTATAGCGACAAGGTCATCGACCACTACGAAAACCCGCGCAACGTCGGTGCGCTCGACAAGGGCGCCGAGGACGTCGGCACGGGACTGGTCGGCGCGCCGGCCTGCGGCGACGTCATGAAGCTGCAGATCAAGGTCGGCTCCGACGGCGTCATCCAGGACGCCAAGTTCAAGACCTTCGGCTGCGGCAGTGCGATCGCGTCGAGCTCGCTCGCCACCGAATGGGTCAAGGGCAAGACCCTTGACGAGGCGGCCAAGCTGAAGAATACCGACATCGCGCAGCATCTCTCGCTGCCGCCGGTCAAGATCCATTGCTCGGTGCTCGCCGAGGATGCGGTCAAGGCCGCGATCGAGGATTACAAGGCGAAGCTCGCCAAGAAGCAGAAGGCGGCCGACTGAACGTCGCGCCGGAAAGGTCGATCTTATGTCGATGGCAACTGAGCAGCCGGCTCCGGCCCCGAAGGCAGCGAAGGCGCGTCCGCAGGCGATCAGCGTGACCGCTGCTGCGGCCGAGCGCGTCAAGGCGCTGCTCGACAAGCGCGGCAAGCCCTCGGCCGGTATCCGTATCGGCGTGCGCACCAAGGGGTGCTCGGGATTGTCCTACACGCTCGAATACGCCGACGAGAAGGGCAAGTTCGACGAGGTGGTGGAAACCGGCGGCGTGACCATTCTGATCGATCCGAAGGCGACCATGTTCATCCTCGGCACCGAGATGGACTATGTCGAAGAGAAGCTGCAGTCCGGCTTCGTGTTCCGCAATCCGAACGAAAAGGGCCGGTGCGGCTGCGGCGAGTCCTTCCACGTGTGATCGGGCCACGTCTGATCGGCTGACGCCGGGCGCCCGGCCCGGCTGCAGCCAACCACGACCGCTCCCCGCCGGGGTGGCCCGCCGCCCCGGCGATTTCAATTGTCGGAGACCATGAACCAGCAGGCCAACACTGACGCGAGAACGGTGACGCCCGGGGTCGGCCCCGGAGTCAGCCCCGGGGTCAGCCCCGGGGTCAGCCCCGGGGTCAGCCCCGGGGTCAGCGACGGCGCGCCCCCCGCCGGCCATGCACGCTCGCTCGCCTGCTGGTCGTGTGGCGCCGCGGTCGCGGCGGACGAGCCGTTCTGCGCGGTCCAGCCGCCGGGCCAACTCGATCACTTCGAGCGGCTTGGGCTGCGGCGCGGTTTTGCGCTGGCGCCATCCGAGCTCGACCGGCGCTATTTCGCGCTGCAACGGCGGCTCCATCCGGACCGGTTCGCCACGCGCAGCGCGCGCGAGCGCGCGCTCTCGCAGCAGCAGGCGACCAGCCTCAACGAGGCTTACGAGACCCTGCGCGACCCGCTCGAGCGGGCGGGCTACCTGCTGCGGCTGAACGGCATCGTCGTCAATGCCGATGGCTGCAACACCTTGACCGACCCGGTCCTGCTGTCCGAGGCGATGGAGATGCGCGAGGCGCTCGCCGAGGCGGAGGATGCCGCCGCGGTCGAGGCGATTGCGCGCCGCACGGCCGAGGACATCCGCGCCTGCATCGACGAGCTCGACCGAGCCTTCGCCACGGGCGATCTCGATGCCGCGGGCAAGCTGACGACGCGGCTCAAATACCTGAGCAAGCTTGCCGACGAGGCGCGGCTGCACCGCTTGAAGCGGGCGGCTTCGGACCGGTGATGCTGCTGCAGATTCACGAGCCGGGCGAGACCCCGCTGCCGCACGAGGCGGACGGCAGCTTTGCGATCGGCATTGATCTCGGTACCACCAATTCGGTCGCCGCGATCGCGCGCGACGGCAAGCCCGAGGCGCTGCGCGACGAGGCGGGCCAGGCGCTGGTGCCATCCGTCGTCTCCTACCTCGACGGCGATCTGGTCGAGGTCGGCGAGAGCGCGCGACGCCATCTGGCCGACCGGCCGGATACCGTCGTGAGCTCGATCAAGCGCCTGATGGGCCGCGGCGTCGCCGATGTGAAGAAGCTGGCCGGCGTTCTCCCGTTCGAGGTCGATGCGGGCGACAGCAACGCCGGCGACGGCCAGGTCGGCGAAAGCAGGGGCGGCATGGTCCGTCTCAAGATCAATGGAAGGCGGCTGACGCCGGTCGAGATTTCGGCCGATGTGCTGCGCGAGATGAAGGCGCGCGCCGAGCGGGCGCTCGGTCGTGAGGTCGGCCGCGCGGTCATCACGGTGCCGGCCTATTTCGACGATCCGGCCCGCGTCGCCACCAAGGACGCAGCGCGGCTCGCCGGGCTCGAGGTCCTGCGCCTGGTCAACGAGCCGACGGCCGCCGCGCTTGCCTATGGTCTCGACAAGGGTGCGGAGGGCCTCTACGCGGTCTACGATCTGGGCGGCGGCACCTTCGACATCTCGCTGCTGCGCCTCGAGAAAGGCGTGTTCCAGGTGCTGGCCACAGGCGGCGATTCGGCTCTCGGCGGCGACGACATCGACCATGCCGTGGCCGAGCGTTTTCTGGCCGAGCGCGCCGCACAGCTCAAGGATGCGCGCAAGCCGACCGCCTCCGAGGTCAAGCTCGCCTTGCAAGCCGCGCGGCGCACCAAGGAGGAACTCACCAACATGACCGCCGGCGAATGGACGCTCGATCTCGGCGGAAAGCCGACCCGTCACCGGCTCGACGTCGCGACGCTCGAGGGGTTGATGGCGCCCTTCGTCGCCCGCACGGTCCACCTGGTGCGCAACGTGCTCGACGATGCCGGCGTGACGCCGGCCGCGATCAAGGGCGTCGTGCTGGTCGGCGGCTCGACGCGCATTCCCATGGTGCGCCGCGAAGTCGCGCGCCTGTTCGGGCGCGAGCCGCTCGCCGACATCAATCCCGACGAGGTCGTGGCGCTGGGTGCCGCCCTTCAGGCCGAGGCGCTGACATCGGGCTCGGACACGCTGCTGCTCGACGTGACACCGCTCTCGCTCGGCATCGAGACCATGGGCGGCATCGTCGAGAAGGTGATCGAGCGCAACACGCCGATTCCCGTCGCCAAGGCCCAGGAGTTCACGACCTATCAGGACGGCCAGAACGGCATGGTGATCCATGTCGTGCAGGGCGAGCGCGAGACGGTCGATCTGTGCCGCTCGCTGGCGCGTTTCGAGCTCTTGGGCATCCCGCCGATGACCGCCGGCGCCGCGCGCGTGCGCGTCACCTTCACGGTCGACGCGGACGGGCTGCTCACCGTCTCCGCGCGCGAGAGCACGACCAGGGTCGAGCAGCGCGTCGAGGTCAAGCCGAGCTATGGCCTGGGCGAGGATGAGATGGCCGACATGCTGCGCGCCAGCATGGAGAACGCGCGGGACGACATGGAACGGCGCCTGCTGATCGAGGCGCGCGTCGAGGCGCGCCGTGTCCTGCTCGCCCTCGATGCCGCCATCAAGGCCGACCAGCCCCTGCTCGCCGCTGATGAGCTGGCTGCGATCCGTGGCCAGACCGGCCGCATCGAAAGCCTATTGTCGGGCGGCGACCGCCACGCCATCAATGATGCGGTCGAGGATCTCGACAAGGTCTCCCGCCCATTCGCGCAGCGGCGGATGGACCGGGCGATGCAGGCGGCCCTGGCCGGCCGGCGAGTCGACGAAGTCGAAGTTGGGCCCAAGAACTGATGGCCAAGGACTGATAGACCGGAGACGGAGACGAGGTGCAATGCCGAAGATGACGTTCATCGAGCCCAACGGGACGCGCCACGAGGTGGATGCGCCGGTCGGGCTGTCCGTCCTGGAGATCGCCCACCGCAACAACCTCAACCTGGAAGGGGCCTGCGAGGGCTCGCTCGCCTGCTCGACCTGCCACGTCATCGTCAATCCCGACGACTACGAGCGGCTCAAGGACGCGACCGAGGAGGAGGAGGACATGCTCGACCTCGCCTTCGGCCTGACCCATACCTCGCGGCTCGGCTGTCAGATCATCATCACCGAGGAGCTCGACGGGCTGACCGTGACGCTGCCGGCCGCAACGCGCAATATGATGGTTGACAAGTAGGCTGGGAGGTCAGGCCATGCCGCTCAGATGGACCGACGTGAATGCGATCGCGATCGAGCTCGAGGAGCGCCATCCCGACGTCGACATCATGGGCATCCGCTTCACCGACCTGCACAAATGGGTCATGGCGCTGCCCGACTTTCAGGACGACCCCAACCGCTCGAACGAGAAGATCCTCGAGGCCATCCAGATGGCATGGATGGACGAGCGGGATTGAGCATCACACGTGCTTGCGATGTTCGTGCACCAGCGACCCCCCACCCCAACCCTCCCCCGCAAGGGGGGAGGGGGCGCTTTTGGATTCTTCCCTCTCCCCGTGCGGGGGAGGGCAGGGTGGGGGGTCGCTGATGCCAGAATGGCAGTCTCCACATGAGCGCAGCGCCCCGCATCGTCGTCGCCATGTCGGGCGGCGTCGACAGCTCCGTGACGGCGGCGCTGCTCAAGGAGCAGGGCCACGACGTCGTCGGCATCACGCTGCAGCTCTACGACCATGGCGCAGCGGTCGGGCGCAGGGGTGCGTGCTGTGCCGGTCAGGACATTCACGATGCGCGGCGGGTCGCCGACAGGCTCGGTATCGCCCATTACGTGCTCGACTATGAGACGCGCTTCCGGCGCGACGTAGTGGATGCCTTCGCCGACGCCTACGTCGCCGGCGAGACGCCGGTGCCCTGCGCCCTGTGCAACCAGACCGTCAAGTTCCGCGACCTGCTCGGCATGGCGGCCGATCTCGGCGCCGAGATCGTGGCGACCGGCCACTACGTCCAGCGCGTCGACGGGGCGGCGGGGCCGGAACTGCACCGCGCGCGCGAGGCCGACCGCGACCAGAGCTATTTCCTGTTCGGCACCACGCCCGAGCAGCTCGCGCATCTGTGGTTCCCGCTTGGCGGCATGACCAAGGCCGAGACGCGCGCGCTGGCGCGCCGCTTCGACCTGCCGGTCGCCGACAAGCCCGATAGCCAGGACATCTGCTTCGTGCCCCAGGGCCGCTATGCCGATCTCGTACGTCGCCTGCGGCCGGGCGCCATCGAGGCGGGCGACATCGTCGCCGAGGACGGCACCGTGCTCGGCCGCCACCAGGGCGTGATCGACTTCACGGTCGGCCAGCGCAAGGGGCTGGGCCTCGGCGGCGGCGAGCCGCTCTACGTGCTGCGCATCGAGCCCGAAACGCGTCGCGTCGTGGTCGGGCGGCGCGCGGCGCTCGGCGAAACGCGGTTGTGTGCGCGCGGCGTCAACTGGCTCGACGATGCGCCGCTGCCGACGACCGGCGCCGGCCGCGAGCTCGAGGTCAAGCTGCGCTCGACGACACCGGCGGCTTCGGCTCGCGCGTGGTCGGCCGGCGCCGGCGGCGCCGAGGTCGTGCTCGACGAGGCGCAGTCGGGCATCGCACCCGGCCAAGCCTGCGTCTTTTACGAGGGCAGTCGGGTGCTCGGCGGCGGCTGGATCATGCGCGCCGGCGCTTTGGCACCAGCGCGCCGGGGGCGGCTTGACAGGCCCCGGTCCAAGCCTTAAATCCCTGCGACCTTTTCAAGGGAATTTTCGTGGGGCGGAGTAGCTCAGCTGGTTAGAGCAGAGGAATCATAATCCTTGTGTCGGGGGTTCGAATCCCTCCTCCGCTACCAAATCGGGCCCGGCGAGATCGCCGGGCTTTTTTTCTTCGGTTGCCGAAAGTTCGGGCCGACTGTGATGTGAGAACCACCTCGACCTCATGCGCGAGGCCGGCGGGGTCGGCAGCAGGGCGAAGTTCATTGGTGAGGGTGACAGTACACTAATTCCAAATTGAACGTGCTGTCCCCGTATCGCCGCCACCGTATCGTTTCACCCAGTTATGCTATCAGAATTGTCCGTGGGGCCGTCAGATGCTTGCCTGGAGTGTGATGAGTCCCCAATCCGCCCTCGTGGTCCGGAGTAAGCTGCATTCCCACGCCCGACTTTGACGCTGCGAACGAGCGATGCGTCGGGAATGTAGTTCGATTGCCTCGATCATGTCCTCGTACATATCCGCATAGCGGTCGCATTTCGTCGCGAGCAGCCTATAGGAAGCGCGGACCTCTTGTGCATTCGCAGCTTCGCTTAGCGCACGGTAATGCGCTGCGCGCGCGCGCCATTCGTTAATCCGCTTGACCGATTTTCCACGGGTCACACGCACGATCCCAAAAAGGAACGAATTCGCTTTCTTGCTCGCTGCAAGATTGCGCAGAACCGCGTCCTATTCGAGGGATCAAGCTGTGGCAGGGGTGGCAAAGAAGCGGCATGCCGGCTGCAATCCCAAGGCAGCCATCGATGGCCGTTTTTCGTTGGTGGCGGGCTGCCACGGCGCCCGTGCCGGTGGTTGGCGACCGGCTGAAAGGGTCCACCGAATTGGGCCTGGCGAAATCGCCGGGCCTTTTTCCTTCGGGTGCAGTAAGCTTTATGTCGGCTGCGCTCCGGCCCCCCGCGGAGGGAAGTTTGGCCTCCATTCTCGTCATCGACGACGACCCCGCCCTGCTGAAGACCATCGAAGGGTTGCTCAAGTCGCTGGGCCATAGCTCGGTCACGGCCGGATCGGGCAGGGAGGGCCTTGCCCGGCTGAAGGAGGCCACGGTCGACGTCGTGCTGGTCGACATCGTGATGCGCGACCTCAACGGCCTCGAGCTGATGCGTGAGGCCACGGCGTCCGGCAGCAAGGCCAAGTTCATCGCCATGTCGGGCGGCCAGCTCAGCGTCGACAATGACTGGCTCCAGGAAGCGCTCAGGCATGGCGCCATTCAGGCCTTGCCCAAGCCGTTCGGCTCGCTCGAGCTGTCGCTTGCGATTCGCAACGCGCTGGCGAGCAGGCCAACCGGACGTTAGCTTTGTGACTCTGACAAATGATTCTCGATTTGAAGAATGCCTCAAGCTGAGCAAGCTCACCATGAGGCATCCAATCATTCGTGAATGAAGTGCTTTAAGGCAGCTTGTCTCTCAGAGCCGATCCTGAAAGTTGTTGAATCGGACGAATCTGTTGTGATTCATTGTCGGGCACCCGAATCGTATCCGAGGGGTGCACGATGTGGAAGCCCGAGCATCGCCGTGACGCCGCGCGACACGGCC
>VGDO01000071.1 GCA_016869645.1 Alphaproteobacteria bacterium
GTACATGTGCAGCTTGAATCACGGCACAACCAGCCTGTCAAGCCCCTCAAACAAATTACATGACTACCGTCAAAGCCAAAATCCCCGCACTTTCAATTGCTTAGCTCGAAAATGGGGCAAAGTTCAGACTAAGGAGCGTGCACGCGCTCTTCGTAGCCAACCAACCGCGGCCGAGCGTGCGCTATGGGCCTTGCTGCGCCACCGGTCTCTCGAGGGCCGGCGCTTTCGCCGTCAGCACCCGATCAGCCCCTCCTTTGCTGACTTTGCCTGCATCGAGGCGAAACTAATTATTGAAGCGGACAGCACGCCGATTTGGCTCGTGACGAAACGCGCAAACGGTTCCTACGGTCAAAAGGTTGGAATGTGCTGAGGTTTGGGAACAATGAGATCTCGGAAAATCCCGGCGGTGTGCGCGAGATAATCGTCGCCGCGTTGGGCCCTCACCCCGACCCTCCCCCGCGCGCGGCGCAGGGGAGGGGGTAGGTGGCAGGTGGCAGTCGAGACTATCCTAGCTGCCGAGCACGCGGTCGAGGATCCAGTTATGCGTCTTGTGCACCAGCGCTTCCTTGGTCGAGTAGCGGCCGGGCGTGCTGAAGGGCGAGCGCAGGCCGCGATGCTGCAGCGCGCAGATCTCGTTGTCCTCGGCCTGGGTCATGTCAAAACGCTTGAAGTATTTCGGCAGCAGTTCTTGGCACTCGGGCCGCGCCAGGGACTCCGCCGGGAAGAGCGCGCCCTGCTCGAGCCGGATGCGGTCGACCGCGACCGGATTGACGTAGACGTACCAGGCGCAGTCGGTCGTGCAGGAGATATAGAGGTTGGGGAAGACGAGCGGCGCCGTCGTGCCCGCCGTCTCGTCGGTCAGCTTGGCGATGCGCGGAAATCCCGTGTCGCCCGCGAGCAGCGCCGCACTGCCGGGATAGCTCATGAAGGTGCTAATAATGTTGCCGTTGGTCGGCTGCACCGCGCGCCAGTATTTCTTCGGCGACGCGTAGCGGCTGATCGACTTGGCGTGCACGGTCGAGACGTGATGCGCGTCCTTGAGGTTCTCGACGTAGAATTTCCAATTGCACGGCACGTCGTATTCGAGCCGCCGGCCGAGCCTGAGATTGGCGCAGTCGTAGCGTTCGAGCAGCTCGGGCAGATTGCCGAGATGGTCGGCGAGCGGCGCCGCGTTGCGGTCGAGGTTGACGAAGACGAAGCCGGCCCAGGTCTCGAGCCGCACGGGGATCAGCCCGTAGTCGCTCATCTTGAAGCCGACCGTCTCGTCCATGTCGGTCGGTGCGGCGATCAGCTCGCCGGCCAGCGTGTAGCTCCACGAGTGATAGGGGCAGACGAAGTTGCGCGCATTGCCCTCGCCGCGCGTGACCGCGCAGCCGCGATGGCGGCAGGTGTTGGAGAAAGCGCGGATCGCCCCGTCCTGGCCGCGCGCGACGATCAGCGGCACGGTCGCGACGTCGACCGCCATGTAGTCGCCGGCATTGGGCAGCCGCTCGGCGCGGCACACGAAATTCCAGGTGCGGTTGAAGATGGTTTCGATCTCGCGCTCGAAGAAGCGCTGGGACGTGTAGCACCAGGGCGGCAGGTTGTACGCCTCGGCGATCGGGCGGCGCACCGCCGCGTAGTGCGAGGCCGAGAACAGATCGTCGGGTTCGCGCATCGGAAAATCTACATTGCGATATGGTGGCGTCGTCGTATCGTGACGTTACGCTGGCGGAAATTGGAGTCAAGCTGCGCCTGTGCGGTTCCCACATGCACTGCCGAAGCTCCGGCGTGAATCGTCAGCGTCGTCAGGCGGAGACGCCCTCGTGGTTCGACAAGCTCACCACGAGGATCATAAGATCGAGGCGAGCGAAATCACGAGGAGCACACACCCATGGCGATCCGGCCCAACAACATGAAGGCGCTGATGACGAGCGGCAAGCTGGTGGCGAGCTTCAGCGTCAACCGCTGGCGCAGCGTGGACGCCGCCGAGATCGCCAAGGCGACCGGCTTCGAATGGCTGTTCCTCGATCTGGAGCACAGCCTGCTCAATGAGGAGATCGCCTGCCAGATCGCGGTCACGGCGCTCGCGGTCGGCGTGACGCCCGTCGCCCGGGTCGGCACCGACCAGTTCTACCAGGCCGCCCGCCTGCTCGACGGCGGCGTGTACGGCATCATCTTCCCGCACGTCGACAGTGCGTCGCAGGCGGCCGCCTGCGTCAAGGCGACCAAGTACCCGCCGCTCGGCGCGCGCTCGCTGACCGGCCCGCTGCCGCAGGCCGAGTTCGGCCATGGCGCCGATCCCAAGATCATGGCGCGCCTCAACGAGGAGACGCTGACCATCGTCATGGTCGAGACGCTGGCCGCACTCGACGCGGTCGAATCGATCGCCGGCGTCGACGGCGTCGACGCCGTGCTGATCGGCACCAACGATCTCGCCGCCGACATGGGCATTCCGGGCCAGCTCGGCGATGCCAAGATCGGCGCGGCCTACAACAAGGTCGCCGCGGCGGTGAAGAAGGCCGGCAAGTTCTTCGGCATGGGCGGCGTCTACTCGAAGGATCTGATGCAGCGTTACATCAAGACCGGCGTGCAGTTCACGCTCGGCGGCGCCGATATCGGCTTCGTGATGGAAGGCGCGCGCGCGCGCCGCGAGATGATCGCAGGGTTGACCGGATCCTAGACCTTGCGCTCGTTGGGCGGGGCGGATGGGGCTGTGGTTTCCGGCGGCTGGACTGCGACCTTCTCGCGCCGGCGCACCACCTCGCGGTGGAGGATGTACAGGCCGCTGGAAGCCACGATGCCAGCGCCGATCAGCGTGATGCGGTCGGGCACGTGATGCCAGATGAGATAGCCGGCGAGCGTGCCCCAGATGATCTGCGTGTAGTGGAAGGGTGCGACGACGGCGGCCGGGGCCCGCCGGTAGGCGGCGATCACGCACAGAAAGCCGATTGCGGCGAGGACGCCGCCGCCGCCGAGCAGCACGAGATCCTCGAGCTTGGGCTCGACCCAGCCGAGCGTGAGGCACAGCACGGCGGTGACGCAGAGATTGGTCACGTTGCCGTAGACGCCGTAGGAATAAGAGCTCTCGGTCTGGCCCAGCCGGCGGATCATCATCACGCTGATGGCGTGCGCCAGCGCGCCGAGCAGCGCGCCGAAGGCCGCCACCTCGAGCACGCCAGCACCGGGCCTGAGCATCACCACGACGCCGACGAAGCCGACCAGGACCGCGCTCCAGCGCCGCCAGCCGACCTGCTCCTGCAGGACCGGCACGGACAGCGCCGTCACGAACAGCGGCGCCGCGAAGATCAGCGCATAGGCGTCGGCCAACGGCAGGTTCTTGTAGGCGTAGTAGGCGCCGAAGCCGCCGCAGAGCCCGATCAGCGAGCGCAGGATGTGCAGTCCCAGCCGCCGCGTGCGCAGATTGATGAAGTCGCGCCGCACGGCGACCGCGGCCAGGAACACGCCTAGGCCGGTCACGGTGTTGAAAAACAGGATCTGGTGCAGCGGATAAGTGCCCGACACCCATTTCACGACGATGTCGTTGCTGGTGTAGAGCGCGAAGGCGACCAGCGACAATCCGATGCCGGCGGCGATCGCCACCGGGCGCTGTGGTGATGCGGCGGTCACGACGCGCAGTTCTTACTTCCTCCCTCGCGCGTAGCGCGGGGGAGGGCTGCGGTGGGGGCCCTTGTGGGTTCTTGAGCCGTGACCGCTTCGGGCCCCCTCCTCGATCCTCCCCCGCGCTGTGCGCAGGGGAGGAGGAGTGTGGGTCGAAGGTCCATGAAGCTCAATTGATCGTCTGCGCGAATGGGCTGACGGTCACGCCGGCGGCCTCGAGTCCGGCGCGGATGGCGCGCGCCATGTCGACCGCGGCCGGGTTGTCGCCGTGCACGCAGATCGTGTCGATGTTGACCAGCAGCTTCTTGCCGCTGACCGCGGTGATCGTCCTGGTCTGGACCATCTGGATCACGCGCGCGGTCGCAGCCTTGGCATCGTGGATGACGGCGCCCGGCAGCTTGCGCGAGGTCAGATAGCCGTTGTCGTCATAGGTCCGGTCGGCATAGACCTCGCGCACCATGCGCAGGCCGAGGCGCTCGCCGGCACGCTCGAGCTGGTTGCCCGGCGTGACCATGAGGATCAGGCCGGCATCGACCGCCTTGGTCGCACGCGCGACGGCCATGGCGAGGCCTTCGTCGCCTTCCGCCAGATTGCCGAGCGAGCCGTGCGTCTTGACGTGCGTCACGCGATGGCCGGCGGCGCTGGCGATGCCTTGCAGCGCGCCGATCTGGTAGATGACTTCCTTCATCACGTCGTCCGGCCGCTCGCCGTGGATCGGCCGGCGGCCGAAGCCCCAGAGGTCGCGGAAGCTGGGATGCGCGCCGATCGCCACGCCGTTGGCCTTGGCGGTCGCGACCGTCTCGTACATGATGAGCGGATCGCCGGCATGGAAGCCGCACGCGACGTTGGCCGTCGAGACGATTTTCAGCATGGCGGCATCGTCGCCCATCTTGTAGACGCCGAAGCTCTCGCCCATGTCGGAATTCAGATCGACCGTGGTCATCGCATCCCTCGCCGGTTCCGGCTCTGCGGCCGAGTATAGCAGCGCGGGGTGAGGCGCGTAGCCGATCATGGTGTCCAAAACGACGGACATGCCGCTGCCCCGCATCCTCCCCGCAGGCGATATGGCGCTGGTCGTCGAGTTCGGCGACGCGATCGATCCGGCGATCAACGCGCGCACGCTCGCCTTCGACGCGGCCATCGCCGCGGCGGCCGAATCAGGCGCGCTTTCCGGCATCGTCGAAACGGTCCCGACCTACCGTTCCGTGCTCGTCCACTACGATCCGCTCGTGATCGGTTTCGAGGCTCTGTCGAACGCGCTTTCCGGTCTGAGCGCGGGTGACCGCGCGGCCGAGCCGGGCCGGCTGTGGACCGTGCCCACCGTGTTCGGCGGCGAGCACGGCATCGATCTCGAGTTCGTCGCCACCACGATCGGCGCGCGCCCGTCCGAGGTCATCGATCTCTTTCTCTCGGCCGAGTATCGCGTCTACATGATCGGCTTCGCGCCGGGCTTCGCCTATCTCGGCGGCTCGCCCGAGCGGCTTCACCTGCCGCGCCGGCCGGAGCCGCGCGCCAGGGTGCCGGCCGGTACCGTCTCGGTCGGGGGAATGCAGGCGGCGATCAACTCCATGGAGATGCCGAGCGGCTGGCATCTGCTCGGTCGGACGCCGGCCCGGGTCTTCGATCTGCGCCGCGACCCGCCCTTCCTGTTCCGGCCGGGCGACCGCATCCGTTTCACATCGGTCGAGGACGCGACCTTTCGCCGATTGGCACGCGATGCCGAGGCTGGCGCCTACATGCCGGCTTGCAGCCTGTCGTGAGCACGCCCGTTCTGCGCGCCGTCGATCCGGGCCCGCTGGCGACCATTCAAGATGGCGGCCGCCGCTTGTGGCAGCGCTACGGCGTGTCGCCGGCGGGACCGGCCGATCCGCCATCCCATGCCATTGCCAATCTGCTGGTCGGCAATCCGCGCGCCGCCGCTGCAGTCGAATTCACCTTGATCGGCGGCACCTGGCAGGTCGAGGCCACGAGTGTCCGGCTGGCGGTCGCGGGCGGCAGCTTCCCCATCTCGGTTGACGGGCAGGCGGCACCGGGCCGGCGCAGCCTCACGCTGCGGCGCGGCCAGAGCCTCACCATCGGCCCGGCGGATGACGCCGTGCGCGGCTATCTCGCGGTCGCCGGCGGGTTTGCTCTGCCTGCCGTGCTGGACAGCCTGGCGACCCATGTGCGCTCCGGGCTGGGCGGGCTCGACGGCCGCGCGATCGGGCGCGGCGCGGCGCTGCCGCTCGGACTCGATGCGGCGCCAGAGAGCCCGGACCTGGCGCTCGATGCGCGCGAGCTACCACCACGGCGCCTGCCTTTGCGCATCGTCCTGGGACCGCAGGACGACCAGTTTTTCCCCGCAGCGATCGCCAATCTGCTCGATACCGACTACACCGTGACGCGCGAGGCCGACCGCATGGGCTGCAAGCTGGCGGGTGCGCCGCTGCCGCACCGCGGCGGCCACAACATCATCTCCGACGGGATTGCGACCGGCAGCATCCAGGTGCCGGGCTCGGGACAGCCGATCCTGCTGCTCGTCGACCGGCAGACGACCGGCGGCTACCCCAAGATCGCCACGGTCATTTCGGCCGACCTTGGCACGGCAGGCCAATTGCGGCCGGGCGACCGGGTGCGTTTCGCCCGGGTGACCGTGGCCGAGGCCCAGGGCCTCGCCCGGCAGGCTCGGACCGGCCTCGACGGCCTGGCTGCCAGGCTCAGCCCGGTCGGCCCCTGGGACAGCAATCATCTGGATGCCGGGCGCCTGCTCGGGCTAAACTTGATCGGAGGCGTGGTCAGTGCCGGCACGGCCGGCGAAAACGTGGACGCTTGCCAGCTCGAGACTTGATGGCACAACCCGGAGGGTTGGCCACGCCCCGGGACGTGCACCCGACAAGGGGGTGTCATGAGCAGAGCCTTCATGAAGGAATTGGACGAGGAGGTCGGCGACGACACTCCCGAGAAGGCGCAGTCGCGGCATCCCAACCTGATTACGCCGGCCGGGCTGGAGAAGCTCAAGCTGCGGATTGCCGCCCTCGCGGCCGAGCGCGACGAGACCGCGGCCAAGCCCGAGGATCCGATCAACCAGACCCATTTGAAGTCGCTCGAGCGCGATCTTCGATATCTGCAAGGACGGCTCGAGCGCACCCAGCTTGTCGATCCGGCCGAGCAGCCGCATGACGAGGTCGCCTTCGGCGCGACGGTCGAGGTGGTCGACGACAACGACCATAAGCACGTCTTCACCATCGTCGGCGAGGATGAGGCCGACGCCACGACGGGTCTCGTGAGCTGGGTATCGCCGCTGGCACGCGCGTTGCTCAAGGCGAAGCTCGGCGACGTCGTGACCTGGCAGCGCCCGGCCGGCGATCTTGGCCTGGAGATCACGGCGATTCGCTACGACTCCGCGCGCAAGGCCCCCTGACGAGGCCGCGCGGCCCGGTGAAAGCCGCGCAATTGCTGGGCTTGGGCACGCCGCTTGCTGGACATGCGCAGCGGACATAGGTTGGGCCAATCATGGCCACGATCAGTCCGCGCACGCTCCATCCTAAGCGCCAGGAGCTCTACGCCTATTGGCAGCGCAAGGCGGGCGACCGGCCGATGCCGGCCCTGCGCGAGCTCAATCCCGCCACGCTCAAGCCATGGCTCGCCAATCTGCTGATCATCGGCGTGCGCGAGGAAAGCAAGTTCCACTATCACTACTATGGGGCGGGGTTCATCGACGCCTTCGGCGTCAACATGTCCTGCCGCACCATCGACTCCTTGCCCGAGGCCCAGCGCACGCTGATCCAGCATGAATACGAATACGTGCGCGCCCGCAAGGCGCCGACCTGGCGCATCTACAGCGGCGAGTTCGACGGTCGGATCCTGACCTGGGAGCGCCTGATCCTGCCGGTGGCGACCGACGGGACCAATGTCGATGCCCTCCTCGTCGGCGTCTACGAGCGCGAGAACGAGGGCATGTTCGACGTCGCCGCCCCGAGTGTCGCCGCGCCCAGCGTCGCCCCCGCCGGCTGACCCTGGCGGGCTGAATCTGGACTTTCGGCAGACTATACGTGGGGCTGGCTTGATCGACGTGCCGCGGGTGGGCAAACTCGCGCCCATTGCCGGCAGCCCGCGGCCGAAAGCCCGTGGACCCCGCTTGCCGGGCCATTCATTGGACGCGCCACCGGGACAGCAGCGGGCATGAAATCCGATAAGCGTAATCTGATCGCGGCCGTCAGCGTGCTGCTGGTGGTTGGCTTCCTCGCAACCTCGCTGGTCAGCTACTTCACCTCCAGTGCGCGCATTCGCGAGACGATCGTGGTCAGCGAACTGCCCCTCACGTCCGACAACATCTATTCCGAGATCCAGCGCGACCTCATCCGCCCGATCCTGATCTCCTCGATGATGGCGAGCGACACCTTCATGCGCGATTGGGTGCTGGCCGGCGAGCGCGACGTCGAGCAGATGACCAAGTTCCTCAGGGAGGTGATGGAGCGCTATGGCGCCTTCACCAGCTTCTTCATCTCGGAGGCGACGCGCACCTATTACCACGCCGACGGCATCCTCAAGAAGGTGCACGAGGACGAGTGGCGCGATGAGTGGTATTTCCGCGTCCGCCGCATGGCGCCCAACTACGAGATCAATGTCGACCCCGACATGGCCAACCAGGACGCCATGACCATCTTCATCAACTATCGGGTCTTCGGCTACGACGGCAAATTCATCGGCGCGACCGGCGTGGGGTTGACGGTCAATGCCGTGCGAAATTTGATCCAGGAGTATCAAAAGCGCTACCAGCGCACCGTCTATTTCGTGACGGCAGACGGCAAGATCGTCCTGGTCAGCGACGTCAGCTTCGTGCCCGAAGCCAACATCACGGAGCGCGAGGGGATGTCGAAGATCGCGGCCCAATTGCGCCCGCACAGCACGGGAACTTTCGAATACTCCCGCCAGGGCGGCAGCCACTTGCTCAACATCCGCTTCATTCCCGAGCTGAACTGGTACCTCTTCGTCGAGAAGCAGGAGGATGAGGCGCTGCGCGGACTGCGTCAGACGCTCTACACCAATCTGGCGATCTGCGCCCTGATCACCGTCATCGTGCTGGTGGCGACCTGGCTGACGATCAACCGCTACCAGCAGCGCCTCGAGGCGATGGCCACCACGGACAAGCTGACCGGGCTCGCCAGCCGCCATGCCTGCGACATTTTGCTCGGGCAGGCGATCGGCGATTCCGCCCGCTCGACCGAGCCGTTGTCCATCATGCTCATCGACATCGACCGTTTAAAGTCGGTCAACGACCAGCACGGCCATCTCGCAGGCGATCGGGTGCTGTGCGGCGTCGGCGACATCGCGCGCTCGCTGCTGCGCCCGGCCGACATTCTGTGCCGCTGGGGGGACGACGAATACCTGGCCGTGCTCAAGAACTGCACAATCGACGACGCGCACGCGCTGGCCGACAAGATCCGCAACGCGAACGCCGCCACCGTGCTGCATGCCAGCGGACAGGATCTGTCGGTCACCGCCAGCTTCGGCGTGGCGCGGCGGCGCAACGAGGAGAGTGCCGGCCAGCTCGTCGCGCGCGCCGACCGCGCGCTCTACGCTGCCAAGGAAGCCGGCCGCAACTGCACCAGCATCGCATCGGGTTGAAGGTCAGCCTGCCGACAGCGCCGCGGAGAAGGTGCCCGGATCGACGTTGCCGCCCGAGCAGACCGCGACGACGGTGCGGCCCTTGACCGGCAGCTGACCGGTCAGCACGGCGGCGAGCCCGCAGGCGCCGCCCGGCTCGACGACGATCTTGAAGTACTCGAAGGCGGTCGCCATGGCGTTCTGCACCTCGGCGTCGGTCACGGCGAAGCTGCCGCCGAGCAGGCGCTTGTGCACCTGGAATGTGATCTCGCCCGGCCAGGCCGAGAGCAGCGCGTCGCAGAACGACCTGGCGCCCGGCGCATTCTCCATCCGGCGGCCGGCGGCGAGCGAGTGCTTGAGATCTTCGAAGCCGGCCGGCTCGGCGGCATACGGCTTGGTGCCGGGACTGCGCGCTTCGAGCGCCAGCGCGATGCCCGCGATCAGGCCGCCGCCCGAACAGGGCGCCACCACCGCAGCGGCCTCCGCGCCGAGCGCCCTCATCTGCTCCGCAACCTCGAGCCCCACCGTGCCTTGGCCGGAGATCACGCCCGGATCGTCGAACGGCCGGACGAGGGTGGCGCCCTTGTCGCGCGTCAGCTTGTCGCCGATCGCCTCGCGGCTTTCCTTGTAGCGGTCGTAGGGGACGACCTCGGCGCCATAGGCGCGGGTGTTCTCCATTTTGATCCTGGGCGCGTCGGACGGCATGATGATCCAGGCCTTGATGCCGAGCAGTCGCGCGGCATAGGCGACACCCTGGGCGTGATTGCCGGACGAGTAGGCGACGACGCCCTTGCCGCGGTCGGCTGCCGGGATCAGCGAGAGCCGATTGAAGGCGCCGCGGAACTTGAACGAGCCCGAGCGCTGCAGCACCTCGGCCTTGACGATCAGCCTGCCGCCAAGCCGCTCGTTGAGCAGCGTCGATTCCAGCAGCGGCGTGACGCGCGCGACACCCTTGAGGCGCGACGCGGCCGCCTCGACGTCGGCGACGGTCGGCGGAGCGACGTCGGACAGGTCGGTGGTGCTAGCAACGGTCAATGAAGTCATCGATTGCCTCTTGGGCCGGTTGTTCGTCCAGCGTGGGTGCGTGGCCAACCTCGGGCACGACCACCGTGCGGAGGCCGGGGTGTTCGCCGACCATGCGCTCGAATGTCGCGGGGGGCAGGATGTCCGATGCTCCGCCACGCACCACGAGCACCGGCAAGCGGCGCAGCGAGCGGAACAACGGCCACAGATCGGGGCGCGGTGCCCGATCCTCCAGAATCGGGCGCACGATATTGGGATCCCAATCGTAGTGCAACCTGCCGTCTTCGCCCTCGCGATAGGTGCAGCGCGCGAAGCGCATCCAATCCTCGTCGGTCTTGAGCGAGAGTTGCGGCATCATCCGCCGCAGGTGCTGCGCCGCGGCCGGCCAATCCGGCTGCGTCCGATCTTCACCGAGATAGGCGAGGATGCGGTTGAGGCCGGTAGGCGGCACGTCCGGACCGACATCGTTGAGCACGACGCCTGCCAGCACGCCCGGCATGAGCACGCCGAGCGCCATGCCCATGATGCCGCCAAGCGAGGTTCCGATGACGACCGCGCGGTGGACATTGGCGAGCGTCAGCAGGTGGCGCAGATCGTTGAGATAGGTGCGCGGATGATAGTGCAGCCAATCCGGGTCGTAGGCCGATCGACCGCGCCCGCGATAGTCGGGCGCCAGCACGCGGTGCCGGCCCATCAGCCGGCGGGCGAGGCCGTCGAAATCCTTCGAGTTGCGCGCCAGCCCCGGCAGACACAGGGCGACAGGCCGATCGTGTCCGTTTCCGGCCGGCCCCGCGTAGTCGCGGTAGTAGAGCCGGATTCCGTCCTGCGCCGTGAAATGGCAATCGCGATGGGCTGCGGCTTCAGCGGTCATGGACGCGTCAGATGCCGAGTAGCGCCGGCAGCTCGTCGAGCGACTTGATCTCGGCATGGGGTTGCGCACCCAGCCGCTCGCGCGGCTGGCCGAATCGGTTGCACCAGGCGACGCGGAAGCCGAATTGGGCCGCGCCCACTGCATCCCAGGCATTGGCGCTCTGGAAGCTGATGCGGGCGGCCGGCACACCCAGGCGGTCGACCGCGAGCTGGTAGACCGACGGGTGGGGCTTGAAGATGCCGGCCGCCTCGATGGACAGGACCTCGTCAATCAGGTCGGCGAGGCCGGCGCTGGCGGTTGCCGCTGCCAGCATGTCGGGCGAGCCGTTCGATAGAATCGCCGTCTTGAAACCGGCTCGCTTCAGCCGCGCGAGCAGCGTTTTCACTTCGGGATAGGCATCGAGACTGAGGTAGAGCTCCATCAGATCGTTGCGCAGCGCCTGGTCCTCGATGTCGAGCACCGCCATGGCGAAATCGAGCGCGTCGCCGGTCACCTTCCAGAAGTCGGCATGAACGCCCATCAGGCTGCGCAGCCAGGTGTATTGCAGCTGCTTGACGCGCCACAGCTCAGCCAGGCGGTCGGCCTTGGCGCCCAAGCGGTCGCGCCGGCGTGCCGCCGCCGAATTCACGTCGAACAGCGTACCGTAGGCATCGAACACGCAAGCGCCGATGTCGGCAAAGGCCGGATGGGCCATCGTCCTGTCCTTTTGAAGGTTGTCGCCGCGAAGGGCGGCTATTCCCGTCCGCGACTTTCACGCGGCTGCTCGGTCTCGACGCTTTCGGGCAGCGAGAGCGACAGTGTCTCCTCCGTCCGGCATTCGTCGTCCTGGCCGCCCTGACAGGCCGGCAGCTCCTTGAGATGGGCGCCGGCGACCGGAGCCGGTCCTTCGCCCATCGGCGCGCAGCCGAACAGGCACCACTTGTCGCTCGGGCGCACGATCGAGGCGACCTGGGTCGGCGCATTGAGCCGCACGCGATAGACGTGCACGCCCTCGAGCACGCGTTGGATGTAGTTGCGCGTCTCGGCGAACGGCACCTGCTCGATCCAATCGAGCAGATCGACGTCGCCGCGCCGCGGGTCGCCGAATTCGCGCAGCCAGGAGCGCACGCGCGCCGGGCCGGCATTGTAGGCGCCGAGCGCCATGGCGTAGGCGCCGTCGAAGTCGTTGAGCACGAGGCCGAGGTAGTGGCGACCGAGATCGACGTTGTAGCGCGGGTCGGTGGTCAGCCGCTGCACGGCATAGTCGACGCGCATGTCCTTGGCGACCTGGCGCGCGGTGGCCGGCATGAGCTGCATGAGGCCAAGCGCGCCGGCGCGGCTGACAGCGCGCTCGTCGAAGTTGCTTTCCTGGCGGATCAGGGCGTGCACGAGCGCCGGCTCCGGCGTCTCGGCGACCGACAGGGGCAGGAAGGGGTAGCCGCCTTCGACGAGCTGCACGCCGTCGCGCTGCGCCATGCGGCGCGCGACCGCGACGGCGATGTCGCCGCGGCCCTGCTCGCGCGCGAGCTGGGCGATCATGGCGCGCTCGGCGTTCGACTGGGCGTGGTCGCTCAGCGCATAGATGAAGGGCTGGAGCTGGTCGGTCAGGCGGTGGCGGCCGAGCACCTTGACGACGCGCACCAGTTCCTTGGCGTTGAACTCGCGAATCTCCGCCGCAGTCGGCCGCGGATCGGACGGCAGGGCAGGAACGGAGCCAAGCTTGGCGGCGGCGAGCTGGCCGTAGAAGGTCGTACCCCAGCGCTCGCCGCGGCCATACCAGTCCTTCGACTCGACCATGCGACCGAGTGCCTCGGCCGCACGTCCCGACCAATAGGCGGCACGCGACAGGCTGATCGCCGAGGCGACGTTCTCGTGCAGCCGCTTGAAGTGCTCATAGGCTGTGGGCGCATCGTTGAGGAAGCGCAGCGCGATCCAGCCGGCCAGGAATTCGCCGTCGGCGAACCCGGTACCGGCCGACTGCCCGTGCCGCGCCGCCAGCCGGTAGCTCTGCGACACATTGCCCTCGCGGAGCGTGCGGCGGACCTGGATCTCCCGCTCGCGCCACCACAGCTCGGGCCGCACCAGATTGGCTGGCGGGTTCTCGAGCAGCTCGCGCGCTTCGTCATCCTTGCCCTTGGCGCGCGCCCAGCGTACGCGGTCATAGAGCAGGCCCGGATCCTGCTGCAGGCCCGGCGAGACCTTGGCGAGCGTGGCGGCGATGCCGTTCTCGCCGGCACGCAGCTTGATACGCGCTTCGGCGAGCGCCCGGTATTCATGCCGCACGTGTGGCAGCACGAGGCGCGCGGCATGGCCCTGTCCGTCCCACAGCAGGCGGTCGAGCCGCGCGATGTGGTCGGCCTCGCTCAGCACGCCCGACCAGCGCTGCATCAGCTCGCGCTCCTGGGCGGCGCTGAAATTGCCGAGCACCCAGGCGGACCTGATTTGCGGCGCCGCCTTGTCCCGGTCGCCGCTGCGGTCGAGCGCCTGGATCAGGCGCATGCGGCCGTTTCCGGTCTGCGGCGGATGCTTGTCGAACCAGGCGATGACCTCGCTGTCGGATTGGCCGCCGTTGAGCGCCTCCTCGGCGCGCAGCAGCAGCGTCGTGCGGTGCGGCCATTCCGGGTTGGCCTCGATGAAGCTGGATATCTCGCGGAACGAGCCGTTGGCGTGCCCCTGCTTCAGATCGAGCCACAGGATGACCTTGGCGAGCAGCGGCTCGCCGCCCTTGCCGGCGAGCTCGCGCGCCTTGCTCCAGTCGCCGCGCAGATTGGCGGCAGCGGCCGCGGCTGCCGTGGCACCGACGCCGACCGGGGTCGCCGCGGCGGCGCGCTTGACCAGAGGTCGCACGCCGCCCTTTTGCGCGGCTGGCTTCTGAAGGGCTGGCTTGGTCGTCGCCTTGGCCGCCGCCTTGGCGGGCGGGGGCTTGGCTTGCTGCGGCTTAGTCGCTGATTCGGTGGGCTTTTTTGCTTTGACCGGGGCCTGCTTCTTGCTTTCGACCCCGGTCGACGCGGACTCGGCTGCGCATGCGGGCAGGGCACCGCCGGCCAGGATCGCCGCCAGGAATGCCATCGCCAATAGCTGAACGCTGGTGTTCGGCACGCGTACCCCTTGGATGGACCGGCATTTTCCTTTTGCCGGATATTCTAAATGTTTGAGCCGCTTGCAACAAGTCCCGGAGCCTTGGGGTGCGGAGCCTTGGGTGCGTCTGGAGGCCGCTGGCGGGGCTCGGCGGCTCCGGACCGGCCGAATTGACCGGGCTCCTAGCGCTTCGACCTGGCGTGACCGCCGTCGTTGGCCGGAAAGTCGCGCAGACTTTGACGCAAGGCGTCCTTGAGCCGGACGGGTCGGCCATGCTTGCGCAGCAAATCGGCGAAGGCCTCGTCCGCCAGGTTCTGCAGCGACTTCCGGCGATCGGCGCCTAGGAGCTTGAGTGCGTTGGCCGTTTCGTCATCGAAACTGATCAGCTTGCGCACGGAACGCCGTCTCGTTGGGTTCATTCTCCGGTTTCGCAACGCTGGATTTCGCGAGGCGGTTCCCGCCGGCCAGGTTGTCTTGCCCGGCCTGGGGACCGGCGCTATCGTCGCCAGTATCCGCGCCACGCTTTCACCCCCTGGGGAGTTCCTTCATGGCCACGTCGTTCACCGGATCCTGCACCGCACTGATCACGCCGTTCCGCAACGGCAAGGTCGACGACAAGGCGTTCAAGGCATTCGTCGCCTGGCAGATCGAGCAGGGCACCGAAGGCGTCGTGCCGTGCGGCACGACCGGCGAGTCGCCGACGCTCAGCCATGACGAGCACCAGCGGGTAACCGAAATGTGCATCGAGGTCGCCAAGGGCAAGGTGCCGGTCATGGCCGGCACGGGCTCGAACTCGACGGACGAGGCGATCTCGCTCACCCGGCACGCCAAGAAGGCCGGCGCCGACGCCGCGCTGGTCGTGACGCCCTACTACAACAAGCCGACCCAGGAGGGCCTCTACCAGCACTTCAAGGCGATCCACGACGCGGTCGACCTGCCGATCATCATCTACAACATCCCCGCGCGCTCGATCGTCGACATGTCGATCGACACCATGGCGCGTCTGGCCAAGCTGCCCAACATCGTCGGCGTCAAGGATGCGACCTATGATCTGGCGCGGCCGATGCGGCTACGCATCGCGCTGCAGAAGAAGTTCTGGCAGCTCTCGGGCGAGGACGCCAGCATCGTGCCGTTCCTGTCCCAGGGCGGCGACGGCTGCATCTCCGTCACCGCCAACATCGCGCCCCGGATGTGCGCCGACCTGCACGCGGCTTGGCGCAAGCGTGACTTCGACAATGTCGACCGGCTGAACATGAAGCTGATGCCGGTGCATGACGCCTTGTTCTGCGAGGTCAGTCCCGGTCCCGTGAAGTACGCGGCGAGCCTGATCGGCGTCTGCTCGAGCGAGACGCGGCTGCCGATCTGCGAGATCGCAGAGGCGAGCAAGGGCAAGGTGCGCAGCGCGCTGCAGGGCGCGGGCTTGCTGAACTAGACCATTGCCGAGTTAGACATCGGGCGCCGCTGCGCCGGCGCCGGAATCACAGGATCGCACCATGTCGCGCGCCGGGCTCGAGGCGGCCGGCATCGCGGCGCAAAATCGCCGGGCCCGGCACGACTACTTCATCGAATCGACGATCGAGGCCGGCATCATGCTGACCGGCACCGAGGTCAAGTCGCTGCGGCTTGGCCGCGCCAGCCTTCAGGAGGCGTTCGCCGCCGACAAGGGTGGCGAGCTGTTCCTGATCAACTGCTACATCCCGGAATACGAGGCCAGCCGGTGGAACCACGAGACGCGACGGCCGCGCAAGCTGCTGCTGCGCCGGCGTGAGCTCGGCCGGCTGCTAGGTGCGGTCAAGCGCGAGGGCATCTCGATCGTGCCGCTCGACATCCATTGGAGCCAGCGCGGCATCGCCAAAGTGTCGCTCGGCATCGCCAAGGGCAAGCGCAAGGTCGACAAGCGCGCCGCCGAGCGCGACAAGGACTGGCGTCGCAGCAAGGCGCGCATCATGCGCGCGCGTGGCTGACGCGAGCGGCAACCGACGCGATCGCCGTCTTTTCTTTTCGGGGATGGAGCCGCGCGGCGCATCGCGACGGATCATGTCCGTGCGTCGTCTTCCCGACACTGGTTTCGACTCTTGGTCTGTACGGTAACGCCGTGGTTTGCAGTGTCGTCCACTCGACATTACTTCGAGAGCATCTTCGCGAAAATCGAGTCTGCCGTGATGCGAAACTGTCATTTCCGATGAAGGCGACGACACGATCTCGGCAGGCTACGGCAATGACACATCAACGGCTACGGCGGCTCGCTAGAATCCGAGCCGCTGGACGATGCGCGCCACCACGCTCTCGAACATCTCGGTCGTCAGCTTGCCCGTGTTCGTGTTGTAGCGCGAGCAGTGGTAGCTGTCGGCGAGCACCAGCGGGCGCCCGCTTCCGGCGCTGACGAGTTCGTGCTCGGCACCGTGGCGGAACGGGAACGCGCTGCGCTTCTGGCCGAGCGCGGCCAGCACCGAATTGTGCGCGATGGCGCCGAGCGCCATGACGACGCCGAGATTTGGCATCGCCGCCATCTCGTTGACGAGAAACGGGCGGCAGTTGCGCTCCTCCCCGGGCGTCGGCTTGTTCTCCGGCGGCACGCAGCGCACCGCATTCGTGATTCGCGCGCCCTGGAGAGACAGACCGTCGTCGGGACGCTGCGTATATGTGCCTTCGGCCAAACCGAACTTGCGCAAGGTCGCGTACAGCAGATCGCCGGCATAGTCGCCGGTGAACGGTCGCCCGGTCCGGTTGGCGCCCTTGAGGCCGGGCGCGAGGCCGACGATCAGCAGTTTTGCGTCGAGCCCGCCGAAGGACGGCACCGGCGCATTGTGCCAGTCGGGACAGGCGATGCGCTGGCGCTGGCGGAACTCGACAAGCCGCGCGCACAAGAGGCAATCGCGCGCAGGTCCCACGAATGCCGGCCCCGGGAAGGCCGGGGGGCCTCCTGAGGCAGCTTCCATTGCGTTGCGCTGGTCGAGCTAGGGCTTGTGCAGGAAGGCCGGCCCCGGCCGCGACACCACCGTTGCCTCGGCGCTGCCCGCCTCGTGACTGGGCGGCGGCGCATAGCCGGCACGTTCGCGCGGTGGGTAGTTGTCGCGGGTGCGGTGGCCGAAGCTACCGTCGCGCTGGGCGCCACCCTCGCGTGCGGCATCGCCTTCGCGCGGCGCATGGACGCGCGAAATCTCCGGCGCCAGTTCCATCAGCTCGAGGAACTGGTCGGCCTGGCGCCGAAGCTCGTCGGCCACCATCGGCGGCTGCGACTTGATCGTGCTGATCACGGTGACACGCACGCCCTTGCGCTGCGTCGCTTCGACCAGACGGCGGAAGTCGCCGTCGCCGGAGAACAGCAGGACATGATCGACCTGATCGGCCATCTCGAGCATGTCGATGGCGAGCTCGATGTCCATGTTGCCCTTGACCTTGCGCCGGCCCATGGAGTCCGTGAACTCCTTGGTCGGCTTGGTCACCATGGTGTAGCCGTTGTAGTCGAGCCAATCGACCAGCGGCCGGATCGGCGAATATTCCTGGTCCTCGATCAGCGCCGTATAGTAGAAGGCGCGAATCAGCCTTCCTTTGTCGGCGAAGTAATTCAGCAGCTTCTTGTAGTCGATGTCGAAGCCCAGGGATCGAGCGGCAGAGTAGAGGTTAGCCCCGTCAATGAAGAGCGCGAGACGCTCTTCCTTGTAGTAGCGCATCGGCAATCGTCCTTTTGCAATCTGGTCGAATAGGTTTTACGCGCCGCCAAATATTCAGCCCTGGGGGGCAAGCTCAATGATTCGACTGGCGCCACTTGTGCTGTCGGTTTACTACCGCAGACAACCGGGCTTATCAAGGTGTTACACGAAGTATGGCCGCCTGTCGGCCGATTTCCCGCGTTCACGTCGGCGTGAACGCGCGATGCAGGCCTGCCAATGATATTCATTGGCATCGGCGCCAATCTGAGCCATCCCCGCTGGGGCCCGCCGCGGGCCATCTGCGCTGCCGCCTTGCGCGCCCTGGGGCCCGGAATCACCGTGCTGAGGCGCGCCCGCTGGTACGAGAGCGCGCCTGTGCCGGTCTCCGATCAGCCTTGGTACGTCAATGGCTTGGCTGAGATCGCCACCGGGCTTTCGCCGGCCGATCTGCTGGCGCGGCTGCTCGCGACCGAGGCTGGGTTCGGGCGCGCGCGCAGCGTGCCCAATGCGGCGCGAACCCTGGACCTCGACGTGATCGCGTATGGGGATCTGGTGTCGGCGCCGGGCGAGTCGCCGATCCTGCCCCACCCGCGCATGCATGAGCGGCTCTTCGTGCTGCTGCCGCTGGCCGAGCTGGCGCCCGACTGGCGGCATCCGCGCTTCGGGCGGGGCGTGCACCAGCTGATCGATGCCGTGCCGCCCGGCGATCAGGTGGTTCGCCCGGTCGCGGATGATCGCGCGGAGGACTGGCGAAGCGGTCGTCCTGGATGACGGCCATGCCCCTTGAACATGCGTCAATCGCTTGCGTCACGGGGGCCGGCCGCTTATAGTCGGTAACAAAGTTACAATTCCGTTGGAGATCCTGCGCATGGCTCGCGTAACAGTTGAAGATTGCGTTCTTAAGGTTCCGAACCGGTTCGAGCTTGTGATGCTGGCGGCCAAGCGTTCGCGCGATATCAGCGGCGGCGGGCAACTCACGGTTGAACGGGACAACGACAAGAATCCGGTCTGTGCATTGCGCGAGATCGCCGACAGCACCGTCGAGCTCGACAATCTGCGCAACGCGCTGGTCAAGGGCCTGCAGAAGCAGGTCGAGGTCGACGTGCCCGAGGACGACGTCATGGAACTGCTGGCGAGCGAGCAGGAAGTGGCGGGCGTGGTGCAGTCGGCGGCCGACGACGAGGACGACGAGCCGCTTCCAGAAGGCGACGGCGAAGCGGCTGATGCCGGCGCGGAAGAAAAACCGGCTGAGGAAGGCTAAGCCCAACTCGGTTCCGCCCCACCCGGGCGGTCGCCCGGGCTTTCGGGTCCGCGCGCACGCACGAGCGGGCGCGGCCGCCCAGCGTGGCGTGCAGGGTCGCGCGCCATGATGCGACAATACGAACTGGTCGAGCGGGTCAAGTCCTACGACCCGGGCGCGGACGAGGCGATGCTCAACCGCGCCTACGTCTTCTCGATGAAGGCGCATGGCAGCCAGAAGCGCGCCTCGGGCGATCCTTATTTCGCCCACCCGATCGAGGTCGCGGGCATCCTCACCAACATGAAGCTCGACGGTTCGTCGATCGTGACGGCGCTGCTGCATGACACGGTCGAGGACACGACCGCCACGCTCGAGGACATCGAGAAGCATTTCGGCAGCAACATCGCCCGCCTGGTCGACGGCGTGACCAAGCTGTCGCGCCTCGAGCTGCAGTCGGACGGCACGCGCCAGGCGGAGAATTTCCGCAAGCTGCTGCTTGCCATGTCGGAGGACATCCGCGTCCTCCTCGTCAAGCTGGCCGATCGCGTGCACAACATGCGCACGCTGCATTTCATACCCGATCCGCACAAGCGCCGGCGCATCGCGCTCGAGACCATGGAGATCTACGCGCCGCTCGCCGAGCGCATCGGCATGAACGACATGAAGGACGAGCTCGAGGATCTCGCCTTCGCGCAGATCAATCCGGACGCGCGCTCCTCGGTCATGGCGCGCCTCGACTTCCTGCGCAACCAGGGCAGCGGCCTGGTCCAGCGCATCATCGAGGAGCTGCGCAAGACCGTGGAAGGCGACGGCGTCAAGGCCTGGGTGTCCGGCCGCGAGAAGACCGCGTTTTCGATCTGGCGCAAGATGCAGCGCAAGAACGTCAGCTTCGAGCAGCTGTCCGACATCATGGCGTTCCGCGTCGTCGTCGAATCCGTCGAGGACTGCTATCGCGCGCTCGGCGTCATCCACGGGCGCTATCCGATGGTGCCGGGCCGCTTCAAGGACTACATCTCGACGCCTAAACCGAACGGCTACCAGTCGCTGCACACCGGCGTGCTCGGCCCGGAGCGCCAGCGCATCGAGATCCAGATCCGCACGCGCGAGATGCACGACATCGCCGAACTGGGCGTTGCTGCGCACTGGACCTACAAGCGCGGCGGCAGCCCGACCGACGGCAAGCAGTATCGCTGGCTGCGCGAGCTGCTCGACATTCTGGAGCACGCCGCGGGTCCCGAAGAGTTCCTCGAGCACACCAAGCTCGAGATGTTCCAGGACCAGGTGTTCTGCTTCACGCCCAAGGGCGAAGTGGTGGCGCTGCCGCGTGGCGCCTGCCCTGTCGATTTCGCCTACGCCGTCCACAGCCAGGTCGGCGACACCTGCGTCGGCTCCAAGATCAATGGCCGCCTGATGCCGCTGCGCACCCAGCTTAGCAACGGCGATCAGGTCGAGATCATCACGTCGAAGACCTCGTCGCCCTCGCCAACCTGGGAGCAGTTCGTCGTCACCGGCAAGGCCAAGTCGCGCGTGCGCCGCTTCGTCAGGCTGAAGAAGCGCGCGGAATTCATCGACCTCGGCCGCGCCATTCTGCAGAAGGCGTTCCGCCAGGAAGGCCACCCCTTTACCGAGAAGGCGATCGCCGGCGTGCTGCGCAACTTCAAGTGCGACAGCACCGACGACCTCTACGCCATGGCGGGCGAAGGACTCGTCACCGGCCGCGACGTGCTGGTCGCGGTCTTCCCAGGCCTGCGCCAGCAGCCGCAGAAGCCGCCGGGCACGGTCGTGCCGCTGGCGCGCGCGCGCCAGAACAAGGCAGGCAGCGGCACGTCCATCCCCATCCGCGGCCTGATCCCGGGCATGGCGGTGCATTACGCGCGATGCTGCCACCCCTTGCCGGGCGACCGCATCGTCGGCATCGTCACGACCGGCAAGGGCGTCGCCATCCACACGATCGACTGCGACACGCTGGAGAATTTCGCCGAATCCCCCGAGCGCTGGCTCGACGTCGGCTGGGACGTGACCGACGAGGCGCAGGAGCTGGTCGGACGCCTCAACGTCGTCATCGCCAACGAGCCGGGCAGCCTCGGCAGCCTGACGACCGTGATCGGCAAGAACCTAGGCAACATCACCAATCTCAAGATCACCAACCGGTCGGTCGAATTCTTCGAGATGCTGATCGACGTCGAGGTGAAGGACGTCAAGCACCTGTCGAACATCATAGCCGCGCTGCGCGCGAACCCGGTGATCAACTCGGTCGAGCGCGCCCGGGGCTAACGGTTGGGCTCATGGTCAATGGCTAACAGTAGGAAGGCAGCAATGAAGCGTCATCTCAGGCTCGGCGTGAACATCGACCACGTGGCGACCATCCGCAACGCGCGCGGCGGACGGCATCCCGATCCGGTGCGCGCTGCGCGGCTTGCCCAGCAGGCCGGCGCCGACGGCATCACCGCTCATCTGCGCGAGGATCGCCGCCACATCTCCGACGCGGATATCGCGCGTCTCGTGCGCGACATCGAGCTGCCGCTCAATTTCGAGATGGCGGCGACGCCGGAGATGCTGGCGATCGCGCTCAAGCACAAGCCGCACGCGGCCTGCATCGTGCCCGAGAAGCGCGAGGAGCGGACGACCGAGGGCGGCCTCGACGCTGCGGGCTTCGTCGATCAGCTTCGCCCCTATGTTGCCAAGCTCTCGGAGGCCGGCATCCGCGTGTCGCTGTTCGTCGAGGCGAGCCCGCGCCAGCTCGATGCCGCCAAGGCGCTCGGCGCGCCGGTCGTCGAGATCCATACCGGCTCCTATTGCGAGCATGACGGCGCCGACCAGGCGCGCGAGCTCGACCGCATCGTCAAGGCGGCGGCCCACGCCGAGGCGATCGGGCTGGAATGCCATGCCGGCCATGGCCTGTCCTTCGACACGGTCGCGCCGATTGCGGCGATCGACACCATCGTCGAACTCAACATCGGCCATTTCCTGGTCGGCGAGGCGATCTTCAGCGGGCTCGACAGCGCCATCCGGCGCATGCGCGCCCTGATGGACAAGGCGCGCGCCCAGGCCGCGGGCGAGCGCAGCGCCTGACGCGCGGCGGACCCATCGCCTCCCGTGATCGTCGGCATCGGCAGCGACCTGATCGACATCCGCCGGGTCGAGCGCACGCTCGAGCGCTTCGGCGAGCGCTTCGTGCAGCGCATTTTCACCGAGACCGAGCGCGGCAAGTCGGACCGGCGGGCCAACCGGGCGGCGAGCTACGCCAAGCGTTTCGCCGCCAAGGAGGCGTGTTCCAAGGCGCTCGGCACGGGATTCCGGCGCGGCGTGTTCTGGCGCGACATGGGCGTCGTCAATCTGCCGAGCGGCAAGCCGACCATGAAGCTGACCGGCGGCGCGGCAAGACGGCTCGCCGAGCTGACGCCGCCCGGCATGATCGCCCAGCTCGACCTGACCATCACCGACGACCATCCGCTCGCCCAGGCCATCGTCATCATCTCGGTCGTGCCCATGCCGGCTCACGCCAACCCGGGCACGGGGGCTGACGTCGGAACTGCCGCCGGTCGCGCGCCATGACGCAGGCTCGAACGCGCCGCGTTGAAACGGGCCGACCTGGAATGAGGCAAGCTGGAACGGGCCTGGCTGCAACGGGCGCGGCTGCAACGGGGTTGGCACGCTTGCGGCGGCGCGCCATTTGGGGCATATCCTGGACGCTCGGCGGTGGTCGCGGCGCCGAGCCTCCCGCTCAACACGAACCCGGTCTTTCATGAGTTCCCCCGTCGTCAGCAAATCCGGCGGATTTCTCGATACGGTCCGCACGGTCATCTATGCCGTGCTGATCGCGCTGGTCATTCGTACGCTGCTGTTCGAGCCGTTCAACATTCCGTCCGGCTCGATGATCCCCAACCTGCTGATCGGCGACTATCTGTTCGTCTCGAAATACAGCTACGGCTATAGCCGGCATTCCCTGCCGTTCAGCCCGCCGGTGTTTTCCGGCCGCATCCTGTCGGGCTCGCCCGAGCGCGGCGATGTCGCGGTCTTCAAGCTGCCGCGCGACAGCAAGACCGACTACATCAAGCGCATCATCGGCCTGCCGGGCGACCGCATCCAGGTCATCAAGGGCGTGCTGCACGTCAACGGCCAGCCGGTCCGGCGCGAACGGATCGAGGATTTCGCCTATGACGAGGGCGGCCGCACCGTGCGCGTCCCGCAATACGTCGAGACGCTGCCCAACGGGCGCAAGCACCGCATCATCGAGATCCAGGGCGATCAGGGTGGTCTCGACAACACCGACATCTATATCGTGCCGCCCGGCCAGTTCTTCGCCATGGGCGACAACCGCGACAACTCCCAGGACAGCCGTGTTCTCTCCGCGGTCGGTTTCGTGCCCGCCGAGAACCTGGTGGGCAAGGCGCAGATTCTGTTCTTCTCGCACAATGGCTCGGCCAGCTTCTGGCAGGTCTGGAAGTGGCCGGGCGCGATCCGGTTTACCCGGCTGTTCCGTTCCGTCGACTGAGCCGCCCATGAGCGCCGCCGAGCGCACGGAACCGATGCCTTCCGCCCTCCCGGCGCAGCGCGGCGCGGCCGGGGCGGGTTGGCAGGATTTCGCGCCGGTGCTGGGCCATGTGTTCCTCGACGACGATCTGCTGCGCGACGCGCTCACCCATGCGAGCGCCGGGCGCGGTGGACCGGGCTACGAGCGGCTCGAATTTCTCGGCGATCGCGTGCTCGGCCTGGTGGTGGCCGAGCTGCTGCTCGGCCAGTTCCCGAACGAACGCGAGGGCGCGCTCGCCAAGCGCCACGCGCAGCTCGTCCGGCGCGAGACCCTGGTTGCGGTCGCGCGCGACCTCGGCCTCGGCCGCTTCCTCATTGTCACGCGCGGCGAGGACGAAGCCGGCGCGCGCGAGCATGACGGCGTACTGGCCGATGCGCTCGAGGCGGCGATCGGCGCCGTCTATCTCGATGGCGGCATCGAGCCCGCGCGGCGATTCATCGAGATGCACTGGCGCTTGCGGCTGACCGCCGAGGCGCAGCCGCCGCAGGACGCCAAGACGGCGCTGCAGGAATGGGCCCAGGGCCGCGGCCGGCCGCTGCCCAACTATCGCGAGCTCGCGCGCAGCGGCCCGCCGCACGCCCCGGTCTTCTCGGTCGAGGCCACGGTCGCGGGCGAGATGCCGGAGATCGGCGAGGGCCGCTCCAAGCGCATGGCCGAGCAGGCCGCCGCCCAGCGCCTGCTGGCGCGCCTGATCGGCCCCAATGTCTGAGCACGCGGGTTCGCAGACACGCCGCGCCGGTTTCGTTGCCATTCTCGGCGCGCCCAATGCCGGCAAGTCGACGCTGACCAACCGCCTGGTCGGCGCAAAGGTGTCGATCGTGACGCCCAAGGTGCAGACGACGCGCCGGCGCATCACCGGCATCGTCATGGCCGGCGATGCCCAGATCATTCTGGTCGATACGCCTGGCATCTTCGCGCCGCGCCGCCGGCTCGACCGTGCGATGGTCGATGCCGCCTGGGCCGGCGCGCGCGATGCCGATCTCGTCGTGCTGCTGGTCGATGCGCAGCGCGGCATCGACGACGAGACGCGCGCCATCGCCGAGGGGCTGGCCAAGTCGGAGCGCAACGCCATCCTCGCGCTCAACAAGATCGATCGCGTGCGCCGGCCCGAGCTGCTGGCGCTCGCCGACCAGCTCAACAAGCTGGGCAAGTTCACCGACATCTTCATGATCTCGGCCGAGACCGGCGACGGTGTCGCCGATCTGCGCGACCATCTGGCCAGGAACCTGCCTGAGGGACCCTGGCTTTATGATCCCGAGCAGGTCTCCGACCTGCCCGAGCGCTTCCTCGCCTCCGAGACGACGCGCGAGAAACTGTTCCTCAACCTGCACCAGGAGCTGCCCTACCAACTCACGGTCGAAACCGAGGCGTGGACGGACAATGCCGACGGCAGCGTGCGCATCGACCAGGTGATCTACGTGCAGCGCGAGAACCACAAGCCGATCGTGCTGGGCAAGGGCGGCCAGCGCATCAAGGCGATCGGCGCGGCTGCGCGCGCCGAGCTCGAGACCGCGCTCGAGCGGCGCGTGCATCTCTTCCTGCACGTCAAGGTGCGCGAGGGCTGGGCCGAGGACCCGGCGCGCCTGCGCGCGATCGGGCTGGAGCCGGGGAGCTGATGGCACCCCATTCATACTTCCTCCCCCGCGCTTGGGCGGGGGAGGATCGAGGAGGGGGCCTGCTGGGCTTCTTCCGATCGAGTGCGATGGCCCCCAGCCCAGCCCTCCCCCGCCTTTGGCGAGGGAGGGAGTTTGGCTGACATGCCCACTCTCAGCGTGCTCGATCAATCGCCGATCGCGGCCGGCAGCACGCCGGCCGACGCGCTGGCGCGCACCATCGAGCTCGCCAAGGTCGCGGAGCGGCTCGGCTACAAGCGCTACTGGCTTGCCGAGCACCACAATTCGGGCGGCCTCGCCGGTTCGGCGCCAGAGGTGCTGATCGCGCGCGTCGCGGCGGAAACGAGCCGCATCCGCGTCGGCTCGGGCGGCGTCATGCTGCCGCATTACAGCGCCTTCAAGGTGGCCGAGGTCTTCCGCGTGCTGGAAACGCTCTATCCCGGCCGCATCGATCTCGGCATCGGCCGCGCCCCCGGCAGCGACCAGTTGACCGCGCGCGCGCTTCAGCGCGTGCCCGAGGCGCCCGCACCCGACGATTTCCCGCGCCAGCTCGCCGAGCTCGAAGGCTATCTCGCCGGCAATCTGCCCGACGAGCATCCCTTCGCGCGTGTCGCGGTCATGCCGACCGGCGCCGGCATGCCCGAGCTGTGGCTGCTCGGCTCGAGCGACTACAGTGCGGCCTATGCCGCGCACTACGGTCATGCCTTTTCATTCGCCCACTTCATCTCGGGCGGCGGCGGCGAGCAGGTCGTGCGCGCCTACCAGGATCATTTCCGGCCGTCGGCGCGGCTCAAGCAGCCGCAGGCGAGCGTCGGCGTCTCCGTTACCTGTGCCGAGACCGAGGCGGAGGCGCGCCGCCTCGCCGCCAGCCGCGAGCTGTGGCGGCTCAGGCTGCACACCGGCCGCATCGGCCCGATCCCGACGCCGGAGGAAGCGCTTGCCTACGACTACAGCCCGGTCGAGCGGCGCATGGTCGCGCAGACGAGGGCCGGCTCGATCGTCGGTGATCCGGCGCAGGTCAAGGCAGGACTATTGGCGATGGGCGAGCGCTATCGCGTCGACGAGTTCGTCATCGTCACGGTCGTGCACGACTATGACGCGCGCGTGCGCTCGTATGAATTGGTGGCGCAGGCGTTTGGGTTCGTCTAGAGC